>JAZOXE010000072.1:0-13525 GCA_045659525.1 Faecousia sp. | reverse complement strand
CTTTGGACGGAAAGTTCCGGAGAAATCCAGTTTACCGAGTACGGTGTTTCCGGACCGGTGATTTTTGAAATTTCCAGAGATGTTACGGCGCAACCGGGCAAGTGGGTGTGTAAATTGGATATGCTGCCACAATGCAGGGAAGAAGAACTGATGGAAGAATTGGAAAAACGCAGACAGAGAAATCTTCCGATTGAGGAATTGCTCACCGGTATCTTACATAACCGGTTGGGAAGAGTGTTAGTAAAAATTGCCGGCATAAAAGGAAAAGCAAATACGGCAGAACTGACAGATCGGGAACGAAAGGATATTGCTTTTGCGGTAAAGAATATGGAACTGGAACTTTCCGGAACCATGGGTATGGATAACGCCCAAGTGACGGCCGGGGGTGTAAAAACCGCAGACTTTAACCCGGAAACCATGGAAAGTCGGTTGGTTCCGGGACTTTATGCCTGCGGCGAAGTGTTAGACATCGACGGAGACTGCGGTGGCTACAATTTACAGTGGGCATGGAGTTCCGGCTATTTGGCGGGGAAAAGTGCCGGAAAGGAAAGTTTATGATTCGGGTGCGGGAAATTTCTTTACCACCGGAACATACGGCAGAACAACTATCCTATGAGGTGGCCCGGGCGTTGAAACTTTCCACTTCGAAAGTACGAAAGATTCAAATTGTCCGCAGGTCAGTGGATGCTCGAAAAAAGCCGGATGTCCGAATAGTTTATACTGTGGATGCCCAAATAGAGGGAAATGAGAATAAAATACTCAAACAAAGCGGTTGTAAGCGGGCAAGTATTGCTCCGATTTCTTATTATAAACCACCAAAGCCGTTAAATCCGATGGGATTGTCTCCGGTGGTGGTAGGGTTTGGCCCGGCAGGTATGTTTGCCGCGTTGATACTGGCTATGGCGGGACAAAACCCCATTGTTCTGGAACGGGGAGAAGATGCCCAAAGCCGGCAGAAAAAGGTAAACACTTTCTTTGAAACCGGGGAATTGGACGAAGGCACCAATGTGCAGTTTGGTGAGGGTGGCGCCGGTACGTTTTCTGATGGAAAACTGAATACCGGTGTGAACAATCCGCGAATTGGCTGGATTTTACAGCAAATGGTGGAGGCTGGAGCCCGGGAAGACATATTATTTGACGCCAAGCCCCACGTTGGAACGGATGTGCTCATTACTGTGGTGCAAAATATTCGCAAGAAGATTATTTCTTTAGGCGGTCAGGTGCGCTTTTGTGCCCAGGTAACGGACATTTTTCAGGAAAATGGGAAAGTGACCGGAGTGGAAATTAATGGCAGTGAAAGAATTTGCTGCAATAGCATGATTTTCGCTATCGGACACAGCGCCAGAGATACGTTTGAAACATTGAATCATATTGGTATCCCTATGGAAGCAAAGCCTTTTTCAATGGGAGTGCGAATAGAACATCTACAAAAAGATATAGATATAGCACAATATGGGGAAGAAAATCCCGTGCTTCCGCCGGCAGATTATAAACTGGTAAAACATTTAGAAGACAGAACCGTATATACTTTCTGTATGTGCCCCGGCGGATATGTTGTGGCGGCGGCATCGGAGGATGGCGGCGTTGGTACCAACGGTATGGGCAACGCAGACCGGGATGGTGAAAATGCCAATGCGGCGCTTTTGGTGACCGTGAATCCCGAGGACTTTCCAATAGGCGGCCCTCTGGGAGGAATGTACTGGCAAAGACAGATTGAGGAAAAGGCATTTAACGTGGGTGGAAAAAATTATTTTGCGCCCGCTCAAAAAGTGGAGGATTTTCTTAAAAATGTACCCAGCGCAGGCCCTGGCACAGTGATTCCCACATATCGCCCCGGCGTGAAATGGTGTAACATAAATGAAGTGTTGCCGGAAAAAATCACCCGGGCGCTGAAAGCGGCCATTCCAATGTTGGAGGGAAACCTGAAAGGGTTCTCCCGAGGTGACAGTGTGCTTACAGCACCGGAAAGCCGAAGTTCTTCTCCGGTACGGATTGTTCGCGGTGAGGATAAATGCTCCGTTGGACTGTCCGGTTTTTATCCGGCAGGAGAGGGCGCAGGATATGCAGGCGGTATAATGTCTGCGGCCATTGACGGAATGTTGTGTGCGGAGAAACTGCTGGAAGCGGAAATGGAAAAACAATAACTGTAATAAAAAACGGACTGCAAAGAACAAGATTCTTTGCAGTCCGTTTTTGTTTACTATAGAGGGAAAAGCACAAAAAACAAAATAATATGTAAGGCAAAAACAATGGGGATTCCAATGGTAAAGGTTGGATGCTGCGTTTTGTGCCGAACGGTGTACATTCCTATAAGACATCCCAAACTGCCACCTAAAAGAGCAACAGCAAACAGTACTTTTTCCGGGATTCGCCATTTGTTTTTTATGGCTTTTCGCTTGTCAACAAGCATAATGCCGAATCCGAAGGCATTGATTAGTAGTAGGTAAAAGAGAAGAAATTTCATATTATAACCTTTCGGGAGGGTAAAAAATGAAAAAATGGCTGCTAATTTTGCTGCTTGGCTTATTTCTTGCCGGGTGCGGCGCACAGGAAACCTTTGAAACGGTGTTGGATGAGGAAATACAAAGTGTAATGGTACAACCGCAACAAGTTCTCATAGAATTACCGGAAGATGTATCTGCTCCGGCAATGGAAAGCGAGAATGGGGAAAAACTATATTTTTGTGATGGATATACCATATCCCTGCAAACCGGAGAAGCGGGGGATTTGGATAGAACCATCCGGGAACTAACCGGCTTGACACAAGAGCAGTTGCAAGTGCAAAAAGTGGAAACGGAAACGCAAAAGCGTTATTATGCCGCCTGGTCAGCCTTTGGTGAAGAAGGAGAGCAGGTGGGGAGATTCTGTATATTGGATGATGGACAATATCATTATGGCCTGTCTGTAATGGCAAGCGCCCAAGAAAGCGGGAAATTGCAGGAAACCTGGGAGAATCTATTTGCATCATTTCGTGTTGTAAACACCCAAGACGATGTCAATAGCGGCTCATAACCGCCTGACACAATTCTTTGCATTGGTCAATTACGCTTTGGGGATAGAGAATTTTTGCTTTTTCCCCAAAGCCCATAACCCAACTTAAGAACATAGGGGATACAGCAACATTTACTGTGAAGTTAAAATACTCGTCACCGTCGGGAATCAGCATAGTGTCTTTTCCAAACCGGTCCACTACTACGTTGATTAAACTGCGGTGAAACTGCAATTTAACATTTGTGGTGTCACCAGTATACATTTGGAACAACCGCCCGGCGTGCTCAACCAGTTGCTTTCCGGTTAATTCCGGGCAGGGGGTGCGGGGTGTTTCCGTTAAGGAAATATCGGTCATTCTGTCAACTCGGTAAGATGTAATGCCGTGGCGGTCGGAGTGCGCCAAGAGGTAACAGTTTTCGTTATCTTGACACAAACCGTAGGGACTGGCGCAATAGGGTTTTTCCCGATATTTTCGTTGCCTTCCCAAATCCCAGTCGAAATAGCGGAAAGTGATTTGTTTATTTTGGGCAATGGCCTCCTGAATGGCATCTACAGAGTAGTAAATGGTCTCATTCATACTCTTTACCCGACCGGCAACCACAACGGTACGGCGCATAAGGTTTGCGTCTTGCTCGTTACACTGGGTACAGAGTTTTTCAATCAGTTCTCGGGACTTTTTCTCGGTTAAGTACTTACTGGATTGTACTGCGTCGATCAGCAGTTTCAGTTCCGGAAGTTCAAAGTTCCGGGAGGCAATGTAATATCCGCCGTTTTTACCGGGGATGGATACAATATCTACACCGTATTCCTGCAAGGCGGCGATGTCGGAATAGACAGTCTTTCGGTCGCAGGAAATGCTCCGTTGGCGGTCCAAATAGGAAATCAATTTACTGGCAGTTACCGGATTATTTTCATGGGAGTTCTTCTCCAGATAATCTAAAATATAGAGGATCTTAAGTTTTTGATTGTCGGATTTCGGCATTCGAAACACCTCGGCTTTGGTTTATTTTTTTAAAGAAGCGTCATAAACAACGTTTTTGGGCAAATGTAGTTCTTCTGCGGTTTGGCGAACGGCGTCTTTTCGGGTCAGACCTTGCGAAATCAGTTCTTTCACCCGAGCAACAGCGTCTTCGGAAGTTGCTTCCGCGGCAACTTCCGGTTGCGCGCCGGCTACAACTAACACAAATTCGCCTTTGGGTGCTTGGGTTTCGTAGTAAGTAATAGCATCACCCAAGGTGGTGCGAATCACTTCTTCGTGAAGTTTCGTCAGTTCTCGGCAAAGACTGATGGAACGTTCCACTCCAAATACTTGCGCCATACTTTCTAAAGTTGCCAGCAATTTGTGGGGGGCTTCATAGAAAATCATAGTGCGTTCTTCGTTTCGCAGTTTGTCCAGGTGGGCTTTCCGACTTTTTTTAGCCGTTGAAAGAAAACCTTCAAAACAGAATCTGCCGGTACTTTGACCCGAGATGCTTAATGCGGTAATTACAGCGCAAGGACCGGGGATTGCACAGACGGTAATCCCGGCTTGTGCGCACTGTTTCACCAAATCTTCTCCTGGATCGGAAATGGCGGGAGAGCCGGCATCACTGACCAAAGCGCAGGTTTCTCCGGATAAAATCCGATTTACAATTTGCTCACCTTTTTGCGCCTTGTTATGCTCGAAGTAGCTGACCAGGCTTTTTTTTATTCCTAAATAATTGAGAAGTTTCAGTGTTACTCTGGTATCTTCTGCGGCTATAAAATCCGCATTTTCCAGCGTCTCCCGGCAACGTTGGGAGATGTCGCCCAAATTGCCGATGGGGGTGGGCACCAAATATAACATTCCAGCCATTACAGTTCCTCCTGGAGATGGTAAATTCTTTTGTAATCCGATGTGGGAGATCCATCTTGATTGTGTAGAACCGTTTCTTCCCATACAAGACCCGGTTTTCCGCCTTT
Organism: Faecousia sp.; assembly: GCA_045659525.1. GTDB lineage: Bacteria > Bacillota > Clostridia > Oscillospirales > Oscillospiraceae > Faecousia. The sequence goes on along the minus strand of JAZOXE010000072.1, from coordinate 8,593 downwards.
TCTGAATTGTATCAGCACCAAACTGACTGGGGCATCGATACTGTGACGCAGACAGGAAAGCCGTTTGGCCTCCAAATCGAATCTCGCGCCCAGCGCGCACAACTGCGCCAAACGTTCCGGGCGGTGTACCAAATAAAAATCTCCGCCGTAGCGTAGCGCCCATGCGGCGCACTGAAATAAGGTTTCGGCATTGCAAAAATCCTCCCGCCGTGCGGTGGGGGTTTCTTTACTTTTAGGTCCTGCGACAAAATAGGGGGGATTGGAAACGCAGATATGAAAACTGCCCGGGGCAAGGAATGCCCGGTAGTTTCCGATATCGTCGCAAATGCTTGTTAATCGAGCGCTAATTCGGTTGTCCGCAATATTGGTAAGAGCGCCTTCGTGAGAAAGAGGGTCAATCTCTATGCCGGTTATATGGCAGGTTGTGTCTTTGGCGCAGAGCAAAAGCCCCAGTGTTCCACAACCGGAACACATATCTAAAACATTGCTGTTTTTTGGAAGACGAACAAAGTCCGCAAGGACAATGGAGTCTGTGCTTAACGGAAACGAGCCATTCGGTATTTTCAGAGTAAAGCCATTGTGCAGGATGTCCATATTTTCTCCTCAATGTCTATATAAAAAATCAGCCTGTGTACCGGGGTGCCCCGACACACAGGTCGATTTTAAAACGATTTTTAGCCCTCTTCAATCGCTTCAACAGGGCAATTATCGACACAAGTGCCGCAGTCAACACAGATGTCAGCATCAATTACGTACTGGTCTTCACCTTCGGTGATAGCCTCAACGGGGCAGTTGTCAGCACAACTTCCACATTTTACGCAAGCGTCAGTAATCTTATAAGCCATGATATTCCCTCCCATATTTGTTTTTGCATAGAGCGAAAAAATATAGTTAATATCTTAACGCAGTTCTATTTTAACATGGATTTTCAAAAATGCAAGAGGTTTTCCAAAATCATAAGTATAATTTACGAAGGGGTAGGGGACAATTTGGGGAATAAGGAAGGTGAATACAGATGCGATACACAGTTCAGGTGGAACGGATTTTGTTGCAGGCGGCTAACACGGCAAGACAGATGGGACATAGTTGCGTAGACACAAGCCATATGCTGCTGAGCATGCTGGATGTGTACTGCGTTCCTGGACAACTGCTGCAATGCGTAGGAATCAATGGTGAATTAACCCGGCAAATGACCCAGGTTTTGTGGGGTGTGGGTACGGAAGGATTGCCGTTGCCTCAAGGATTTACCCGGCAGGCAAAACAGGCGTTGTCCGGGGCGCTGCAAGAAGCAAGAGATCAGAAGTGCAAACAGATTCAGCCGATCCACTTGCTAATCAGTATGCTTCGCAGGGAAAATCGCGCCCAAACACTTTTGCAACTAAACGGCGTTGATAACGATGAGTTATTTGATAAAGCGGTGGCGTACGCCCAATGGACGGCAAGTACGCCGATTAAGGGGAAAAGGGAGTCGACTTCTATGAAACTATTAGAACAGTTTGGTGAAGATTTAATTCAAAAAGCGGTGACTATGGAACCGGTAATCGGTAGAGACAGAGAGATTGACACAGTTATTGGGATTTTGAGTCGTAAGAACAAAAACAACCCTGCGCTTGTAGGAGAACCAGGGGTGGGGAAGACAGCAATCGCAGAAGGACTTGCCCAGCGTATGGCGGCAGGGACAGTGCCACCCCAACTACGGGATAAAAAACTCATAAGCCTAAATATGGCAAACTTAGTGGCAGGAACCAAATACCGGGGTGAATTTGAGGAGCGGCTTCGAGATGTGCTGGGGGAGATCCGACGCAGTGGAGATGTGATTTTGTTTGTGGATGAAATGCACACCATTGTGGGAGCAGGCGCGGCAGAGGGGGCCATTGATGCGGCGAATATTTTTAAGCCAGCCCTTGGTAGAGGAGAACTGCAGATGCTGGGCGCTACAACCCGCACAGAATACCGAAAATACATTGAAAAAGACCCGGCATTGGAACGGCGGTTTCGCCCGGTAAGCGTAGAAGAACCCTGCCGAGAGGCAACAATGGAAATTTTACGTGGTCTGCGCCCAGGACTGGAACAACATCACCATATCAAAATAACGGAGGAGGCTCTTCAGGAGGCGCTGCGTCTTTCTGTAAGGTATTTGCCGGATCTATACTTGCCGGATAAGGCAATTGACCTTTTGGATGAGGGTGCCTCTCACGCCCGTATGCAGGAACTGTATTTGGGCAAGCGCAGTGTCCGGCAGGAGTTGGAAAAAGAGTTGAGTGATGCGGTGCGGGAAAGCCGCTTTGAACGGGCAGCAGAACTTCGGGATAAAATGCAACGCATTGCTGCCCGAAACGCAGACAATCGTCGTGGGAGAGCGGTAACAGCTGCGGATGTGGCTTGGGCGGTGTCGGCAAGAACCGGAATCCCCGTAGGCAGGCTCACAGTCGATGAGAGGCAAAGACTTTTAAGTTTGGAAGAGATTCTATCTCATAATGTAATCGGTCAGGAGAATGTAATTAAAGAGATTGCGGAAACACTGCGTCGGGGATTAAGCGGGATCCGGGACGAACGACGTCCGGTAGCAAGTATGCTGTTGTCCGGACCTACTGGCGTGGGGAAAACCGAACTGTGCCGCACGTTGGCCCGGGAATTATATGGCAGTGAAAAAGCAATGATTCGGCTGGACATGACGGAATATATGGAAAAGCAGTCGGTAGCCAGACTGATTGGCGCGCCTCCCGGTTATGTGGGATATGAAGAGGGAGGAAAACTGACAGAGGCGGTGCGCAGACGGCCATACTGCCTTGTGCTTTTGGATGAACTTGATAAAGCGCACCCGGATGTATCGGGAATTCTTTTGCAGATTATGGAAGAGGGAGTATTAACCGACTCTACCGGTCGAAGGGTAAGTTTCCAAAATGTTATAGTAATGATGACTTGCAATACCGGCGCAGGCCAAAAAGGGGAGGGGCTGGGATTTCAGCCTTCCGGAAGAGAAGGCAAAATAAAGGAAGCGATTAAGCAGCAGTTTACACCGGAATTTTTAGGACGGTTGGATTGCACAGTGTGTTTTCAGCCGTTGCAGGAAGAAACAATGGAAAAGATTGCAGATAAATATCTGAAGGAACTGATCGGTCGGGCGCAAGAAAAGGGGATCCGCTTAGAACTGCCGGAGGAACTGCCTAAGGTTTTGAGGCATGATCTATGCAAGCAGGAGGGCGCGCGTCAATTGCGGCGCTTGGTGCAAGAAAAAGTGGAAGGGCCTTTGGCGGTGTTCTTGCTCAAATGCAGTAAAAAGCCTGAAGTTGTTCGTGGACAAATGGAAAAAGAGCAACTGATATTTAAGTCTTAACGCAAAAATAGGGAAAATACGGAAATTTAAGAGATTTTTATAGAACAACTGTTCTAAAATTGCAAATTTCCGGAATTTTCCTTAATTTTTTTGAAAAAAATGCAAAAAAAATATTGATTTTTGAATAATGATTCTATATAATGTCAGTAAATGGAGCAAAATGGTAGCAAAGTGGAGCAAAATGGAGTGGAGGTGACCAAAAGTGATTGGAAAATACAGCGCCAAATTAGATGAAAAGAACCGTTTGTTCGTCCCTGCGAAGTTGCGGGGGGAATTGGGGCAGGATTTTTATGTCACTTTGGGCGTTAACTGCGGTCACCGATGCTTAACGGTTTATACAGACCGTGATTTTGATATGTTAAGTGAAAACTACAACGCATTACCCATTTCCCAACGTTCCGCAGCCACCAGTTTGATTTTTATGAACGCTACCCAGTGTTGTCCGGATAAGCAGTTCCGTTTCAGTCTGACGCCGTTCCTGCTGGAATATGCAGGCATTGGCCGGGACGTTATGATTGTGGGCCGGGCAGGGCAGGCGGAGATTTGGGATGCAGAAGAATTTGCCGCGTTTGAAAAAGAGAACCTTACGCCGGAGAAATTGCTGGCTTCCCTTGAGGCGATTGGCCTATGACACAGTTTCACCATGTGTCCGTGTTGCTGGATGAATGTATTGACGGCTTGAACATTAAACCCGACGGCATTTATGTAGATGGTACATTAGGCGGCGCAGGTCACTCTGCGGAGATTGCAAAGCGTCTTACTACAGGCCGGTTAATCGGTATTGATCGGGACCCGGTTGCTTTAAAAGCGGCTGAGGAACGGTTAAAACCATACAGTCAGCGCGTTACGTTGGTTCATTCCAATTTTTCGGAAATGGCGCAGGTTCTGAAAGAACAAAATATTTCCGGAGTCGATGGGATTCTTTTAGATTTGGGCGTGTCCTCGCCGCAACTTGATGATGGAGCGAGAGGTTTCTCTTATATGAGCGATGCGCCGCTGGATATGCGGATGAACAGAGAAGATCCACTGACAGCGGAGCAGGTGGTCAATACCTGGTCGCAAGAGCAGTTAAAACGAATCTTATATAACTATGGAGAAGAGCGCTATGCGCCTCAAATTGCGGCGGCAATATGCCGACAAAGAGAGATATCCCCCATACAAACAACCCTTTCCCTGACAGAAGTTATACGTTCGGCTATGCCGGCGGCGGCGCTGCGGGAAAAACAACACCCGGCAAAACGGAGTTTTCAGGCAATTCGAATTGCAGTCAACGACGAATTGGGGGCTGTGGAACGGATTATGGCGGATGCGCCACGGCTACTAAACCCCGGTGGGAGATTGGCGGTAATAACGTTCCATTCACTGGAAGACCGAATTGTGAAAAGCGCAATAGCAGAGGCAGCGAAAGGCTGTACCTGTCCACCGAATTTTCCGGTGTGTGTATGCGGTAAAAAACCGCTGGTAAAATTGGTAAATAAAAAACCCATTGTGGCATCGGATAAGGAATTAACAGATAATCCGAGAGCCCGTAGCGCAAAACTGCGGGTGTGCCAAAGGGAGAATGACGGATAAAACAGAAAGGGGCAACGATTATGACAGGCAAAGCGGAAATTCAATATATACGATTCAACGTAATAGACGGCAATGCCGCCCGGAAAATCGAAGTTGCTCCCCCAATAGAATTTGCGCCGCTGACAGTTAAGAAATGCCGCAGAAAACGCATTTATATTGACCCGATAGCGATATTGGGTACACTGGTGGCAGTGGTCATGTTTGCCAGTATGGCAGTGGGCGTTGTGCGGTATCAAAACCGTTGCGAACGGATTGCGGTTATGCAGTCCTATGTCAGCGCCCTGCAGGCAGAAAATGCAGAACTGAAAGAAACATATCACAGCAGTTATGACTTGGCAGAAGTCGAGAGAACGGCTTTAGCGTTGGGTATGATTCCCCGAGAAGAAGCAGAGAATATAGACCTCTCACTGGGAGAATAAATTACAAATCGGTACATTTATTTGCATAAAGATTGTCCCGACCAATACACTTTATTAGACAATGGGCGGCGAGGGATTCCCTTGCTGCCCATTCTCAAAATTTAGTGCGAGGTGGTGACAGTGAAAAAGCGGGAGAAAAAGAAGGAATATACCCGACTGCGGGGGGATAGCGGACAGCATAAGCGAATCATAGTCACAGGTCTGATTTTAGGGGTTGTGGCTTTTATTCCTCTCATAGCGCGCCTTTATAATCTAATGGTAATAAACTACGGGTATTACTCCGATTTAGCATTAAAAAATCAAACCCGTGTAACACAAGTGACGGCAGACCGGGGCGTGATATACGACCGGAACATGAATATTCTTGCCTGCAGTGAAAGTGTGGACAATGTCTATTTAAACCCCCACGAACTTAAGCAGTCCAAAGCCGATTTGCAGCAGATTTCTCAAAGGTTAGGAGAAATTTTAGAACAAAAACCGGAATGGATACTGGAACAGGCGCAAGATATCACAAAACGTTATAAACAGATTGCAGCGCGGGTAGATGAGGAAACCGCAACGCAGATTCGTCATTATCTGTTGGAAGAAAACATTTCCGGTATTCATTTAGAACCAAACTCCAAGCGGTATTACCCATATGGGAGTCTTGCTTCTCAAGTTATTGGTTTTACCAATGTATCCAATACCGGATGCGAGGGGATAGAAGCTTCCTATAATGCCTACTTGGAAGGTAGCGCAGGCAGTGTAATTACCACAAAAGGCAATAACGAGATGGATATGCCCTATTCTTATGAAAACTACTTGCAAACCCAACAAGGGTGCGATGTGGTGACAACATTGGATGTGACAGTGCAAACCTGCCTGGAAAAACAACTGGAAAATGCCATTAGCCGATACAGTGTGCAAAACGGCGCTTTTGGGGTGGTAATGAATGTAAAAACCGGGGAAATCCTGGCTATGAGCACCATAGGCGGATATGACCCCAATGAATATTTGGAAATATACGATTTTGAAGCAAGAGAAGAAGTAGAACAATTGCGCTTTTCATACTTGGAAAAAGGGGAAGGAACGGCGGAATTTATTGAGGGTAAGAAAGCATATCAAGAGGCACTGCAGTCCGCCAGACTGAAACAGTGGCGCAACCGTTGCATTTCCGATGGGTATGAGCCCGGCTCTACTTTTAAGGTGCTGACAATGGCGGCGGCGCTGGACTGTGGCGCCATTGATTTAGAAACGTCATTTCACTGCACCGGTTCGGAACAGATTCCCGGACGCGCCCAAAAACTCCACTGTTGGCGATCCACCGGTCATGGCGCAGAGCAAACGCCACAAGCACTGCAAAACTCCTGCAACATTGCCTTTGCCCACATCGCCTTAAAATTAGGCGGAGAGAGGTTTTACGAATACATAAAAAACTTTGGTGTTACAGAAAAAACCGGAGTGGATTTGGCAGGAGAGAGTAAAGGCGTTTTTTTTGATAAATCGCTGATAACGGATACAGATAAATGGGGAACGGCGTCCCTTACATCCGGTTCTTTCGGGCAAACATTTAAACTGACGCCTCTGCAACTTGTCCGGGCGATTTCTTCCGTGGTGAACGGTGGAAAACTAATGGAGCCTTACATTGTAAGTGAAGTGATCAATCAAAATGGAGAAACGATATTAAAGCAAGAGCCCACCGTTATCCGGCAGGTTATTCGGCAGGAAACATCGGAAACTATGTGCAAGTTGATAACATCCGTTGTGGAAGAGGGAACTGCAAAAAATGCGGCAGTTGCTGGGTATTTGGTAGGTGGAAAGACCGGAACCAGTGAAAAAATTGATGTACTGGACAGCAACGGAAATAAGACACTGGATAAAATTGTTTCCTTTGTAGGTATTGCGCCAATGGACGATCCGGAGTATATTGTATTGGTGGCATTGGACACACCCTCCAGGCAAACCGGTATGTATATTTCCGGTGGCGTAATGGCCGCGCCTACTGCCGGTGCCGTTTTGGCAGATATTCTGCCGTATTTGGGCGTGGAGCAGAGTTTTAAGGAAGAAGATGTGGCCGGTAAAACGGTGATTTTAGAAGATTTCACCGGATTATCCCGAAAAGAAGCGGAAAAAATCCTGAATACCTTGGGGTTAAAGGGAAAACTTTTAGGGGAAGAAGAAACCGTGACCGGACAAATTCCGGCGGCAGGGAAAGGTGTTCCCGGCAACAGTCAAGTGCTCTTATATTTTGGAGATGTTCCGGAAGATAAGACTGTAGTTGTTCCGGACTTCTTGGGAATGACAAAGAATCAAGCGAAAAAAGAGGCAGAAAAGTTAGGACTTTATATTCTACCCATTGGAAATCCCGGAGAGGATTTGGAGATAAAAGTAACCGCACAGTTGGACGAAAAAGGAAAAATTGTTCCGCTGGGTACAACAGTACCGTTGGAATTTACAGATACAAAAGCAAACTAAAGGAGTCATTATGAGATTAAAGGATTTACTGGAAAATGTTGATGTGATTTGCGCCAGCGTAGATTGGGATACGGAAATTAAAGATGTAGTCTATGACTCCCGGAAAGTAACCCCGGGCAGCCTTTTTGTGGCCATTTCCGGATTTGCTTCCGATGGAAACCGGTTTGTTCCTATGGCAATGGAAAAAGGCGCTGTGGCAGTAGTTACAGCCTCTTGCTTGGGGGAGAATGTGCCCCATGTGCAGGTTCACTCTGACCGGTTGGCATTGGCGCAAATCGGCGCAAATTATTTCGGACATCCTGCCGATAAATTAAAACTTGTTGGCATTACGGGGACCAACGGTAAAACCTCTGTAACACTGCTGTTAAAGCATATTTTGGAGCAAACACGGGGCGCAAAAGTGGGACTGATTGGTACAATGGGGAATATGATTGGCGATACCCATATCCCTTCAGAGCGTACAACACCGGAGAGTTTTGAATTGCAGGGACTTCTTGCAAGAATGTGGGAAGAAGGTTGCAGTTATGCCGTTATGGAAGTTTCCTCCCACGCAATCGCATTGGACCGGGTAGCAGGCCTGCATTTTGCGGTTGCCGCATTTACGAACTTGACTGAAGACCATTTAGACTTCCATAAAACAATGGAAAATTACTGCGATACAAAAGCGCAATTGTTTAGCCGGTGCGATAACGCCGTTTTGAACTGCGACGATGACTGGTATGACAGAATTTGTAAGGGCGCAACTTGTGACGTTATAACCGTTTCTACAAAGCAAAATGGAAACTTAAGGGCAGAAAATGCTGCACTACAT
>JAZOXE010000071.1:0-1564 GCA_045659525.1 Faecousia sp. | reverse complement strand
TGTTTGCAATTGAGGGTATTACATCTCCCGATGGCAGAGTATTCGGTAAGATGGGTCACAGCGAGCGTGTTGGCGCAGGTCTTTACAAGAACGTCCCCGGCAACTATGACATTCGTATGTTCGAAGCCGCTGTAAAGTATTTTAAATAATCATTGTATTAAAAAACCGACGCACCTGCGTCGGTTTTTTATGTTGAAAATACGGAAATGATGGGGTAAAATAGAGTAAATATATTATGTGGAGGCATTTATGCATACACTAAAGGAACAAGCAAGGGGAATTCCGGTTACGGGTAAATATGATACGGTCATAGTCGGTGGCGGTTTTGCCGGTGTCTCTGCCGCATTGGCGGCGGCTCGTGGCGGAAATAAGGTGCTTCTGTGCGAAAGAATGTATATGCTTGGTGGCTTGGGCACGGCAGGCTTGATCACCATCTATTTACCTCTTTGTGACGGTAAAGGACACCAAGTCAGTTTCAGCATTGCAGAAGAACTGCTGAAATTATCCATCAGCCACGGCAGCGAACTGATCTACGGTAAAGCCTGGATTGAAGGCGGCAGTATGGAAGAAAAGTGCGCAGGCAGATATAAGGTGCGATATAATGCCTCATTATGCGCTATTTTAATGGAGCAGTTGTTGATCGAGAATGGCGTTGAAATTCTTTACGGTACAACTGTTTGCGATGTTGCGGTTTCCAATCAAATAATTACTCATCTGATCGTTGAAAATAAAAGTGGCAGAAGCGCGATTGCGGCAGGAAATGTGATCGACTGTTCCGGCGATGCGGATGTTTGCCAATTTGCAGGGGAGGAAACTGCTTTGTATGCTCCCGGCAATGGATTAGCAGGCTGGTATTACTATTCCGATAAAGAAGGTATGCATCTTTTCCCAGTGGGTGTGTTGGACGTTCCGGAAGGTGACTCTACTGATGAAATGCGGATACCCCAAAATCGTAAGTATGTAGGTGTAGAAGCAGAGGAGATCAGCAAAATGGTGCAAGTTTCCCATAAAACAACGCTAAATCATTTTCTTGACAGAGGGGAACTGACGGAAGACCATATGCTCGGCAGTATCGCAACGATCCTTCAGTTGCGTATGACGCGTAGACTCTGCGGTGTAACGACTCAGGATTGTATTGACCGTCAGCGGTTTGATGATTCTGTTGGTTTGTTTTCCGATTGGCGTATTTCCGGTCCGGTTTACGAGTTGCCTTATTCTGCGCTATATGGCAAAAGAATCAAAAATCTTGCCGTTGCAGGAAGATGCATTTCGGTCACAGATGATATGTGGGATGTGTCCCGGGTGATCCCGGTGTGCGCTGTGTCCGGTGAGGCTGTGGGCACAGCAGCGGCAATTAATAAGAATTTCTCCGAAGTAGATATTACGCATCTGCAAGAAAAACTCCGTAAAAATGGTGTCAAACTTCATTTTGAGGAATGCCTATAATATTAAATCCGCCCGTTCTCAGAACGGACGGATGCCTTTTATACAATGATTTCGGAAAATGGTTTTACCTCATAGATACCGGTGGCAATTTCAAACCAAACGCTTCTGGGGTTGGGGT
>JAZOXE010000070.1:0-5021 GCA_045659525.1 Faecousia sp. | reverse complement strand
AAGTAAGAATTGTCAAGCCATGGTCGTTGTAGGAGACACCCACAGTTCCAACACAGGCCGTCTTGCTATGATTTGCCGGAAACACTGCGGTCGGGTGGTGCTGGTGGATAACGCCAGTGAACTAAACCCGGAATTTTTTAGCGGTGTGGCTGATGTTGGAATCACTGCCGGAGCATCCACCCCGGCGTGGATTATAAAGGAGGTCAATAAGACTATGAGCGAAATTAAGAATGTTGAGTCTGCACAGGAGGAAATTTTTGCCGAACTGTTCGAGCAGACCATCAAGACTTTAAATACAGGAGATAAGGTCGTGGGCACCGTTGTTGGTATCGGTGCAACAGAAGTCCAGGTAGACTTGGGAACCAAGCATGCCGGTTATATTCCGTATGATGAAGTCAGCGCCGATCCCACTGTAAAGCCGGAAGATGTTCTGAAGGTTGGCGATGAAATTGAAGTATTTGTGGTTCGTGTAAACGACCAGGAGGGTACTTGCCAACTGTCCAGAAAGAAACTGGAAGGCATGAAAGTTTGGGATGATATGGCTGCCTATGTGGAAGAAAAGACCACTGTTCAGGGTACCGTTACTGAAGAAAACAAGGGTGGTCTGGTGGCTACCGTTAAGGGCATCCGGGTATTCGTTCCCGCTTCCCAGTCCGGCATCGCCAAGGGCGGCGATATGACCGGCATGGTAGGTAAGACAGTAGAACTGAAGATTACCGAAGTAAACCGCGCCCGTCGCCGTGTTATCGGCTCTATCCGGGCTGTAGGCGCTGAAGCCCGCAAGGCTGCTCAGGAGAAGATTTGGGGCGAGATCGAAGTTGGCGCAAAGTACCACGGCACTGTTAAGTCTTTGACTTCTTACGGCGCATTTGTGGACATCGGCGGCGTTGACGGAATGGTTCACGTTTCCGAACTGAGTTGGAACCGGATTAAGAATCCTGCTGAAGTTGTTTCTGTGGGTGACGAAATTGATGTTTACGTTATTTCCATGGACGTAGAAAAGCACAAGATTTCTCTGGGTTACAAGACTGCAGAAATGAACCCCTGGAATCAGTTTATGACCACCTACAATGTAGGCGATGTCATCACTGCAAAAGTTGTGAAACTGATGACCTTTGGCGCATTTGCAGAAATCATTCCCGGCGTTGACGGTTTGATTCACATTTCCCAGATTGCTGACCATCGGATTGCAAAACCGGAAGACGCTCTGACCGAAGGACAGGAAGTTCAGGTTAAGATTACCGATGGGGATGCAGAAAACAAACGGATATCTCTGTCCATCCGCGCTTTGTTGGAAGTTGCTCCTGCAGAAGCAGAGGAAGAGGAGGAAGTTCCTGCAGAAGAAGCAACTGCTGAAGAAGTTGCAGAAACCGCAGTGGAAACTGAAGAATAATAACTACATACCGGAGCCGTCTTCGGCTCCGGTATTATTTTTAAGGAGACAACAATGGTTAAGCATATTGTAATTTACACCCTAAAAGAGGGAACGGACAAGGAAAAAGCGGTTGCGATTATTCGCCACGCTTTAGAACCTTTGGTGGGGGTAATTCCCGGACTTACCCATATGGAAATCCGGAGGACCTATCAGGGGGGTATGGACTATGCGCTGTATTCCCATTTTGAGAGCCGGGAGGCGCTGGCAAATTATACTTCCCATCCCGCCCATCTGGCGGCAAAGGAAAAGTTTTGGCATTTCCTGGATAGCCGGGTATGCGCGGATTATGAGGTGTAAGCATGAAAGCAGTTGTTACGGTTGTTGGAAAAGACCGGGTGGGCATTATTGCGCAGGTTTGTACAGAACTTGCCAACTGGCAGGTTAATGTTCTTGACATCAGCCAGACGGTTATGCAGGGATATTTTACGATGATGATGGTGGTTGACGTTTCGGGCAGTTCGTTGCCTTTGGCGCAACTTGCGCAAACTTTGGAAGAAAAGGGAAAGGCAATGAATTTGTCCATCCGTTTGCAGCGGGAAGACATCTTCGATGCCATGCACCGGGTGTAAAACGATGTTGAATGTAAAAGATATTTTAGATACCCAAGATATGATTGACAAGCGGCATTTGGATATCCGCACCATCACAATGGGTATTTCTCTGCTGGATTGTACGGATACGGACGTAAATGTTTGCGCAAGGAAAATTTACGACAAAATCACAAAGCAGGCGGAAAATTTGGTGAAAGTCGGTCAGGAAATCGAGTGGGAGTTTGGAATTCCCATTGTAAATAAGCGGATTTCCGTTACGCCCATATCCTTGGTGGGCAGTTCCTGCTGTACAGATTCCTACGTGCCGCTGGCAATGGCTATGGATGAAGCGGCAAAAACTTGCGGGGTCAATTTTATCGGCGGTTTTTCTGCTTTGGTTCAAAAGGGGTGCACCGCAGGCGACTGGATTCTGATGGATTCCATTCCCGAAGCCATGAAAGTGACACAACGGGTGTGCGCCAGCGTAAACGTAGGCTCTACGCGGGCCGGCATCAATATGGATGCCGTGGCCAAAATGGGAGAGATAATCAAAAAGACCGCAGAGGTTACAAAGGATAATGACGGCTTGGGCTGCGCCAAATTGGTGGTGTTTGCAAATGCCGTAGAGGACAACCCTTTTATGGCGGGGGCGTTTCATGGCGTAGGAGAGCCGGAAAGTGTTCTAAATGTGGGTGTTTCCGGACCGGGGGTTGTGTATCACGCGTTGCAGACGGTGAAAGGACAGCCTTTTGATGTGGTGGCGGAAACCGTTAAAAAGACTGCTTTCCGGATAACCCGAATGGGGCAGTTAGTAGGTGAAGAGGCATCCCGTCGATTAAATGTGCCTTTTGGCATTGTGGATCTGAGCCTTGCGCCCACTCCGGCGGTAGGAGATTCTGTTGCCCGGATATTGGAAGAGATGGGATTGGAAGTATGCGGTACCCATGGCACCACTGCGGCACTGGCGCTGCTGAACGATGCGGTAAAAAAAGGCGGCGTGATGGCAAGTAACCATGTAGGAGGCTTGTCCGGCGCATTTATCCCCGTTTCCGAGGATGAGGGTATGATTGCTGCCGCAGAAAGCGGAACACTTTGTCTGGATAAATTAGAGGCTATGACCTGTGTCTGCTCTGTGGGACTGGATATGATTGCAGTGCCGGGAGATACTTCTGCGGCAACGATCTCCGCCATTATTGCAGACGAGGCAGCCATCGGTATGGTCAATTCCAAAACCACTGCCGTGCGAATTATCCCTGCTCCCGGCAAGGTGGTTGGAGACCGGGTAGAAATGGGGGGTCTTTTGGGCAGCGCCCCGGTAATGCCGGTACACGACAAAGGAAGCGCCGCTTTTATTCAGCGGGGCGGTAGAATTCCCGCACCCTTGCAAAGTTTGAAAAACTAAATGGTGGCAATCCCTTGACAATAGATAGGGGAAATGGTAAACTAAAGACGTAGATATAATATAGAAACCCAAGATTTGGTGTTGCGTGTAATGGAGGGCAGAAATGAAAGAACTGTATGTTGCGGCTGATGCCGAGTTGATTCGCTTGCAGAGTATGGATGCAATCACCTCTTCTCCCACAGGCGAGGGAGATCCGGATGAATTGCCTGTTTTCCCTGTTTAATAAGTGAAACGAAAGAGACATTTTCTATGGAAAATGTCTCTTCTTTTTGTTTTTTGGGGTGGAGAGATTTTTATTGCCAAAACTTGCAGGTTTTGGTATAATAACCGTGTTATGAAAAACAGAACTCACTTTTATGTCAGTTGCAAAAATGCAATGACATGGCTGATGACACTTTGCTTGGTGTGTTCGGCAGTGGCCCGCATCCTTTTTGTCGGTGGGGAAGGCACCGATACGTGGAGCCAAATCGTTCTGCCGGTTGTGGCCACCTTGCTTTATGTGCTCATTGCCCTTGTATGCGGTAAAGAACAGTTTTACAGGACAACCATTCCGTTTTTCCTGATTTGTCTTTACTATGTATTTTCCTTTGCAAAAGTGGATTTTTACGCCTATGGCAAGATGATTACGGCGCTGTATGCGCTGGTGTTGTTCTTCCTGACCATTCTTTACGGCGTAATTACCGGCGGCCGGTTTGCCGCAACGTCTGTTCTTCTCTTGATTGCCCTGATTCCTTACGGAGTAACGGTGTACCTGAACAGAGCGTTGATTACCGGTGACTTGGTAAAACTTCTCCCCTTACTGCCGGATACATTGATGACGTTGGGATTGGTATTTATGGTTTTTGCCATTCAAATCCACCCCCTGGGAGAATTTCATCCCACTTGGGGAGACCGCAGTGACGGACGGAAATTGCGCACATTAGATCCTATGAGTCAGGTGTCGCCTTATATTATGCGTACCCGCAATTCCTCCTCCAATTTGTTCTCCGAATCTTTTGAGATTACCAACGTGGAGCGCTATATCCGACAAAAACGCCGGGAGAGTATGCCCAACTTGGGATTGCAGCATATTCTTTTGACCTGCGTGTGCCGTGGTGTGAGCCGGTATCCCGGAATCAACCGATTCATTTCCGGTCAGAAAGTGTACACCCACGGCGACGACATTCAGTTCTGTATGACCGTAAAAAAGGAAATGGCAGTCAATGCGCCGGAGACGGTAATCAAACTGCACTTATCACCTGCAGATACATTGCAGGATGTTTATGATAAAATGAATGCGGCCATTGAGGAAGTGAAAAATACGCCTCTGGATTCTGCATTTGACAATGTAGCCCATCTGTTTACATTGGTTCCGGGAATTTTTCTGAAGTTCATGGTATGGGTATTGCGGGTTTTGGACTACTTCGGTATGCTTCCCAAATTTCTGCTGGAAGTTAGCCCATTCCACGGTTCGGTGTTCTTTACTTCTATGGGTTCGCTGGGTATCCCGCCTATTTACCATCACTTGTATGACTTTGGTAATCTCCCGGTGTTTGCATCCTTTGGTTGCAAACGGCGGGCGATTGAAGTGCAGGAAGACGGCACTGTGGTGCAGAAAAAGTATATGGACTGCCGGTTTACACTGGATGAACGGACGGTCGACGGTTTCTACTAT
>JAZOXE010000069.1:0-6647 GCA_045659525.1 Faecousia sp. | reverse complement strand
AACAAACTGCCGTGGAAGGGACTCAGCTCCAGCAGGAACTTGGGCAGCAGACCAAAGTAGTCCAGGAATTTCAGCAGCCACACCACGAACTTCAAAAGAACACCGGGGATCAGATTCAGGTAACCGATGAGGTTGTCGATGCCGGAATCCAGTTCTGCGGATTTCTTTACTTCTTCGATAGCGGCGTTTAACTTATTGTAAACATCCGCGGCGGTATTCCGGCGATTCAGATGTACTTTGATAGAGGTGTCGGGAGAGTCAATGGTCATCTCCTTCTTAACGACCATACAGTACTGAATATCTTCGCCCCGGGAGAATACCTGCTGACCGCTGATAAAGCGGTTCAGTTGGGGATATTTGCAAAGACCACGGATATAGGCAGCCAAAAGCACGTGGGTGTAGCCGAAATCGGTCAGACCCTCTTTGCGCTTCTGCCGGATATAACGCTCCACGTGAGAAATCTCAAAAGATTCCTCAAACAGGTTGGAGCAGATGTTCCGTTCCCATTGGAAATACATTGTGATCTGCGCCATAGGGGAGAGGGTGCGGATCTTCCGTCCGTCAGAGCGGTCACCCCAGGTGGGATGATACTCACCGTCGGTGTGGATGCGCATTGCAAACACAGCGATCACCAAACCCAAAACCATCAGCGCATCAGGGGCAAGATAGCGAATATATTCCCAGTTCCGGGTGGCAAGGACGCTCCGTTCCAGATACAGAAGCGCAGCGCCGGGGAAAGCCAGCAAAGGAACCAAGATCCAACTGCGACGCCATTTACCTGCAGTAACGCGGGTGTAAACCAGCGCCACAAACAGCATAATTAAGGCGTAAAGCCAGGCGATCATCGTGTCGAATTTGCCGAAATCATAGCCGGCAAAAACAAAGACGAAATAGATGCAGATCATCCATACCGAGATGGCGGTTTTGTAGAAATGCTCTTTTCCATTGATAATAGTGACGAGTCCATAGAGCAGAACTGCTACGATTGGCAGAACGATTTGACTCCACACGAAAAGCGTATTATCGGACCCTTTCAAACCGACATACGCAATGCGGGTCACTGCCGAGCAGACCATGCAAAGGACCATCAGCCAGGTCAGCACGCTTTTGCGGCTGACATAAAATGATGTTCTCTTTTCCATAACAAGAACATTATAACAGAAAAATCGACACAACACAAGAAAAAGTTAATAAAAAATGAACACCGGGGCGGATGCCCGCCCAGGCAGTTCGGGCGGGATGCCCCGCCAGCCAATCCGTCACCCACGCGAATCAAGGGGGTTCTTCCGCTATACCGCTCGGTAACGCCTGATCTAAAGACGTGTCATTCTGAGCGGGCGGGATGCCCCGCCAGCCAATCCGTCACCCACGCGAATCTAATCGTTCTTCCGCTGTAATGCTCGATAACGCACAATCTAAAGACGTGTCATTCTGAGCGAAGCGGCATTGCCGCGTAGTCGAAGAATCCGTTCCTCTTGACATTCTTCTGCCTAATTGTATAATGAAACTATCCACAACCAAAAAATGGAGGGAACGCCATGAAAATCGGAAAGATCCTAACAAATTTGTGTTTAGCAGTTGCCTTGGCAATGCTCTGCCTGTTCCTGCTGCCCACCACCGCAAACGCAGCAACAGAAAACGGATTTACATACACCGTATCCAACGGCGAGGCAACGATCACAGACTACAACGGCTCTGCCACCGACTTGACGATCCCGTCTACCCTCGGCGGCTATCCGGTCACCACCATCGGTGGTTCTGCATTTTCCGGATGCTCCGGTTTGACCAATGTGGTTATACCCAGCGGGGTTACCGCCATTGGCGATTATGCATTTCGCGATTGCACCGCCTTGAGGAATGTGACACTTGGAAACGGCGTGACTGATATTGGCGATGAAGCATTTGCAAATTGTACCAATTTGCGGAATCTGACTTTTGGAAACAATGTGAGCAGCATTTCCGCCTCTGCGCTGGAGAATTGCAATCGCCTTGTTTATAATACATACGATACAGGAAACTATTTGGGAAATGCGGAAAACCCATATTTGGTTCTGATAAAAGCAAATTCCGCGACACAGATTCACTCTAAAACAAGGGTTGTTTATAGTCGGGCGTTTTACGGTTCAAGCATAAAACAGATCACCATTCCGGCAAACATAAAGGGCTTAGGCGAATATGCCTTTGCAAATTGCGCTGCTTTAGAGGATGTATATGTTCGCTGTACTGCCTCCGACTGGTGTAAGATCAATGGTTTAGCGATGAGTAGTCTTCAAAGTTGGTATGGGCGCCGTCTGCATTTTTTGGACACAGCCGGAGAGGAACTGACAAGTCTCGCATTGGACGACACAGTCACAGAAATCCCGAGTAAAGCATTTTATTTTGCAGTAAATGTGACACAGATTACGCTTCCTGACGGTGTTGCCTATATTGGTGACGATGCGTTTGAGGGAAGCGCACTTACATACAACAAATATGATACAGCAGACTATCTGGGAACAACAACAAACCCCTATGCTGCTTTGGTCAAAGGAAACTCTGCTACCCAGATTCATACGGATACAAAGGTTATCTGTGAATATGCCTTTGCCTACACTGAACTGATTCGAATCACGATTCCGGACAGTGTACAGACAATAGGTGATCTTGCGTTTCTCGGATCGGAAAACTTGACGTCTGTTCAAATCGGAAGCGGGGTGCAGACGATTGGTGAAAGAGCATTCTTTCGTTGCACCGCCTTGGCAGAAATCACCATCCCTGACAGTGTTACGGATATTGGCGACTATGCATTTGCAAATTGCACCAATTTAGTCACCGTAAAAATCGGAGCAGGCGTGGAGCAATTGAATAGTTATGTGTTCAGCGATTGTACCAAATTGTCCTCCATAACCTTTGGCAGAAATATCCAGAGCATTTCTACTGTTGCGTTCCGAAATTGTAATAGTCTTACTGATGTATATATTTATGACCCTTCCGCCTGGTGTAATACGAACTATGGCGATCTGTGGGACTATGCAAAGAACCTGCATATTCTTGGTGCTAACGACGAAATATTAACGGAAATAGTGCTGGATGCCACTGTGTGGAGGATTCCGGAAAATGCCTTTACTGGCTGCACCAGTATGACTTCCATCGTTATCCCGGATAGTTTAGAGACTATTCACAGCAATGCATTTAAAAACTGTACCGGTTTGTCTGCGGTTGTGGTTCCGGATAGTGTGGATGTGATTTATGAAGGCGCATTTTCCGGCTGCAACGGTCTGCAGGCGATAACGGTTCCATTTGTGGGCTATACCCGGGAGAGCGCAACACCCTTTGGATATATTTTCGGAACGACATATTATAATTACAGTACGCAAACAGAGCAGAAATATTGCTTGTGGGGGTCAGATCCTGTAAGCACGAAAACCTATTATATTCCGACAAGGTTAGAAGAGGTAACTGTTACCGGCAAGGGCGCCGATGATGGAGAAAAAACAACGATCTGGTACGGAGCGTTCTATAATTGTATAAATTTGAAGAAGATCACTTTGGGCGAAGCGTTAATTGAAGTAGGCGATTACGCATTTTACAACTGCGGTAGTCTGTCCCACGTTAACATCCCCGAAAATGCGTGGAAAATCGGCATCTCGGCTTTTGAGAATTGTGACCATTTGACTGAAATTACCATAGGTGATAAAACAACTGAGATCGGTGAGCGTGCATTTTATGACTGCCTGGATTTGAATAGCATCGTTATTGGAGATGGTGTTACCAAAATCGGAGCATCAGCCTTTGCGGAGTGTGAATATTTGCGTAGGGTAACAATAGGCGAAGGTGTGGAGAAAATAGACAGTAATGCGTTTTTGAATTGCAGTAATTGTCATGTTTATATAAAAAATGTCGCCAATTGGTGTAAAATCCAATTTGTCAATCCTGCGGCTAATCCGCTTCATTTGTCAAAAGCGCTCTATGTAAACGGTGTATCAGTCACAGATCTTGTGATTCCCGGGGATGCGACAAGGGTTGGCAATTATGCTTTCCAAGGCTGTACCTATCTGAAATCGATCACTATGGAAGAAGGGGTAACCACTATAGGTGAAAATGCGTTTTTTAATTGCCGCGATGTAGAATCAGTTAGCATACCTGCCAGTCTGTGGCAAATTAAAAACAATGCGTTTTGGGCAGTGAGTGCTGCAAATGTATATATCTATGATGCCTCTGCCTGGTGTCGGGTGAGTTTTGGAGAAGCCTATGCCAATCCTATGGAATTCAATATGCGGGGACATATTATGAATGCCGATGGTGAGGAATTGACCCATATAACACTGACAAATGTTACGAAAATTCCAAAATGCGCATTCAGAAACTGCAATCTTCTGGAGAGTGTCACCTTGCCGTCGGATCTGAAAAGTATTGGCGCAAGTGCGTTTTACGGCTGTACTGCTTTGAATGACCTGTCCCTGCCAAAGGGTTTGCAGAAAATTGAAGACGGATCTTTTAGCAGATGCATTCGTTTGGAAAGTATAATAGTACCAGATTCTGTAACGACCTTTGGTATTAAAGTTTTTGAGAATTGTGAAGGATTGAAGACTGCTGTTATAGGTAGAGGTGTGAAATGGCTACCCTCTGATACATTTTATAACTGCATCAGCCTGGAGACGGTCACCCTCCCCGAGGGACTGCAGAGCATAGGGGAATATGCGTTCTGGAATTGCGCAAGTCTGCAGAACATCGCTATCCCGGAAAGCGTAACAACGATCGGTGAAGGCGCATTCTTTGATTGCAGCAGTTTGAAAACAATCAACATTTCCGCAAATGTTACCCAGATATCCGATAGCACCAATATTTATGAGATTACAAACCCATTTAGCGGCTGTACCAGTTTAACCGGGATTTGGGCGGATGAGAATAATGCAAATTATAGCAGTGACAGTGTGGGCGCGTTGCTGAATAAGGATAAAACCGTCTTGTATAGTGTACCGGGTGGTTTGATCGGGGCATATTCTGTCCCTTACGGCGTGAAAACCGTGAAAGGAAGTGCGTTCGAAAAGTGTATTGGCTTGGAATATATATCGATTTGCAATGGCGTTACCACCATTGAAAATTATGCATTTAATGGTTGTAGCAATCTGAAAGCCGTTAGATTCCCAATTAGTTTAACAACGGTGGGAGCGGACGTTTTTCGTGATTGCAGCCAATTCAAAACCATCTTCTATCCCGGTACGGAGCAGCAGAAGAATGCAATATCTGTACACAGAGAAGAATTGCTTCCCAACGAAGAATATTATGCTGCCACATGGCATTATGAGGTCGTTTACAAGATCTTTGCACAGCAGGAATGTTGGTATTGTCCGCGATGCGATAAATGTTACTTCTTTAATGGCGATGAGGCGCTGGCAACAGTAACTTTCGAAAATTGGGACGGAACGAAACTGTTGACACAGCATTTGCCATACGGACGGGTTCCGGCGACAAATATTACGCCGACACGGCCGCATGAGCAACCACATATTTACAAATATGTATTTGCCGGTTGGGACAAACCCTTTGCATCCTGTACAGATAATGTGACCTATACCGCCACCTACGAGGAGGCTTTCGTAGATTACAAGGTGCAGTTTGCAAATGATGATGGCTCTGTAATTTCTGAAATGATCTATCACTACGGCGACATTATCGCCATCCCGGAGGATCCCACAAAGGCTTCTAACGATACTGCTGACTATGTGTTTGCAGGTTGGGATCCGACGGTTTCCGAAACCTGTCAAGGCGATGCCACTTATACTGCGGTTTATACAGAACAAAACCGTGAAGGATGGCAACTTGCGCAAGGAAAATGGA
The DNA here is from genome assembly GCA_045659525.1 of Faecousia sp. GTDB lineage: Bacteria > Bacillota > Clostridia > Oscillospirales > Oscillospiraceae > Faecousia. The sequence goes on along the minus strand of JAZOXE010000069.1, from coordinate 827 downwards.
TGTACTATTCTGGCGGAGTTGCGCTGACCGGCTGGCAAAGAATCAATAACGAATGGTACTATATGAATGCCGAGGGCATTATGCAGACTGGCTGGCTGAAAGAGGGCAACACCTGGTACTACCTAAAGTCTTCCGGCGCAATGGTTACCGGTTGGCTGCAACAGGGAACAACTTGGTATTACCTAAACAGCGGCGGCGCGATGGCGACCGGCTGGAAGTCTATTGGCGGAACGTATTATTACTTTAACGCCTCCGGCGCGATGGCTATCGGTTGGTTAAGATCTGGAAATACCTGGTACTATCTGAAATCTTCCGGTGCAATGGCGACCGGTTGGCAGAAGGTCGGCGGCGTTTGGTATTATTTCCAAAGTGGTGGTGCGATGCAGACCGGCTGGCTGAGACTGGGTAGCACTTGGTACTACTTCAACAGTAGCGGCGCAATGGCAACCGGCTCTTTGAAGATCGGCGCAAAAACTTATAAATTCAATACCTCCGGCGCCTGCCTGAATCCTTAATAAAAAGGACCAACCCTCTTGGGTTGGTCTTTTTTACAGCGGATCTTTTTCGCCAGCCGTGCGTTAACAAACTATCTTATTTTGGCACGACACACCGAATATGTTCCGGGGTGGTGCCGCAGCAGCCGCCTAGGAGCGCCGCGCCGGCATCGATGCAAGAACGCATTTTTTGGGCAAATTCTTCCGGAGTCATAGGATAGTGGGCGAGATTGTCTTCTCCGATCACCGGCTCGCCGGCGTTGGGTTTGCAAATGAGAGGCCCTTTCACAGACCGGCGGAGTTTGCTGACCAAACCGGGGGTGAGATCACTTA
>JAZOXE010000068.1:0-2116 GCA_045659525.1 Faecousia sp. | reverse complement strand
GGAAGTTGTTATTTCCCGGGAAATTTATTTGGATGGCAGAAATATATGTCGTGTAAATGGAACTCCGGTAACGGTATCCATACTGCGACAATTAGGTCTGCAACTGATTAACATTCATGGACAGCATGAATCTGCGGCGCTGTTTGATGAGAGTTGTCACCTTTCTTACCTGGATACGTTCTCCAGTACAGAGGAAATTCTGTCGAATTATGAACAGCAGTATGCTACCGTTGTTGCATTAAAGCAAGATATTAACCGTATGACAATGGATGAGGGTGAAAAACTCCGTCGAATGGAAACACTGAAATACCAAATCGATGAAATATCCAAGGCAAATTTGCAAGTCGGCGAAGATATCAAGTTGGAAGAACGGCGAAAAGTTTTACAAAATGCGGAAAAGTTAAGCGACGGTATGTATGCGGCGGTTATAAGTTTGTGTGGAACTGATGATACAGAGGGCGCGGCGGAATTACTTTCAAACGCGCATCGTGAAATCAGCAGATTATCCCGGTATACAGATGCCTTTAATGCTTTGCAGGAATCCCTTGCCAATCTTATGTATCAGGCACAGGATATGGCAGATGAAGTCCGAAATGCGATGGATAGTCTCGCATACAGTGGTAATGAACTGGAAGAGATTGAATCCCGTTTGGATGTCATTTACCGTTTGCGCAAAAAATACGGCGTAACATGCGAAGATATATTGCAGTATTTGGAAAATGCAAAAAGGGAATTGGATGAGATTACATTTGCAGATGACCGGCTGGAAAGTCTGAAGAAGAAACTTTCGGAAGAAGAAAAGAAGGCTTGGGACTTGGCACTGGAATTGCGGAAGAAACGGATTTCCGGTGGTAAAGATTTGTCTGAAAAGATATTCTCTGAACTTTCTCAACTGGATATGCCAAAGGTGCAATTTTCCTGCCGTTTTGCGGAAACAGAACTTACTGCTACCGGTGCAGATGATGTGGCTTTTTATATGTCTGCCAATGCTGGGGAGGCATTAAAACCCCTTAGCAAAGTTGCGTCCGGCGGTGAACTTGCCCGGATTATGCTGGCTATGAAGAATGTGCTTGCCCAGCAAGATAACATTGAAACGCTGATATTTGATGAAGTGGATACCGGCGTTTCCGGCCGCGCAGCGCAAAAAGTGGCAGAGAAACTGAAAAGTCTTTCGAACTCGAAACAGATTCTTTGTGTCACACATTTGCCGCAATTGGCAGCGTTGGCAGATACTCATATGCTCATTGCCAAAGAGGAGCGGAGCGGTAGAACTTACACAAACGTATCTTTACTGGATTTTGAGGGCAGAAAGCGGGAACTTGCACGGATTATCGGTGGTGCAAACATTACGGATACAACCCTGCGTACAGCCGAGGAGATGCTAAGCGCCACTTGACAAATGCGTTCGTATTTGTTAGGATTAGTTAGGTTATATAACACGTTGAAGGGATGAAGTAAGCGGTACGGTTTTCCAAGAGAACTGTCGGTTGGTGCAAGACAGTGATAACCCCCGCCCAAATACCTCCCGGAGTGGCTTTCCTGAAACTGAAGTAGGGAAAGACGGTCCAGCCCGATATCGCTGTTTTGTGTTGTTTAACACAGTGAGGGTGCGGTTGTGAAACTGCACCGAACTTGAGGTGGTACCACGTAATTTTACGTCCTCTGTTCTTCGGAACAGAGGATTTTTTCTTGAAAGGAGAAAGAAAATGAAAGTTTATGACGAACTGGTTGCCCGAGGACTGATTGCGCAGGTGACCAATGAAGAAGAAATCCGAGAGATGATCGATAACGGAAAGGCGATATTCTATATTGGTTTTGACCCCACTGCCGATTCTTTACACGTTGGTCATTTTATGGCGCTTTGTCTCATGAAACGTTTACAGATGGCCGGCAACAGACCAATTGCGCTGATTGGCGGCGGTACGGCTATGATTGGTGACCCCTCCGGCAGAACGGATATGCGCTCTATGATGACGGCAGAAACCATTGCCCATAACTGCGAATGTTTCAAAAAGCAGATGGAACGCTTTATCGAGTTCGGAGAAGATAAGGCTATGATGGTAAATAATGCTGACTGGCTTCTTTCTCTTAACTATGTTGAGCTTTTAAGAGAGGT
>JAZOXE010000067.1:0-6616 GCA_045659525.1 Faecousia sp. | reverse complement strand
GTGATAATTTTTTCAAATCATGTTGTTTTTTTGAACAAAAGGTGTTATTATATGCGAAACATTTGTGCGTCTGGAAAAGACACTACAGAAAGGAGAAGCGCTATGAAATATGTAGTCGTTTTGGCCGATGGTATGGCCGATTTGCCAATCAAAGAATTGAATCATATGACTCCGCTGGAGTACGCTGCAACGCCCAATATGGATGCATTAGCCCGCGGCGGTATCATGGGTATGGTTAAGACAGTTCCGGACTCTATGAAGCCCGGCAGTGACGTAGCCAACTTGGCGGTTATGGGATATGATCCTCTGAATAATTATTCAGGCCGATCTCCTTTGGAGGCGTTAAGTGTCGGTGTTTCCATGAAAGAAACGGATATTATTTTCCGTTGCAACATTGTTACGGTATCCGAAGAGGAACCCTATGCAGAAAAGACCATCATTGACCATAGTTCCGGTGAGATTTCAACGGAAGATGCGGATATACTGATGGATGCGGTTCGGGCTGCTTTCAATAACGAAACATTTGAATTCTATACCGGAACCAGTTATCGCCATATTATGGTGTGGCATAAGGGAGATAAATTGGATTTAAGCCAGCCCCATGACCATTTAGGATGTGTTGTTAAAGAGTTCTTGCCCTCACAACCCGAACTTCTTGCAATGATGAAGCAAAGTTATGAAATTCTAAATAATCACCCACTAAATTTAGAGCGGGCAGCAAATGGCAAACGGAAAGCCAATTGTCTGTGGTTCTGGGGCGCCGGCACGAAACCCACATTGCAGTCTTTTCAGGAAAAGACCGGATTAAAGGGCGCAATGATTTCTGCAGTTGACCTATTAAAAGGAATTGCAGTTGGCGCAAAGATGCAGGTGATTAACGTTTCAGGTGCGAATGGCGGATTATATACAAACTACGAAGGAAAAGCAAAAGCCGCAGTGAAAACCCTGTTGGAAGATGGAAACGATTTTGTGTACGTGCATGTAGAGGCTCCGGACGAAATGGGACACAGCGGCAATGCCCATAACAAAGTACTTTCTATTGAAAATGTGGACAGCAAGATTGTGAAAATTATTCAGGATGATCTGGATAATGCCGGAGTGCCTTACCGAATGCTGATTCTTCCGGACCATCCCACACCCATACGAATTCGCACTCACACCGGAAATCCCGTTCCTTTTTTGCTTTACGACAGTACGCATCCTCAAAAGAAAAAAGCGTTCTTCAGTGAAAAAGAAGGGGAGACCGCCGATGTGTTTGTTGCGGAAGGATATAAACTTATAGATATGTTAATTTCCAATCATATTTAATGGAGGATAAAATAATGGATAGAGTATATAATTTTTCTGCTGGACCCGCCGTGTTACCGGAGGAGGTTTTACAGGAAGCCGCTGCTGAAATGCTGAATTACAACGGAACCGGCATGTCCGTCATGGAAATGAGCCACAGATCCAAAGCCTATCAGGCGATTATTGATGAGGCTGAAGCAGACCTTCGTGATTTGATGGGGATTCCAGATGATTATGCTGTTCTGTTCTTGCAGGGTGGCGCATCCCAACAGTTTGCCATGGTTCCTATGAACTTAATGAAAAACGGCGTTGCTGACTACATTATTACCGGTCAATGGGCGAAGAAAGCCTATGAAGAGGCCAAGAAATATGGAAAAGCAAATGCAGTAGCCTCCTCTGCAGATAAGACTTTCTCTTACATACCGGATTGCAGTGATTTACCTATCAGTGAAGATGCAGACTATGTTTACATCTGTGAAAACAACACCATTTATGGCACAAAGTTCCACACGCTTCCCAATACCAAAGGTAAACTTTTGGTTTCTGACGTTTCTTCCTGCTTCCTTTCCGAGCCGGTTGATGTCAAAAAATACGCGATGATTTATGGTGGCGTACAAAAGAACATCGGACCTGCCGGTGTTGTAATTGCCATTATTCGCAAGGATTTAATTCGGGATGACCTGCCTGACTTTGTACCTACTATGCTCCGTTACAAAACACACAGTGATAACGGTTCTATGTACAATACACCACCCGCATACGGCATTTATATTTGTGGCAAGGTGTTTAAATGGCTCAAAAAAATGGGCGGCTTAGAGGCTATGAAAAAGCGCAACGAAGAAAAAGCAGCAGTGCTTTATGATTTTCTTGACAAGAGTAAACTCTTTAAGGGAACCGTTGAGAAAAAGGACCGCTCTTTGATGAACGTACCGTTTGTTACCGGTAATGATGAACTGGATGCGTTGTTTGTAAAGGAAGCAACTGCTGCCGGTTTTGTTAATCTGAAGGGTCACCGTACCGTTGGCGGTATGCGAGCAAGCATTTATAACGCTATGCCTTTAGAAGGTGTAAAGAAACTGGTTGCATTTATGGAAGCCTTTGAAAAGGCACATAGTTAAGGAGCATAATTATGTATCAGATACATTACTTAAACCCCATCTCTCCGAAAGGAACATCACTTTGGAGTGATGCGTACAAAAAAACAGAAGAACTTAAGCAAGCAGATGCAATCATGGTGCGTAGCGCCGCGATGCACGATGTGGAGTTCGGCGGCAACCTTTTAGCAGTAGCCCGTGCAGGCGCCGGTGTGAATAACATTCCCCTTGACCGTTGCGCAGAAGAGGGCATCGTTGTGTTTAATACGCCTGGCGCGAATGCAAACGGCGTTGTAGAACTTTCTCTGTGCGGTATGTTACTTGGTAGCCGCGATGTTGTCGGTGGCATTAAATGGGTTCAGACTATCAGAGACCAAGGCGATATTTCGAAGAAAGTAGAAAAAGGCAAGTCTAAATTTGCCGGTCACGAAATTCGGAACAAACGGCTGGGTGTTATCGGATTAGGCGCCATCGGCGGCCCGCTTGCCAATGCTGCGATTAAGTTGGGCATGGAAGTTTATGGCTGTGATCCCTTTATTTCCATTGATGCGGCATGGCATTTGGACAGCAATATCGTACGGGTAAAGACAAGAGAAGAAATCTACGAAAATTGCGACATTATCTCCTTACACGTTCCGCTTTTGGACGATACTAAGAAAATGATTAATAAAGAATGTATCGAAAAAATGAAGGATGGCGTAATTATTTTGAACTTTGCCCGGGATTTGCTGGTGGATGACGATGCAATGGAGCAGGCGCTGAAATCCGGAAAGGTGAAGCGCTATATTACCGATTTTCCGAACGATAAAACCGCAAATATGGAAGGCGTGATTGCCATTCCTCACTTAGGTGCTTCCACCGAGGAATCGGAAGATAACTGTGCGCAGATGGCAGTTAAGCAGGTAATGAACTATCTTGAAAATGGTAATATTATCAACTCTGTGAATTTTCCCAACTGTGATATGGGCATTTGCACAAAAGCAGGTCGTATTGCAATTCTGCATAAAAATATTCCTAATTCCTTGGGACGTTTTACTACTGTTATGGGTGAAGACGGAATCAACATCTCTGATATGGTGAACCGAAGCAAAGGAGAATATGCTTATACGATGCTGGATTTGGATACACCCGCTTCCGGCGAGGCAGTAGAAGACCTGAAAAAAATTGAAGGTGTTTTACGTGTGCGCGTTATTAAATAATGATAAAATAATAATCACCGGAACAAAAGTTCCGGTGATTATTATTTTAATGAGTTTAGAATTAATTTTTCTGCATCTTCCGGAGATAGATCCATAACAATGCAAACCTCTGATACAAGCAATTTCATTGCGTCTTTTAAGAAGTTTTCATCGCATTGATGTATTTTTTTGCCAACCTCTGCCGGCAATTTCTTTTTTCGGTCAATGGTGCAGACCATATTGTAAATCGCATATCGGTCAGAGGATACAATCAATTCTTTGTATCGTTGTTTTCTTTGATTTTCGTCTTTAATCCATACATCTTTGTATGATGCCTTTAGGAGCGAAGATAGTTCATCTTTATGTATCAGCGGATGCATTTTTTTAACGGCAAGTTCATTTTTTACCGGAACAAAAAAACGTGTATCAGAGGCATTCAACGGCTTTAATACGTAGTATTCAGCAATTTGCATAGATACTTTCTGCTTTTCAATAGCCGTAATTTCACAAACACCATGAACGCCATAGAAAACATTTTCTCCCACCTGAAACATCCGATCACATCCTTCCATATCTGACTGTTATTTTAATTATAACACAAAATTTGCAAATGTCATATGGTAATTTTGCCAAAAATTTCTTTCTTTTTTTACCATTTTATAAATGTTTTGCGATATTAGAAAGAAATAATGCAGAGCAAAGGATTTGTATGCATTTTTATGTTGTGAAGCGGGGAATGCTATGTTATAATAAATAGAATAAAAAGGCGGTGATCGGTCTATGAACGATATGATAAAAATCAAAGGTGCTCGGGAAAATAATCTCAAAAACGTTGATTTAACTATACCAAGAAATAAATTGGTTGTTTTTACCGGACTTTCTGGTTCCGGAAAATCCAGCCTTGCCTTCGATACGATTTATGCAGAAGGACAACGCAGATATGTTGAGAGTTTAAGTTCCTATGCCCGACAGTTTTTAGGACAGATGGACAAGCCGGACGTTGATTCTATTGATGGTCTTTCTCCCGCAATTTCAATAGACCAGAAAACTACCTCCAAAAACCCACGGTCCACTGTTGGCACGGTTACAGAAATCTACGACTATCTTCGCTTGCTTTGGGCGCGGGTTGGTATACCCCACTGCCCAAAATGCGGAAAGGAAATTTCCCGGCAGACGGTTGATCAGATAGTAGACCAAATTATGCAGTTAGGCGAAGGCGTAAAATTCATTATTTTATCTCCTATTATTCGCGGTAAAAAGGGTGAACACCATAAGGTGTTTGAAGATGCAAGAAAATCCGGTTTTGTTCGGGTCCGTGTCGACGGTATTTTATATGATTTAAATGAAACTATACCCTGCGAAAAGAACAAGAAACATACAGTTGAACTTGTAGTTGATCGGCTAATTATTCGTGATGGTCAAAGACGCCGTATTGCGGACTCTGTGGAGACGGCTTGTGCCCATTCCGGTGGACTGGTTACCATACAGTTGTCAGAAACCGGGGAAGAACTGAATTTTTCCCAGAATTACGCTTGTGAAGATTGCGGAATCAGTCTTTCAGAACTGGAACCCAGAATGTTTTCTTTCAACAATCCCAATGGCGCTTGCCCTGACTGCACAGGTCTTGGTTTTCAGTTGATTGCTGATGAAGATTTGGTTATTCCGGATAAGACAAAATCAATATTTGACGGTGCAATTCAGGCCTCCGGCTGGAGCAATGCTCGCACAGACTCAATTTTTAGAATGTATTTTGAGGCGTTGGCGCAGAAATATCACTTTTCTCTTACAGATCCGGTTAGCACGTTGTCAAGAGATGCACTGGATGTTGTTTTATACGGGACAAAGGGTGAAAAACTGAAGATGTCCTATAACCGCGGTAACGGTATGGGCACACTTGAGCAACCCTTTGAGGGTATACTCAATAATATTAGTCGACGGTTTCGGGAAACCCAATCCGATGCCGCGCGAAAAGAATTAGAAGAATGTATGACAACTGCGCCTTGTCCAAGATGTAAAGGCAACCGACTCTCCGAAATCGCATCGGCAGTTACGGTAGGTGGCATAGGTATTATGGACTTTTGCCGTATGAGCATCCGTCAGGAATTGGAGTTTATAGACAGTCTTAATCTGCAAGGAAATATAGCAATGGTAGCACAACAGATTGTCAGAGAAATTAAGGGGCGGTTGCAGTTTCTTGTGGATGTCGGTCTGCAATATCTTACTTTGTCACGGGCGGCCTCTACGCTGTCTGGTGGTGAAAGTCAAAGAATTAGGTTGGCAACCCAAATTGGTTCTTCTTTAATGGGCGTTCTCTATATTCTCCATGAACCCTCTATCGGTCTTCACCAAAGAGACAATGATAAACTTTTGTTAACACTGAAACGACTGCGCGATTTAGGAAATACACTGATTGTGGTAGAGCACGATGAGGATACCATTCGGACGGCAGATTATATTGTAGATGTTGGTCCTGGAGCCGGCAGTCACGGCGGTGAAATAGTTGCCATCGGTTCTGTGAAGGATATTGAAGCAGAACCGAAATCCGTTACCGGGCAATATTTATCTGGCGTAAAGAAAATTCCTATTCCAGTTAAAAGAAGAAAAGGCTCAGGGGAATATCTTACGGTGTCCGGCGCATCGGAAAATAACTTGAAAGATATCGATGTTTCGATTCCGTTGGGTACACTTTCCTGTGTGACTGGTGTTTCCGGCTCCGGTAAGTCCAGTTTAGTGGGAGAAGTCCTGAATAAAACCTTACTTGGGAAACTGAATCACGCCCGTACACGCCCCGGTGTATGCCGTTGTATCAGTGGGCTTGAGCATTTGGACAAAGTAATTGATATTGACCAAAGCCCAATCGGCAGAACACCTCGGTCAAATCCTGCAACCTATACCGGACTTTTCAATGACATCCGTGATTTGTTTGCGTCCACAACCGATGCAAAAATGCGAGGCTACGGACCTGGGCGTTTCTCTTTCAACGTAAAAGGAGGGCGCTGTGAGGCCTGTTGCGGCGATGGCCTTGTAAAAATTGAAATGCACTTCTTGGCAGATGTA
>JAZOXE010000066.1:0-10164 GCA_045659525.1 Faecousia sp. | reverse complement strand
CCGGAGAAACCACCGGGAACAAACACCATCTGCGCTGTCTTCAATTCTTCTGCAAACCGCTCAACGCTCCTTGCTATTCCGTCTGCAGATAGATTGTTGATTACAATGATTTCCGGTTCAGCGCCTGCATCCCGTACTGCCTTTGCTGAATCATACTCGCAGTTCGTTCCGGGGAATGCCGGAATCAAAACTTTAGGCTTTGCAACCTTTATTGCAGGGCTTGCCCAATTTTTTGCTTCATAAGTAAAGTTTTTAACCGGTGTTTTACTATCAGGAATGTTGCAGGAATAAACGCTTTCCAGTTTATCCTCATAGGCAAAGAGTAATTCTTCAAGGGATAAACATTCACTGCCATAGATCAGTGATTCATCAGCAACCGTTTCACCGATAACTGTACCTTCTGCGCCATCTGACATTTCCAAAAGGAATGCGCCATAACGATAATCAAAGAGATCGGAAACGCTACATTGGGGGTTAAACTTAACACCAATACCGTTACCAAACGCCATTTTCATTACCGCTTCAGCTACACCGCCCAAGCCGGGGGTATAGGCGCTGACAGCCTTTCCGGAACGGAGAAGTTGGGTCACTTTATTAAACAGGTTGATCAGAGACTCTGTAACAGGCAGCCCGTTCTCGTCGTATTCCGGCTGCAGCAGGCACAGAGTATGTCCTTCTGCCTTCAGTTCAGGAGATACAACTTCCTGCACCTTTCCGGTTGTAACTGCAAAAGAAACCAAGGTAGGCGGTACATCCAGATTTTCAAAACTACCGGACATAGAATCCTTACCGCCAATAGCGCCAATGCCCAACTCTAACTGAGCCTCAAAGGCACCCAGCAGCGCTGCAAGGGGTTTTCCCCACCGCTTTGCGTCACGTCCAAGGCGTTCAAAATACTCCTGGAATGTCAGGTAAACGTCTTCAAATTCTGCGCCGGAAGCAATCAGTTTTGCCACAGATTCCACAACTGCCAAGTATGCGCCGTGGTAAGGACTCTGTTCTGTAATGAACGGGTTATAGCCCCACGACATAAAGGAGCAATCATCGGTGTGTTTTTTCTCGACGGAAATCTTTTGTACCATTGCCTGAATAGGGGTAAGTTGATGTTTGCCGCCGAAGGGCATCAGCACCGTTCCTGCGCCGATGGTGGAGTCAAAACGTTCGGAAAGTCCGCGCTTGGAGCAGATGTTCAAATCAGCCGCCAATTTCTTATAATTTTCTGTAAAGGTACCACTGATTTCCTTTTTGACGATTTCCGGTTTCCGGGGTGCTACATCAATATGCTTTTCAGCGCCGTTGGAATTTAAGAATTCTCGGCTGATATCGCAAATCGTGTTTCCGTTCCAGTGCATAACCAAACGCGGTGTTTGGGTTACCTTGGCCACCGGGCAAGCCTGCAAATTCTCTTCAGATGCCAAATTAAGGAACGCATCCACATCTTTGCTTTCCACCACAACTGCCATACGCTCCTGAGATTCGGAAATTGCCAGTTCTGTTCCGTCAAGGCCTTCGTACTTCTTAGGAACAGCATTTAAGTCAATAACCAGACCGTCTGCCAACTCGCCGATTGCAACCGATACACCGCCGGCACCAAAGTCATTACAGCGTTTAATCAATCGGGATGCAGCAGGATTACGGAACAGTCTCTGCAGTTTTCTCTCCTCGGGAGCGTTACCTTTTTGTACTTCCGCACCGCAACTTTCCAAAGACTCAACTGTGTGAGATTTGGAAGAACCGGTTGCGCCACCGCAACCGTCGCGGCCGGTGGATCCGCCAAGAAGAATTACCACATCGCCGGGCGCAGGTACTTCACGCCGTACATTTTCTGCCGGCGCCGCTGCTATAACTGCACCAATTTCCATACGTTTTGCAGCATAACCGGGGTGATAGATTTCATCAACAATGCCCGTTGCCAATCCTATCTGGTTACCGTAGGAAGAGTAACCTGCGGCAGCCGTTGTCACAATCTTTCTTTGGGGCAGTTTTCCCTTAATTGTCTCACTGACCGGTTTTAAAGGGTCTGCCGCGCCAGTAACACGCATTGCGCCGTACACATAACTACGGCCGGACAGAGGATCGCGGACCGCTCCGCCGATACAGGTAGCCGCGCCGCCAAAGGGTTCGATCTCTGTAGGATGGTTGTGAGTTTCATTCTTAAACAGTAAAAGCCAAGGCTCGGATTTACCATCCACGTCCACATTGATTTTTACAGTACAAGCATTGATTTCTTCACTTTCATCCAATTTAGGAAGTTTCCCATTCACTTTGAGATATTTTACCGCAACGGTTGCCAAATCCATAAGACAAATGGGCTTCGTACGACCTAACTCATTACGTACATCCAAATATCGCTGAAAAGCCTTTTGTAAAAGGGAATCTTCAAAGGTAACGTTATCGATGATCGTGCCAAAAGTGGTGTGACGGCAATGGTCAGACCAATAAGTATCAATCATTCGGATTTCCGTAATTGTGGGGTTTCTCTCTTCCGTCTTAAAATAATCCTGACAGAACTTAATATCCGCCTCATCCATAGCAAGGCCGTATTCTTTAATAAAATCACGCAAGCCGTTTTTGTCCAAATCTGTAAAGCCTTTTAAGATTTGCACTTGGGTGGGAACAGCATAGTTAACCTTTAATGTTTCCGGTTTTTTCAGGTCTGCTTCTCTTGCTTCCACCGGGTTAATAACATACTTTTTAATAGCAGAAATTTCATCCGGAGTTAAATCCCCATACAAACCGTAGACTTTTGCAGAGTGCACCAAGGGTCGTTCACCCTGGGAAATGATCTGAATACACTGAGCGGCAGAATCTGCCCGCTGGTCAAACTGTCCGGGCAAATACTCCACAGCAAACACGGTTGCGCCGGCCAAATCACACTCCCGGGTAGCAATATCCAACTGCGGTTCGGAGAAAACCGTAGTAATTGCATAAGAAAACAGTTCCTCCGTTATATTTTCCGCATCATAGCAGTTCAGCAAACGGACTTTCTCCAGATTACGGATACCCAAAAGGTTTTTCGCATCACTCAACAAGGCTCTGGCCTCGTTATCCAGTCCCGGTTTCTTTTCAACAAATACTCTATATACCAACTTAATTCCTCCCGGCATTGAGCGCCTTTTTGCCAATATCGTGGCGGAAATATGCATTTTCAAAGGAAATGGTTTCTACCAGTTTGTAAGCGCCGGAAATTGCATTTTCCAAACTATCCGCAACACATGTTGCACCCAGCACACGGCCACCGTTTGTCAGCAGTTGACCGTTTTCCTGCTTTGCGCCGGCAACATACACTTTATCCCAGATTTCTTCGGGCACGGTAATAGGAAATCCTTTTTGATAGGCGGTGGGATAACCTTCCGATGCCATAATAACACAGCAGGCATTCTTTTTTGCGAATTTTACTTCAATTTCACTTAATGTGCCATTCGTTGTTGCCTGCATTACCGTCAGCAAATCGCTTTCCAAAAGCGGAAGTACGACTTGGGTTTCCGGATCACCAAAACGGCAGTTATATTCAATCACTTTTGGACCGTCTTTTGTCAGCATTAAGCCAAAATACAGGCATCCTTTAAATGTACGTCCTTCACTATTCATTGCCGCAACCGTAGGTAGGAAGATTTCTTCCATGCAGCGCTTTGCAATTTCATCGGTATAGTAGGGGTTGGGAGCAACGGTGCCCATACCGCCGGTATTTAACCCGGTATCATTATCCCCTGCCCGTTTATGGTCCATAGAGGAAATCATAGGCACGACTACTTTACCGTCAGTAAAGGAAAGAACAGACACCTCCGGACCGGTAAGAAACTCTTCAATTACGATTTGATCACCGCTATTGCCGAAAACTTTATCCGACATCATAGAGCGCACAGCGTCGTATGCTTCCTGCCGCGTCTGGGCAATGATAACGCCCTTTCCCAAGGCAAGACCGTCCGCTTTGATAACTGTAGGTATCGGCGCAGTTTCCAAATACTTCAGCGCCGAATCCATATCTGTAAAGACCTCGTAAGCGGCAGTGGGAATATGATACTTTTTCATCAGATTCTTTGAGAAAACTTTACTGCCCTCAATAATTGCCGCATTGGCTCTCGGACCGAAACAGGCAATCCCCTTTTCTTCCAGAGCATCCACGCAACCCAGCACCAAAGGATCATCCGGCGCAACAACTGCATAATCAACCCCGGTTTCCACCGCAAACGCCACAATCTTGTCAATATCCGTTGCGCCGATTGCAACGCAGGTAGCATCTTTTGCAATTCCGCCATTACCCGGCAGAGCAAAAATTTCCGTTACCAAAGGATTCTCTTTCAGTTTCTTGATGATGGCGTGCTCTCTGCCGCCACCACCGACAACCATTATCTTCATTGTGTCCTCCCTTAATGGTGGAACAAACGCATACCGGTAAATGCCATTGTGATATCATGTTCGTTACAGCAGGCAATTACCTGGTCATCGCGAATAGAACCGCCGGGCTCTGCAATATAGTTAACACCGCTACGGTAAGCGCGTTCAATGTTATCACTGAAGGGGAAGAATGCGTCGGATCCAACTGAAACACCGCGAATTCCGGACAGATATGCTTTCTTCTCCTCTGCCGTCAAAGGCGCAGGTTGAGAAGTGAAGTAATTCTGCCAAATGCCGTCAGCGCATACGTCTTCTTCGTTTTGGTTAATATAGCCGTCAATTACATTGTCGCGGGTGGGGCGGGCAATGTCCGCCTTAAAGGGCAGATTTAAAACCTTATCGTGCTGACGCAGGAACCATGTGTCCGCCTTGGAACCGGCAAGTCTTGTGCAGTGCACACGGGACTGCTGACCGGCACCGACACCGATGGCCTGACCGTCAACGGCAAAGCAAACAGAGTTGGATTGGGTATACTTCAGCGTGATAAGCGCAACAATCAAATCCCGTACGGCTTCTTCCGGCAATTCCTTTTTATCTGTAACAACATTTTTCAGCAGTTCTTTATCAATCTTAAAGTTATTGCGTCCCTGCTGGAATGTGATACCGAACACCTGCTTGTGTTCTGCTTCCTCCGGTACATAATCCGGGTCAATTTTAACAATGTTGTAGTTGCCTTTACGCTTCGATTTCAAAATTGCCAAGGCTTCATCGGTATATCCCGGAGCAATTACGCCATCGGAAACTTCCCGCTGAATCATTTTTGCAGTGGTTGCATCGCAAACTTCAGAAAGAGCAACCCAGTCACCGAAAGAACACATTCTGTCTGCGCCTCTTGCTCTTGCATATGCGCAAGCAAGGGGGGAATCGTCCAAACCTTCAATGTCATCGACAAAGCAGGCTTTCTTCAGTTTTTCAGAGAGGGGCAGGCCAACTGCGGCGGATGTAGGGCTAACGTGCTTAAAGGAGGTAACCGCTGGCATACCCAGCGCTTCTTTCAATTCTTTAACCAACTGCCAGGAGTTGAATGCGTCCAAAAAGTTAATAAAACCGGGTCTTCCGGAGAGAATCTCAATGGGAAGATCACTTCCATCGTGCATATAGATTTTTGCGGGTTTTTGGTTGGGGTTACAACCGTATTTCAATTCAAATTCTTTCATTTCTATCTCTCCTTATAGATGCTTGTTAATTATTTTCTGGGTGTATTCACCTGTGGCTCGGTTTGTATAACGAACAAACAGAGAAATTTTGTTGTCAGGATTCAAATTCTCCCACAGCATATTGGTAAATGTCTCAATGTCATCATCCATTTCCACCCGCTCCGGTTCACCCTGAAACGTGGGAATTACCGGATTGCCATCACAGACGTATGTATGAAGGAAATGTCCCAAACCGGCAGTGGCCGGATATTCATAGAAAAACCGTGCGCAAGCGTTGCCCTCCGGATCTGCAGCCTTCAAAATGGACATCTTATAACTGCCCTCTTTGGAAATAATGCCGGAGATTCTGGGTGTCCAGTTAGGACCGTCATCTTCAAACATTCTGGTGCGAAGAGCGCTCTCCCAACTTTCTCCATTTGCCAAGTATTCCCAAACCGTATCAGTTTGATCACCGTTGGTAACGATTAGACCGGCGCCACATTCCCGCACAGGATGATAAATAATCAAATGGGGGTCTTTCATCAAACTGGGATCGTAAGCCTGGGTGCGGATACCGTCCGGCTCCTGCACAAACACGCGGTTACGGCTGTTTACGCTGCGTCCCATAATAAAGTAGGCTGCCACTGCGTTTTCACCATTGGGAGTAACCCCCAGCACAATACCCCGACCGGGATATGCATTGGTGGAGAGTTTTTCTTTTAAAGAGCCGGTTTCATAAACATTCATAAGACATTCCCCTTTATCTACTTAACATATTTTTGCAAACAAGTTCTACTGCCTGCGGAAGAATTTTCCATTCGGCTTCTTCCATTACTCGTTTTTGTAACGTTTCCGGCGTGTCATTTTCTAAAACAGACACCGCTTTTTGCAAGATGATTTCTCCACCATCGGGAATTTCATTTACAAAGTGCACAGTTGCACCGGTTACCTTTACGCCGTAGTCAAGCGCCGCTTGGTGCACCCGCAACCCGTAAAAACCCTCTCCGCAAAAAGCAGGAATTAATGACGGATGTACGTTCAGAATTTGCTTTTCATAGCAGGAAGTAAATCCTTCCGAAAGAATGGACATAAAGCCTGCCAACACAATCAAATCGATTGCATTTTCTTTTAAGATTGCAAGTAATCGATTTTCGAAGGCTTCCTGGCTTCCCAGTTCCTTTTTTAAGACAATTTCCGTAGGGATTCCTGCATTTTTCGCTCTTGTCAGAGCAAAAGCATCTTGATTATTGGAGACAACCAAAACAATCTCACCGTTTTGAATTATCCCGCTATTTTGCGCGTCGATCAGCGCCTGCAAATTCGTTCCGCCTCCGGACACCAAAACTGCAATTCTTGCATTTATCATAAGTAACCCCTATCAGGAAATTGTAATTTTTTCATTGGAGGATACAATTTTTCCAATCACATAGGCCGTTTCTCCGTTCGCCTGTAAAATCGACAGTGCTTTTTCCACTTCATCGGCTTTTACAATAACACTCATACCAACGCCCATATTGTAGGTGTTAAACATATCCCGCTCCGGAATGTTACCGGTTTTCGCAATCAAATCAAAAATGGGGAGCACGCGAACTGCGCTCCGATCAATCACTGCGCCCAAACCGTCCGGAATAGAACGAGGAATATTCTCATAGAATCCACCGCCGGTGATATGGGAAATACCCTTTACATCTACTTCTTCCAGCAGTGCAAGAATGGACTTAACATATATCCGCGTAGGCACCAACAGCGCCTCAGCCACGGATTTTCCGTTTAGTTCCTCTCTGGGAACATATAAATCCGGGTTGTTGTTATCAATATCAAACACTTTCCGGCAAAGAGAGAAACCGTTGGAGTGTATACCGGTAGATGCCAGCGCAATCACCACATCACCCTCTGCCATACGGCTATTATCAATAATTTTCTTCTTATCTACCACGCCAACGCTGAAACCCGCAAGATCATATTCATCAACCGGCATCATGCCAGGATGCTCTGCCGTTTCGCCACCGATTAAGGCGCATCCGGACTGAACGCAGCCTTCTGCAACACCGCCAACAATGGAGGCTATCTTCTCCGGATAGTTTTTACCGCAGGCAATGTAGTCAAGGAAAAACAGAGGTTTTGCGCCGCAACAAATGATGTCATTTACGCACATAGCAACAGCATCAATACCAATGGTATCATGCTTGTCCATAAGGATTGCCAGTTTTACCTTTGTGCCACAGCCGTCAGTACCGGATACCAAAACCGGCTCTTCCATTCCGGCAAGATTCAATCCAAAGCAACCGCCAAAGCCACCTACATCATCTAAACAACCTTCGTTTTTGGTCCGGGCAATGTGCTTTTTCATCAGTTCCACAGATTTATAACCGGCAGTAATGTCCACGCCGGCAGCGGCATAACTTTCCGAATAACTTTTTTCAATCATTGGAGTTCCTCCTATTATCCCTTTCCATTCCAGCAATAAGTACAAATCTTTTCTTTATCAATACCTATGGCTTCCAGCAAGCCATCTAAAGACTGATATACCAAAGAGTCAAAGCCTAACTTCTCACAGATTGCTTTTGCCAAGCACTTGCCTCTTTCCGTAGTGGATTCTGCAT
This sequence comes from Faecousia sp., assembly GCA_045659525.1. Classification (GTDB taxonomy): domain Bacteria; phylum Bacillota; class Clostridia; order Oscillospirales; family Oscillospiraceae; genus Faecousia. The sequence continues at coordinate 2,027 of JAZOXE010000066.1, read as the reverse complement.
ACTCTTCAATGAACTTATCTGCGTCTTCACCTTCCAGTTCATGAATGGTCTTTCGGGCAATCAGTTCCATAGAAGAATTACTGCGAGAGAAGTTCAAGTACTTACAAGCATGAAATACCGGCGGGCAGGCAGAACGCATATGCACTTCTTTCGCGCCACTTTCATATAAAAACTCTACCGTTTCCCGCAACTGTGTGCCCCGAACAATGGAATCGTCCACAAACAGCAATTTCTTTCCTTCAATCAATTCCTTAACGGGAATCTGCTTCATTTTGGCAACCTGATTCCGCACTTCCTGATTGACCGGCGTAAAAGAACGGGGCCAAGTAGGTGTATATTTTACAAAGGGGCGAGCAAATGTCTTATGACTTTGGTTTGCATAGCCGATGGCATGGGGTACACCGGTATCCGGAACGCCGGCCACATAGTCTACATCCGGTAATGTACCTCTTTCCTGTTCCAGTTTTGCCATAATTTCGCCGTTGCGACAGCGCATAACTTCAACATTTCTGCCTTCATAAGTGGAATTGGGATAGCCGTAATAGGTCCACAAAAAGGCGCACATCTTCATTTCACTACCTGCCGGTTGCAACACTTCCATATCGTCGGCAGTTAATTTAATGATTTCGCCCGGGCCCAACTCGTAATAATCTTCATAGCCCAATTTGCGATAAGCAAAAGATTCAAAGGAAACACAACTACCGTCTTCCCCTTTTCCCACCAATACCGGGAGTCTACCCAGTCGGTCACGGGCGGCAATGATGGAATCCTCAGTTAAAATCAACACCGTAGCAGAACCGTCAATCAGTTTTTGCGCATAATGGATGCCTTCTACCAAACTGTCTTTGAGGTTAATAAGCGCAGATATCAGTTCTGTTGAGTTAATTGCACCGGAAGACATTGCCATAAATTGGTGTCTATGGTCAGAAAAATAGGTTTCAACCAACTCATCTGCATTGTTAATAATTCCCACAAAGGAAATTGCGTACATTCCCAAATGGGAGCGGACAAGCAGCGGTTGAGGATGCGTATCACTGATACAACCAATACCGCTTGTGCCCTGAAATTTATGCAAATCACCTTCAAACTTTGTGCGGAAAGGCGAATTTTCTATACTGTGAATCTGTCTTTGGAATCCTTTCTCACGATCGTACACTGCCATACCGCCCTGGCGGTTACCAAGGTGAGAATGGTAGTCAACGCCAAAGAAAATATCCAACACGCAATCCCGGTGGGATATTGCACCAAAAAAGCCTCCCATAGGGGTTCCTCCTTCCGGACAAATTTATGCGAAGAACAGTTTACTCAAGGTCATGGGATCAATGTATTTGCCGCCCTTATATACACGCATATTGCCGGAAGCAATCTCATCGATAAGCATTACATTGCCTTGGGAATCATAACCAAACTCAAACTTGATATCGTACATATCCATACCCTTTTCTTTCAGATCATCGGCTACGATTCTTGTAATGGCCTGGGTCATGGCAACCATATCGTCATATTGCGCGGAAGTCATAACCCCCAATGCAACAAGACCTTCCTTTGTGACAAGAGGATCACCTTTCTCATCGTTCTTAAAGGTCATCTCAACGTATTCAGGAAGGTCGGCGCCTTCTTCAATGTAGTCAGAATAGCGGCGCAGGAAAGAACCCACAGCCTTATAACGGCAAATAACTTCCAAACCTTTGCCAAACACTTTTGCAGGAAGTACTTCCATAGTTGTGTCATTTAAGTTCGCTTTTACAAAATGAGTACGAATGCCAGCGGTATTGATTTTTTCGTAGAAATAAATGGACATACGCAAGTTCACATCGCCGACACCGTCAATGGTCAGGCCCACTGCATTTTCGCCGGGATCGAATACGCCGTCTTTTCCGGTGCAATCATCCTTGAATTTCAAAAGATAGTTGCCGTTATTCAGTGCAAATACATCCTTTGTTTTACCGGTATAAACCAATTTCTTTTCCATTATAAAAACTCCTTTGTAAATTAAATTCTATCCATAATACCGGCATCCTTTTCCA
>JAZOXE010000065.1:0-1489 GCA_045659525.1 Faecousia sp. | reverse complement strand
TTTGCCTTGATAGTTTAGGCGGCTGTCGGCGTTGTATCCTGTCGGGTTACATACGGGAATAACAACAAAATCGGCCATTGTTAGCAGGGTGGAAAATTCGGGATTGTCCACAACATTCACGATAAATTCATACAGCCCCGTAACAGAGCTTTTCTCGTCCCCGTGCATGCCTGACGTTAGCAGGATTTTGCGTTTCTGGTAAATGCTCTGACCGTCGATTATATCATAATCCGATCCGTCCATATACCCATTGACTGCCGAAAACGTATATTTGTAAATTGGCAAGCCCTGTACGGTTGCAATAGATGTGCGGGAAGCAATGCCAGCCGTTACAAATGCGTCATATAACGTATAAACATCCGCTGTCGTTTCGGGTATTCTGACAGTTGGATAAATTACCCCGCTTCCCCGCTCTGTATCGTAATAATACGTAACATGTGGGGCCAGTGTCACGGGGGTGATTTCCGCGTCATCATTTTTCCGGAACACCAACCGCCAAATATAATTGGGCCATAGTGTTTTGAGCGCCCACAAATCAAGGGAGGCAAACCAGCCCAAAGTATGGGAAGAATCGGAAAATTTAGAAATATCGCCGCCGTCAAGAATCCTTCCTTTATATTCATTTTGCGCGGTTGCATCATACGCAAATGCCGCAACTGAATACCCCGTTTCGCAAACCACCCGCCTAACGGATTTGTGGACTTGTCGGGGGGTTCTCACCCTATTATCGCCCGTGGTGTTATTGCCATTTGTTCCAGTAATACCGCCCTGCGCAATCAATACAGGGGGCAGGGTTATTTTGCTTAATTCTTCCAAATTCGCCGCCGAATCCGTGGAAATGTAGGAAAAACCGAAAATCGCAAGAAAACCCCGTTCCGCTGTATCTGCAAACATCGTTGCGCGCATATATTTAGCGCCCGGGGGGATAAGGGAAGTATCAATGACATACCCGCTTGTTGCCTGTTGCTTTAGTCCCACAACCCCGGAAATATATGTTTTATCCGTGTCATAGAACGCAATTCCCGCCGTGATGCTTGTTCCTGTAATGCCCAATTTGGTATACGTAATGGCAACATACGGGGAAATATCAATATAATCTGTGTCGTTATAGGTTGAAGAAGTCACTTCCGCGCCTGTGTTGGCGTTGATGCTCTTTCCTTCGCTCCCCTGCATATAGGGGACAGGCGTCGCGGGTTCTCCCCCAATAACTGTATTAATTTCAGTTAGTACAGTTTTCACATATTCCAAATCGGTCAAAAGTGCTTCGGTATCGTCTGGTAAATCTTCCACAAGCGCGGTAATTCGCGCAAGCGCCGCGGTTGCTTCCGTGTTAATTTCCGATACCGCACCTTCACGTGCGGCAATGATTGCGTTAAGAATTTGATTTTTTTCGGCTTCCAATACTGTTATGGAAGTATTGGTTTTTTGGTTAATGGATGTAATGGCGTTAGACAACGCGCGGTCAATGTTTTCATACTTGTCTTGAAAA
>JAZOXE010000064.1:0-26113 GCA_045659525.1 Faecousia sp. | reverse complement strand
CCATAGTGTACAAATTCCGGGGGATTGTCGTATGGGATAAACGATTTATAAAAACGCCAAGATTTACGGTAAAATTATGGACTTTACCGTAGAAGAAGGAAAATTCTGTAAAATTGGCAAAATTTCGGGCGACGGAATTGACTTGAAAGAACAAGAAGTTTTCCCGGGACTTATTGACATTCACACCCACGGATGTATGGGCGTGGATGCCATGGACAATCAACCGGAAGACCTCTCCCGGATTTATGCCGGTATGGCACCTCTGCACCACAGAACCCCGGGGGTTATCGGCGCCGCGATGGACAAAAACATTTATGCGCAAGTGATTTGCGACGGTCTTCATGTTCATCCTGCTGTGGTGCGAATGTTATATAAAGTTTTCGGCCCTCAGTGACTGATTCTTATTAGCGACTCTATGCGTGCCTGTGGTCTGCATAGTGGCAAATACGATTTGGTGGCTTGTCTGTTACAGTTGAAGACAAGCAGGCCCGGCTTGAAGATGGCACTTTGGCCGGTAGTGTTGCCACACTGATGGACTGCGTAAAAAATGCAATCTCCTTTGGTATTCCCAAAGAAGATGCCTTCCGTATGGCAAGTGAAACTCCAGCCGCTTATTTGAACATATCCAAGGGTAAAATTGAAGTTGGGTATGATGCAGATTTCCTTGTACTGGATGAAAATCTCACACCGGTAAAGGTCTTCATTGGCGGAAAAGAATTTCAGTAATAAAATCCGAAGTACAGTGAAATGTACTTCGGATTTTTTTGTAAAAGCACTTCCCTATTTCCACAAAATGTAGTAAACTATATCTGTCAAAAACGTCTGACAGGACAGAAAGGAAACCGTGGATATGGCGCAAGAACCGGAAATCCTACAAGGCACAATTGCGGCTGTTGTATATCAAAATTATGAAAACGGATACAGCGTCCTGCGCGTACGCTGCGGTGGTGACGAAACCGTTACGGTTGTGGGCACAATTCCTCTGCCTATTATCGGTGAACAACTGCTGGTCACCGGAAAATGGAGCAGCCACAGCCATTACGGCAAACAGTTTGAAGCGGAATTTTTAGAGCGGATTATGCCCCAAAGTACCACAGAAATTCTTGCCTATCTTTCCAGCCGGGTAATCAAAGGGATTGGGCCAAAAACCGCCGCCCGAATCGTTGACCGATTCGGAGAAGAAACCCTTTTGGTTATGGAGCGGCATCCGGAGCGACTCGCGCAAGTTTCCGGTATTACCCCCGCAAAAGCCCAGGCCATCGGCGAGGCATTTCGCACCCAAGTGGGCATACGTCACCTGATTGAATTTTTTGCCATGCACCATCTGCCTGCTGAATTGGCGGTAAAAACCTACAAACTGTATGGCGAGAGCACGGTGGATATGCTTTATGATAACCCGTATTTGTTAATGGACGAAGAACTGGAAGCGCCCTTTGGATTGGTGGATCACTTTGCCATTGAATTGGGTGTTGACGGCGATGACCCCCGCCGTGTTGAAGCGGGAATCATTTTTGAACTAAACTACAACCGCAGTGCCGGCCACAGTTTTCTCCCAGAGGAAAAACTGATTGCCGCTACCGCACAACTGCTTACTGTGGAAACCCAAACCGTTTCCCAAGCCCTTACCCGGTTAATCGAAACCAATCGGCTATACCGGGATATCCTTGCCGATATCACGGTCTGTTATCTTCCGGAACTTTACCGGGCGGAGCGGTATAACTGCCAACGGTTATTATCCTTTTCCCAAAGAAAACTTCCGGCTCCGAACCAGTTAAACCAAATCATTTCTGCCAACGAAAAGGCTATGAAAATCACCTATTCTATGCAGCAAAAAGAGGCGATTATCCAAGCCGCCACCAATCAGATTCTTCTCCTTACCGGTGGCCCCGGAACCGGCAAAACCACCACAATCAACGGTATTTTGGCCTTATACGAAAAGATGGGGATTTCATTCCTTTTGGCCGCTCCTACCGGACGCGCCGCCAAACGACTTACGGAAGTAACCGGCAAAGACGCCTCTACCATTCACCGGCTGTTAGGTGCGGGAATTGACCGTCATACCGGACGTCTGATTTTCCAAAAAGATGAATCCGATCCCCTGACCGCCCATGCGGTGATTGTGGATGAAATGTCTATGGTGGATGTGGGACTTCTTTATCACCTACTGAATGCTTTACCGGAAAACTGCCGTCTGATTTTAGTCGGAGATCCGGATCAGTTACCGCCGGTAGGGCCGGGTTTTCCCTTTTCGGATATGTTAAGAAGCGGCACAATCCCCTGCGTGCGGCTGACAGAGATTTTCCGTCAGGCAAAAGAGAGTTTAATCGTTATGAACGCCCACCGTGTAAACGCCGGGCAGATGCCCGATCTTAAAAATGTAAAGAGCGACTTTTTCTTCTTGCCTGCCCGCAGTGAAAACGAAGTAGCCAAAGTGATTGAAGAACTTTGCGCCACCCGGCTTCCCAAAAATATGGGGATTCCTTCAGAACAAATTCAGGTGCTCTCCCCTACTAAAAAGGGTGGCGCCGGCACCGTCTCGCTAAATCGGATTCTGCAATCCCGCCTCAACCCCGCCGCCCCGGGAAAGCGGGAGAAAACCTTTGGCGATGTGATTTTCCGGGAGGGTGACCGGGTAATGCAAATTCGCAATAACTATGACATTTTGTGGACAAAAACCGACGGAAGTTCCGTTGGTACCGGCATCTTTAACGGTGACGTTGGTGTTATCCAGGAAATTGATATTCCCGGTCAAACTATGTGTATCGAGTTTGATGACCGAAAAGCCATTTATGAATTCGCCCAACTAAACGAATTGGAACCTGCTTTTGCTATGACGGTTCACAAAAGTCAGGGCAGTGAATACCGGGCAGTTATCTTATCGGTGTTTAACAGTTCTCCCTATCTTTTAAACCGCAGTGTACTTTATACCGCCATTACCCGGGCAAAAGAACTGCTGATTTTGGTTGGGCAGGAAGAAACGGTGTCCGCTATGACGCAAAACGCCAAAATCGGACGTCGGTACACCGGACTAAAACTGCGACTGCAAAACAAGGTGAAATAATCTATGTTCAACCGCTTACTTGCACTACTGTTTCCCCCTAAATGCATTTTATGCCGGGAACTTCTCTCCCGGGATGAAACGGATTTGTGCCATAAATGCCGGATAGAAGTTCCGGAATTTACAAAACCAAAAAATAATCTTTCCTTTATTGCACATTGGACCGCAGTGTGGTATTATAAGGATAGCGTGCGATTAAGCCTGCTTCGTTTCAAATTCTCGGGACGCCGCAGTTATGCCGATGCATACGGTCGGTTGTTGGCTATGAAACTGCAATCAAATGAAATGGATGACTTTGACATCCTTACTTTCGTTCCCAGCAGTTTCCGCAGAAAGCAGAAACGGGGATTTGACCACGTTCGGTTAATTGCCAGCGCAGTCGCCCGGGAATTAAACGTTCCTCTTACCTCCGCTTTAAAGAAAATTCGACATACGCCGCCTCAATCTTCCATATTGGATGCGTCCAAACGCAGAGCCAATGTTTTGGGAGTATATCGGGTAATCGCCGCGGAACAAGTGAAAGGAAAACGGATTTTACTCATTGACGACATTGTAACCACCGGCTCTACTGTGTCGGAATGCGCCAGAGTTCTTTTAACCGCTGGCGCAAAAGAAGTGATACTTGCCACGGTCGCTGCCAGCGCCCGGGAAAACAAAAAAGGATATAGGTGAATACTATGCAACTTTTTTCCAACGACCTGGGATTGGACCTGGGTACTGCCAATGTGCTGATATATGCAAAGGACCAAGGCGTTGTGGTGCGGGAACCTGCCATTGTCGCCCTTGACAAAAATACAGGCAAAGTAATTCAGGTTGGTGCCGCTGCAAGAAACATGCTCGGACGCACGCCGGGAAATGTGGTTGCTATGCGTCCGATGCAGGAAGGCGTTATTTCCGATCAGGAAATGGCCGTAAAAATGATTGAATACCATCTGCGCAGAGCCACTTCCGGCGCATCTATCTTTACCCAGAAGCCCAGAGTTATTGTCAGCGTTCCCAGTGGTATTACAGAAGTTCAAGAGCGTACCGTCATTAACACTGTCATTGAAGCCGGCGCACGGCGCGTATATCTCATTGAAGAACCGCTTGCCGCCGCACTGGGGGCGGGCCTTGACTTAAACGGCCCCAACGGGCATATGGTTGTTGATATCGGAGCAGGTACCACGGATATCGCAGTTTTGTCTATGAACGGCGTTTCTTCCTCTTCCTCCATTCCCGTTGCCGGTGATGCCTTTGACGAGGCCATTGCCCGGCACATCCGAAGAATCTTCGGTGTTATTATCGGCCAAGCCACTGCAGAGGATATTAAAATTCAAATCGGTTGTGTTATTTCCCGGGATGAAAATGCCGGTATGCAGGTAAAAGGTCGCGACATCAGAAACGGTATGCCGAAAGAGATTATTATTCACGCCTCTGACGTGCAGGAAGCCCTTCAGCGCCCTGCAAGAGCCATTGTTGAGGAAGTTGCCGCGTTGTTGGAAGAAACCACTCCGGAACTGGCTGGTGACATTGCAGGCAACGGCATTACCCTCACCGGCGGTTGCAGTCAAATCTACGGTATGGATCGGCTGATTCAAGAGCGCACCGGCATCCAATGTTCGGTTGCAGATGATCCGGAATCTTGTGTTGCCTACGGCTGTGGCAGAAGCCTTGCCTGGATGAACACAATGAACGAAGGCCCCATAAACTTGGCTCGTAAGAGATTGTTAAAAGGATAAAACAAAAAAGACTTGTGATGTAATCACAAGTCTTTTTTATTTCAATTCCCAGGATTTTATCTGACTGGATTTTTCATATAACCGCAGATAACTTTCATACCGGGTTTTTTCAATTTCTCCCCGGGCGACACCTTGAGAAACGGCGCACGCCGGCTCACTGCGGTGGGAACAGTCGTGAAACTGACATTTTCCTAAAAAGGGCGCAAAATCCGGAAATGCATACTGCAAATCCTCTTTCAGTATCACATCCATCTGTTCCGTGTCAAAAGAGGAGAATCCCGGCGTATCCGCAACAAATGTGCTTCCATCCAGCGAAAACAGTTCCACATGGCGCGTGGTATGTCTGCCCCGCCCTAATTTCTCTGACACTTCCCCAGTGGGAAGCAGCAAATCCGGGCACAAAGCATTGAGCATACTACTCTTTCCTACCCCGGTATTGCCGGTAAAGGCGGTAAATTTCCCCTGAATCAATTCTCGCAACTGCGATACACCCTCACCGGTTTGCGCGCTGGTAAGAATCACCGGGAAACCGGCATTGCGGTAGATTTTCGCTAAATCCACCGCCGGATCCAAATCACACTTATTAATACAGATGTACACATCCACTTCCTGCTGTCCGGCAATGGCTGTCACCCGGTCAATGAGAAAAGGGTCGGTAATGGGGTTTACATTGGCGGCAAACACCACCAATGCATCTACGTTGGCGATTGCCGGGCGGACAAACCGATTCTTTCGGGGAAGAATCCGCTCAACCATTCCCTTCCCCTTTTCTACGGAAATTTCCACCATATCGCCGGCAAGGGGGATTTCTGTCCGGCGCAAACTTCCCCGACCTCGGCAGGTTACCGTTTGCGTCGGCGTTTTCACATCATAAAAGCCGCTGATTGTCCGCACAATGCGGCCGATTTCTTTATTTGCCATTAAGAAAACTCCACCGGTTGCACCCAACTACCTATGCCTTCTACGTCCACATAGTAGTTTAGTGTTCCAAAACCTTTTTGATTTTCAATGGTAATGTTCTTTGTTTCCTTGGCAACATTTCCATTGAAAACTGCCACGCCGTTGCAGGTCACAGTAACATTTGCGGCGGCTTCACTTAATTTATCCTGCAGATCAATGGTTACGGTTTTCGTAATCACTTCCGGTTGTTGCGGTCCTTTGGAGATTTCCAAAATAATGACGGAATTTACATCGATTTTGGTATTTCCCTTATGGGACTGGTTTACAACCGTATCCTTTTCCTTTGTGCTTTCTACTTGCTTAATATCCGGCATTTCAAAACCTGCAGCCTGAATTAGGTTCACCGCTGTCTCCACGTCCATACCGATAACATTGGGCAGTTTTGCAAGTTGCGGTCCGTTGCTGATGTAAAGCGTTACTTCCTGCCCGGTTTTCAAGTCTTCACCCTTTTCCGGGGTTGTGCGGATGATTTCACCTTTCGGTACTGTGGAATCATAAACTTCCTCAATTTTGAATACCAGTTCCAAATTCTGTTTATTCAGCGTGTCTTCTGCCACTTCCTGGGTCTTCCCCACAACGTTGGGCATTACGCCGGTCTTGATTTCCGCACCTTTGCTGACATAAATGGTGATTTTGTCCTTGGCCTTTAGTTCTGTTCCCACATCCGGCATGGTGCGGATTACAACGCCCTCTTTTACTTCTTCATTGAATTCTTCTTCAATCTTGAATGTAAAATTCAGTCCCATACTCTTTAATTGATTCTGGGCTTTATCTGCGGTGATATCTGTAAAGTCCGGCATTGTCAGCACTTTGGGCGCAGGACCTAAACTGACCGTCAGCACGACCTTTGTGCCTGCCACAACCTGTTCGCCGGCGGCAGGTTCTTGGCTGATAACCGTACCTGCTTCGATTTTCTCATCGTAGACTTCATCTTTTATCACATCAAACTTATCATTGTCTAACAGTTCCGAGTATGTCTCGCCTACAAAATTCGGCACTTCCATAAGGTTTCCTTTATTGGAAGATATGCCGCCACTGAGTAGCACCACCAAGAAAATGATAATTGCCACAACTGCCACAAAAGAGCAGGCAATAATGGCAATAGTTGCCATTTTACTGCGGTTTGCTTCTTGTTCTTCCTGACGTTTCCGTCGTGCCGCCGCTTGTGCTTGGCTCTTACGGCGTATATCCCCGTTTTGTGCAACACCGCCACTGCGCCGGGCAACACGTTCCGCCGTGGTAGCCGGGCCGTTTTGCAATGTCAGGGGAGATTTGGGTAAATTAGTAACCACATCCAAAGGCGGCGTATTATAATCGAACAGAATACCAGGGTCTTTACGGAACTCATCCATATCTGTCAGCATTGCCGCTGCCGTGGGATACCGATCATCAATATCCCGGGCCATGGCCTTCATGATAATCTGTTCCAATCCACCGGGTATGTTGGGATTCAAAGTGGAGGGCATGGGTGCGCCGCCATCAATGTGCTGAATGGCAACGGATACCGGCGTATCACCGTCGTAAGGCGGTCTGCCGGTAATCATTTCGTACATCACAACCGCCAGAGAGTATAAGTCGGAACGGCTGTCTACCCGGCCGCCCTTTGCTTGCTCGGGAGAGATGTAATGCACAGAACCCAGCGCTTCCTTTGTCAGCGTATTTCCCTTGGACATCATCCGGGCGATGCCGAAATCTGCCACCTTGACAGAACCGTTTTTCAGCACCATCACATTATGGGGCTTAATATCCCGGTGCACAATTCCGCGACTGTGGGCGTGTTCCAAGGCCTTTGCAATCTGAATAGCAAAGTGCAGTGTTCCCTTCCAGTTTAGCACGCCTTTCTTTTTCATATATTGCTTCAGGGAAATCCCGTCAATCAGTTCCATAACGATATAGTCCGCCTCTAAAGAAACAGAGGTAGAAACGTCATAGACAGAAACGATATTGGGATGGCTGAACATCGCAACCGCCTGGCTTTCCGCGTGGAATCTACGGCGGAAATCCTCGTCTTCCAAATAATCATCTTTGAGTATTTTGATTGCCACCAAACGGTTTAATCTGTGGCAACGGGCTTTATAAACAACTGCCATGCCACCGGTTCCAATCACTTCTAATATTTCATAGCGATTATCCAGCAGCCGACCTATGTATTTATCCATATTTTACACTCCTTTCCCGATATCAAACCGCAATTAAGACGCTGGTTACATTGTCCGGCGCACCCCGGCGCTTGGCAATATCCAACAATCTTTGACAACACCGTTCTATTTCTTCTCCGTGTTGTACCTCGAAGAGCATTTCCTGCTCATCTACCTGATTTGATAGACCGTCTGTGCAAAGGAGAAGGCAACTGCCTTTTTTTAGTTTCTTTCGGAATATATCACACTCTACCACTGTTTCCGTACCGATTGCCCGGGTAATTAAGTTCTTACCGGGATAAGTCTTTGCCCGTTCCGGTGTTAATTCTCCCCGGGAAATCATCATCTGTACCAGAGAATGGTCGGTTGTAATTTGCTGGATTCCAATTCCGTCAATGTAATATGCCCGGCTGTCGCCCACGTTTACAACGGTGACCTCTTTTCCCGTTACGATCGCTGCCACAAGGGTCGTTCCCATACCGGTAAATTCATCAAATTGCTGGGCCTGGTCAAACACGGTAAAATTGGTCAGTTTGATGGCTCTGCGGAGCATTTGCTCCAGTTGTTCTTCATCCACATCGGAAGACCAGTTGCTTTTAATTTCCTGGGTGAACACATCCACTGCCAATGTACTGGCTACATTCCCGGACTTCGCACCGCCCATACCGTCGCATACCACACACAAAAGGGTGTTTTTATCCAGTTTTTCCATAACAAAGGCATCCTGATTTTGTGTACGGGTACAACCCATATCCGTTAATCCCCAGTATTTCATAAGTCTTCTCTCCTTTCCTGTGAGGCTTGGGTATATTTCCTGCGCAGTTGTCCGCAGGAAGCATCGATATCACCGCCCAATGTTCTGCGAACCGTAGCGGTTATTCCCCCATCCTCCAGAATTTGCTGAAACCGCGCCACACTTTGCTTCGTGCTGGGCTTTAGCGGACTTTCCTCCACATGGTTCAGCGGTATTAAATTAAAGTGCGCCGGCAACCCCTTTAGTCTTTTCAGCAAAAGGTGCGCCGCTTCTTCCGTATCGTTTACGCCGCGAATCATTGCGTATTCAAAAGAGATACGTCGATTGGTTGCGGCATAGTACCGGCGGCAGGCCTGCAATAGTTCCTCAGTGGAATAGGCCTTGTTCACCGGCATAATGGTATTGCGAATTTCATCGCTGGGGGCATGCAGAGAAACGGAAAGGGTTATTTGCAATTTCTCCTCCGCCAACTTGTCAATCATAGGCACAAGCCCACAAGTGGAAAGGCTGATGTGCCGCATAGAAATGTTCATGCCGTCTTCGCTGTTAATCAGTTCCAAAAAACGCAAAACATTATCATAGTTATCCAACGGTTCCCCAATCCCCATAAGTACAATATGGGAAATGGGAAGTCCGGATTCAACCTGGGTAAAAAGCACTTGATCCACCATTTCAAAAGGCTCTAACCGCCGCACCATTCCTCCTAAAGTTGAGGCACAAAAAGCGCAACCCATACGGCATCCCACTTCTGTGGAAATGCAAACTGTGTTTCCGTAGTGATAGCGCATAAGTACGGTTTCCACGCAGTTTCCGTCGGAAAGTTTCCAAAGATACTTGATTGTTCCGTCTACTTTTGACTCCTGCTTACGCACCACTTCCGGCGGGCAGATGGGATACTTTTCTGAAAGCGCATTGCGCAAATTTTGGGGAAGATTTGTCATCTCATCAAAACTGCGAACGCCTTTATGCAGCCAAGTATAAATTTGTTTTGCCCGAAATGAGGGCTGATTTTCTACTTTCAGCGCCTGCTGTATTTCGGGAATTGTCATGGATTTCAGGTTCATAATTTTCTCCGCAGACGGCAGACAAAAAAGCCGTCGGTACCTTGTTCTCCCGGCAAAAATGTGTACATACCGCTACTGTTTTTAGGAAATACATCCGGTAGCGGCAGCGGTTCCGGGCAGTATTGCGGGTGGTTTTGCAAAAATGCTTGCACCACCTCTTCGTTTTCCCTGCGCAGTACTGTGCAGGTGGAATATAACAATATGCCGCCGGGTTTTACATATTTACACTGGTTTTCTAAAATTGCCAGTTGTAATTGCGGTAAATCCTCCATTGCTTTCAGATTTTTATAGCGAATATCCGGTTTTTTACGGATGATACCGTAACCGGAGCAGGGTACGTCTGCAATCACCACATCCATTTTATCCCGCCACTGGGGATTTTCTTGTGTGGCATCCTGCAAGACGGCAGTCATGCCGGATATCCCTAACCGCTGCGCGCCTTTTTGAAGCAGCGTTATTTTATGGTTGTGAATGTCGCAAGAATAAATATCTCCCTTACCTTTCATTGCCATAGCCGCCGTAAAACTCTTTCCGCCAGGGGCGGCGCAACAATCCAAAACCTGCAAATGAGAGTCCGAAAAATCTGCGCATAAAACACTGACCTTTGCGGCGCTGTCCTGCACGTAAAACAGTCCCTTTTGGAAACTGGGCAGATTTTCCAGATTTCCGGTGCCGTTGAGAATAAAGCAGTCAGTAAGCCAAGGATGGTTTAATACGCCAATCCCCTCTTCTTCCAAAATCCCCATCAGTTCTTCCGATGTGGTTTTTAATGTGTTCACCTGCACAGTAAGGGGTGCAATCTCGTTATTTGCCCGAAGAATTGTCTCTATTTTCTCTTCCCCTACAGACGCCTGCAAAGCATCCACCAGTTCCTGGGGGTGGCTGTATTTGTCGGCAAGAGAGGTGGGTTTTTTCAATTTCTCAGCGCTGCGAATATAGTTTCGCAAAACGCCGTTTACCAATCCGGGCGCAAATTTCTGCTTTTTGCAGTACTTCTTTGCCAAAGTGACAGATTCATTCACCGCTGCGGACTGGGGGATTTTTTCCATCTGCATTAACTGATACAGTCCCAAATGTAAAATATCCCGAATAATTGGATGCAAGTCCTTAATTTTTCCGGTGAGTAACTGGGCAAGATAAAAATCCAAATAGCCCCGGTTTTGCACAACGCCGTAACACAGCCGGGTGGCAAGCGCCGCTTCCCGACGGTCAAGGCGGTTACGGAAAATGGTATCTTTCAGTCGGGCATTGGACCATCCCTCTTGGGTGCGACAGGCAATCAACACATTCAGCGCTGTCTCTCTGCCGCTCATAGTGGATGCCCCCGGAAATAATCCGGCGCGGTCATACGTTTGCCGCCCTCCGCCTGCAGTACGCGAATTTCCACCGCGCCCTCACCGCAGGCGACCTGCAGTCCGGTTTTTGTCAAAGCCAATATGGTTCCGGGCTGGGCATCGGTTACCGCTTCCAGCACCGTTGTCTCATAAATCTTAAACCGCGTACCCGCCAAAACTGCCGTCGCTACCGGCCAAGGATTCAGCCCCCGGACTTGATTGTGCACCTTTTGGGCGCTGGCAGTCCAATCAATAGGGCTCATTTCTTTGCTGAGCATAGGCGCATAAGTGGCATCTTCCTCCACTTGCTTTTGGGCGGTTACTGTGCCATCTTCTATTTTTCTCAATGTGGTAGCAAGCAGTTCTCCACCTAAAACCGCAAGACGGTCTAAAAGTTCGCCTGCTGTTTCGTTGGGCGCAATGGGGGTTTTGGCCACATCAATGATATCTCCTGCGTCCATTTTTCTGCACAAATACATTGCCGTCACGCCGGTTTCCTTTAAGCCGTCCAGCACCGCCCACTGATAGGGCGCAGAGCCCCGGTAAGCCGGCAGAATGCTTGCGTGGATATTGATACATCCCTTTTCGGGAATGTCCAAAACGCTCTGAGGCAAAATCTGCCCGTAGGCAACAACTGCAATCACATCCGGTTTCAGCGCCGCAAGTTCCTTTACCGTTTCTTCACTGCGGAAGTTTTCCGGTTGGAATACGGGAATTTCTTTTTCCAGTGCCACTTCTTTCACCGGGGAAAATGCAAGTTTCATACCCCGGTTTTTCGGTCTGTCCGGTTGTGTGTATACACCTACCACCTGAAAGCCTTTTTCCAATATTTTGTTTAAGCAGGTGGCCGCAATTGGCGGCGTACCCATAAATACAAGGCGCATACACTGCCCTCCTATTGTAGTTGCGAAAGTTCTTCCTCTGTGAGTAGTCTATCCATTACCTGGGTATATATAATGCCGTCTAAATGGTCCAGTTCGTGGCAGAAGCACCGAGCAATCAACTCTTCTCCCTCTGCCTCGTACCAGTTGCCGTTTCTGTCTTGCGCCCGCACTTTTGCCCACATAGGCCGCTTTACCAAGCCGTACTTGTCCGGAACACTTAAACAGCCTTCTGCGCCGATTTGCTCACCGTCAGTTTCCAAAAGTGTGGGGTTTATCAGTTCCAGTATTTCTTCTCCGGTATCCACCAGCACAACCCGCCGCAAAATTCCCACTTGAGGCGCGGCCAATCCCACACCGCCGGACGCTACCAAAGTTTCCCGCATATCATCCAACAATTTATGCAGGCGCATATCAAAATTTACCACCGGTTTGCAAACTTTATGCAGCGCCGGTTCTTCGTCTGTTAAAATTTTTCGCAGTCCCATAAAAATTCCTCATTTATTCGAACCCATTGACGTCTATGTAAGCAGATACACCCCGCACCTGTCTGTCGGTAGCAAACTGCCGCAAAAGATGCCCCAATAGGCTTCGTAAGTTCTTATTCATTTTACACCGCAGTGTTATTCGGTAGCGGTAATTACAATTGATTTTTGCAATGGGGCAAGGCGCAGGGCCTAACACAGTATACTGCAAATCCCTGTACTGGGAAAGTCTCAGGCAAGACTGTAGACTATCCTGAAACTTCATACTGCCCCGAAGTACATTTCCTTCATCTTGCCCGGAAAAAGTAATCGTTGTCACATCCGCAAAAGGCGGACAGTTCTGCACTTGCCGCATTCCGATTTCCAGTTCATAGAATCCGTCGTAATCCTGATTAGCCGCAAGGGTAATCACCTTGTGTTGGGGCACCATCGTTTGAATAATTGCTCGACCGGGGGTATCCCCCCGTCCGGCTCTGCCCACCACCTGCGTCAGCATATTAAAGGTGGTTTCTGCCCCCCGGAAACTTTCGGCATACAAACTCATATCTCCGTCTAATACCCCTACCAGAGTAACATCCGGAAGATTCAGTCCCTTTGCCACCATTTGCGTACCTACCAAAACCGGGATTTTCTCCCGCTGGAACGTATCCAATATTTTTTCGTGGGAGTTGGTAACACTTACCGTATCTCCGTCCATCCGGGAAATCTCCATACCCGGAAACAAATATTTCAGTTCTTCCTGCACTTTTTGGGTGCCGGTACCTATGGGTTTAAGCGGGCCGCCACAACCGGTACACCTGTCCGTTACCGGTTGGGAATGACCGCAGTAATGGCACATCAGGCGCTTATTGGCGCTGTGATAAGTCAACCGCACACTGCATCGAGGACATTCCGGCGCTTCACCACAGTCCACACATACCATTGCCCGGCTGTTACCTCTGCGGTTGAGAAACAGAATGGTCTGTTTTCCCTCTTGCGTTACCTCGCCGATGGCATCGCGCAATGTATCACTGATGGAAAGCGGGTTGCCATGCTTGAGTTCCTCTTTCATATCCACAATTTCCACTTGCGGAAGCGCTTTTCCGTTATAGCGGTTTTTCAGCGTATAGAGTTTATGAACGCCGGTCTTTGCAAAATACATCGTTTCCACCGAGGGGGTAGCCGATCCCAGCAGTACCAGCGCTTTTTCCTTTATTCCACGCCATAAAGCCACCTCACTGGCGGCATATCGCGGTGAATTTTCCGATTTATAGGAGTGTTCTTGCTCCTCATCTAAAATAATCAGTCCCAAATCGGGGCAAGGGGCAAACACAGCAGAACGTGTGCCTACCACCACTTTTGCTTCACCTTTTCGAATCCGATCCCACTGGTCATAGCGCTCACCGGCGGGTAAACTGCTATGAAGCACCGCCACATCTTTTCCGAAATAGGCTGCCATAATTCCCAATAGTTGGGGTGTAAGGGCAATTTCCGGCACCAATAAGATACCTTGTTTTCCCCGGGCGATACACTGCTGTAACAGTCGGATATAAACCGCTGTTTTTCCGGAGCCGGTTACGCCGTAAAGGAGAGCGGAGCCGGGTTTATCCCCATCCATTTGAGAAACAAGACCGGTAAAGGCCGCTTCCTGCTCTTGGTTGAGTACCAGTTCCTTATCCACATTGGCCGGTACAATCTCCCGGCATCGCAGTACACGTTTTTCTTCCAGTGCCACATATCCCAAATCCGCAAGGCGTTTCACCGTGCCGGGTTTTGCGCCGGTGTAATAGCAAAGTTCTTTTACAGAGGCGCTGCCAACTGCGCAAAGGGTTTCCAACACGTTCTTTTGCATAGCCGCAGATTTGGGACGTCTTGCGGCATACTCTATCGCCTCGGATGTGGAAACGGCCAATGTGGCAACGCTTTCCACTTTATCGCCGGTTTTCTGGGAATAATCAATCTGCGCGCAAATCCATTTCTTTTTCAGAAGATAGCCGGTAACGCTTTCCAGTGTTTCTTCATCGAAAACCGCCCGCAAGTCTGCGCCCTCCGCCTGACCGCCGCAATCCTGCAAAAAACGCAGTACTGCATAGGCATCTTCCCTGCGCAGTTTTTTCTCCTGCCAGGATAGGTCTTCTGTCAAAGCATAGATGTCTTTTTTTCGAAACCAAAGTCCCGCTGGAAGCATTGCCCGGATGGCATCGTAAAATGTGCAGAAATACCGTTCCCGCAGAAACGCCGCAAGTTTCAGCATGTGATCGCTAATCAGCGTTTCTGTGTCCAAACTTTGCAGAACTGTCTTCAGGTTTTCCCCTTCTCCCGGCTCTGTCTGCAACACGATTCCCTCTACGTAGCGGTTTCCCCGACCAAAGGGGACACTCACCCGGCTACCGGGAATCAGGGACATATTTGGGGGTATTAAGTAAGAATAGGGCTTGTCAATGGCAAAGTTTGCCGCAGACACAGCGACTTTTGCAATCACAACAATCCCCTCCTTATGGTAGAGCAATAAATCCAAACTTGTTTTACAAAGGGTGGTTTATTACTCTATCTTCTTAAAATACTCGCAAATACACAAAATATTTGCTGTGTTTTGTGCCTTGTAAGGCACAATAGAGCGAAAAGTGCCGAAATCCACCGCTTTCAGGCGGGTTCGAATTTGTCGCTCTGCCTTACGTTCTTATTTGTATTCTTCTTTTACGGTAGCGGACAAATTCCCCGCCGCCACTTCACGGATTGCCAAAGTTACCGGCTTTTCTGTCAGTTCTTCAGAAAGGGCATCTGCCTCTTCCGCAATCTGTCTTGCCCGGCGGGCAACCAGGTTAACCAGCAGATAACGGCTGTCCACATTTTTTAATAAGTCTGCTACAGGGCGGTAAAGCATAATTTGTTCCTCCAATTTAATCCGCCTGTTTGGCGATAATCTTTAATATTTCATCGGCGCAGGTATCTACCCGGTCGTTGATTACATAATAGTCATAGACTCTGCCTTGTTCCGTTTCCCATTGGGCCCATTCCAAACGCATTTGCATCTGTTCTTTCGAAGTGTCGCCCCGACCGGCAAGGCGGTTTTTTAATTCCTCCATAGAGGGCGGCGCAACAAAAATCAACGTTGCTTCGGGCCAGGCTTTTTTTACAGCAAATGCGCCATTGGGCTCAATGTCCAGTATCACGTGGCCAGTTTTGAGTTTCTCGGCCAACTGTCCCTTTGGCGTACCGTAATAGTAAGCCATGTGAGCATCGTACTCCAAAAACTCTCCCTTTTGAATCATATCCTCAAATTTCTCTTTGGATACAAAATAGTATTGCACGCCGTCAATTTCGCCCGGTCTGGGAGCGCGGGTGGTTGCTGACACAGAGAATTTTAAGTCATCTCTCGCGGCCATAACCCGGGCAAGCACAGTGCTTTTTCCCACACCGGATGCGCCGGATATCACAAAAAGTTTTCCCTGCATTGTCCTATTCCTCCTCTGCGTTTTCTTCCCATCTGGCAGATAGGGTTTCCGGTGTCAATGCCGACAAAATCACATGGTCCGTATCCATTAGAATCACGGCCTGGGTTTTGTGACCGTAGGATGCGTCAATCAACATTCCTCGATCCTTTGCCTCCTGAACTACCCGCTTAATGGGGGCGGAATCCGGAGCAACTACCGCCAAAATTCGCTGGGCGGCAACCATACTGCTAAAGCCTATATTGATAAGTTTCATAGTAACCTCTTACTCAATATTCTGGGTTTGTTCCCGGATTTTTTCCAATTCCGCTTTGATATCCACCACAATTCGGGCAAGTTTCACATCGGTACACTTGGAGCCGATGGTGTTGGCCTCCCGGTTCATTTCCTGAAGCAGGAAGTCCAGTTTTCTGCCTACGGCGCCGCCGGTGGTAAGCATCGTATTCATTTGGTCTAAATGGCTACGCAGAGGTACCGTTTCTTCATCCACCGGAACCTTGTCCGCAAAAATTGCCGCCTCTGTTAAAATCCGGCTTTCATCAATGGCAGTATTTTCTACCACTTCCCGGATTTTGGCTTCTAATTTTGCCCGATAGTCCACTACGGTTTGGGCGTTGCCTGCCTCCACTTGGGAAACAAGTTCCAGAATCGTATTGCCGCGGCTTCGCAAGTCTTTGTCCAGTGCCACACCTTCCGTACAGCGCATAGAATCGTAGCCTTGCAACGCTTTTTCCACAACGCTCATCAGGTCCTTTTGCAGTTGGTCTTCATCTACCTCTTGCCGTTCAATGGTAAATACCTCCGGTAAACGAGAAAGGGCAGCAGTGGTAATTTCTTCGGTCACGCCGTATTCCGAAACCATTTGGCGCATGGCGTTTATATAGCCTTCCAAAACACCACGGTTCAGGCTTACCTGCGCTTCCTCTCCGGCTTCACTGCGGGAAGAAATGTAAACATCCACCTTACCTCTGGAAACCGATGCTTTTACCGCTTGCTTTACTGTTTCTTCACAGAATGACAGTATTCTGGGCAAGCGTACAGAGGTATCCAGATACCGGTTATTCACGGAGCGGATTTCCACCGTAAATTCTCTGCCGTTGACAGTTTCTACGGCACGGCCGTAGCCGGTCATACTCTTAATCAATGTACTATCTCCTTTGTGCGGATTGGGCGCGGTTGCGCCCAATCCGGTATTCGTTCCTATTTCTCCCGCACCGTTGCGGATACGGTATATGCGCCGATGGCGCCAACACCGGCATACTCGCTATCCACTGCGATTTTCGCCTTTACTGTGGCAGTGCCGGCTTGTACATCGGAAAAGTCAACAACAATGGTAAAGTTGTCCGCCGTCACTTTGTCGATGAGGGATTTCGGTCCGCGTACTGTTACCTCCAAAGCCTGAGTGATCATATCCACCTTTAGGTTGGCAGGCACATTTTCCACCTCAATCTGTTTTACCGTCAGCGTTTTCTTTTCCAGTTCCGGCATGGTGATTTCCACCGTTACCTCTGTAATACCGGTACCGTTTGTAATGCCCTCCGGCAGAGTAATCGGCAGTTTTATTGTTTCACTTTCTTTCAGTTCACCCAGTTCGATTACACCAACTTCCAAATATGTCAGTTTTTCAAGCAGTGCCTCACTGCCGTTAACCTGAATTTTTTCCGGTGTGACTTTCACCTTTGTGTTCTTGGTCGTTGCGCCACCGCCTTCTACAATCTTCACAAACAAGTCAAGTTCTTTCATCTGCAGAACTTTTACGGACAACGTAATATTTTCCTTGTTGGTGGTTACCAATCTGCTTTCCACCGCATTTCCGGCACTATCACACAAAACATAAGTATAGTCGCCGGTGACGGTTTCTTTCTTATCCTGCAAATCCACCTGAATCACTGCCTGCGTAATATTGCGAACCACAGATTCAGGTCCGGAGATTTCAATTTCCGTTGCGCTGAGTTCTGCATTTTCCTTATCCGCAATAAAGCCGTCCGGCACAGAACCGATGTATTCCACTACCACGTCAACCGTTTTTACTTCCCGCTTTTCTACCGTAACCGTAATTTGACTGGGATTTCGCTTTTCAACGGAAATTACGTTATTGGGTATGGTGCCGGGATATGCCACCGAATAGTCCAGAGGGAATTCTCCCTCCGCTTCAATCCCTGCCACATTCGCCATAACGCTGATGTTACTGCTGTTAAGTTCAAGCAGATGGGTGCGGTTGCCTTTGAGTTGCAACTCCACTTCCGGGATTTCACTGGTAATCATCAATCCCCGCTCGGCTAAAATACTTTCATTTTGCAGAATTACGGAGATTCCCTTATAGGTCTCTTCGTACTCAGGGTTCACAACGCTCACCACGTAGTACCAAAGGCCAAAAGCAATGGCTAAGGACAAAAGCATACTGAGAATTTTACGTTTCATATTACTTTTCCCCCTTACCGATTTTCTGTAGTTTCTGATAGAGTTTAATCACAAGGCTTTCCTCTTTTTCCTCTTCCTCGTGACACAGTTCGTTACGCAGAAGCCGTTCCAGCGTTTGGGATGCCAAATGCCGTTTGAGCATACCACCCACTGCCACAGAAATCGCTCCGGTTTCTTCCGATACCACAACAACCACCGCATCGGATACCTCGCTCATACCCACGGCTGCCCGGTGGCGAGTACCCAAATCCGTGCTTAAATGCTCGCTGTCAGACAGAGGCAATACGCAGCCCGCTGCCGTTACACGACCGTCACGGATAATCATGGCTCCGTCGTGCAGCGCGGTTTTGGGATAGAAGATGTTGCGAACCAGTTGTTCCGATACCTGACCGTCAATTAACGTTCCGGTCTTAAAATATTCATCCAACCGACTACTTCTTGCAAAGACAATCAGCGCACCAATACGTTCCCGGCTCATTATCTCGCAAGCGTGAACGGTTTGCGCAATAACCGGAATCATCTCTTCTTCCGGTTTTTCTGCTCCTAAAAATTTCTTAAGTTTAATGTTGCTCAACTGGTCTAACACACGACGGATTTCCGGCTGGAACAGGACAACCACCGCAATCAGACCGATTTGGAGAAACTGATTGATAATGTAGTTAATGGTATTGAGTTTTAACAGGCTTGTAATACCGGACAAAAGCAGAATCACCGCAATCACCCGAGCAATCCGCATGGTACCGGATGATCGCACCAAGGGAAGCAATTTGTAGATTAAAAATGCAACGACCAGAATCTCCAGAAAGTCCTGCCATCTCATCAAAGATAGTTGTTGCACAAACAATTGCAACTGCTCCATACACCATCATCCTTTCCGCTTTTTTTCTGTCAAAATGCCAACCAATCAGCCGGTTGGTATATTGTGGCTATTATCTATACCATTATAGCGGATTTGCCCGGTAATAGCAATAGGAATTCCGGATTTTTTTCATTACTTTTCTCTATTTTTATCAAGGTTTTTCCACAATATGGGAAAGGGCGCAAAGTAGTCTTTCCGTTTGCTTTTTCTCTGCGGTATGACCGTAACTGATTCGCACCGTACCCGTTTCCAGCGTTCCTGCGCTTTCGTGGGCAAGAGGCGCGCAGTGCAGACCGCTTCGCACCGCAATTCCGTAGGATGCCAAGCGCCCGGATATCTCTTCACAGTCAATAGGTGCGCAGAAAGAAACCGTACCGCTTTGATGGTCTCCGGAAAACACGGTAAGCCCCATTTCTTCAAGCCCGGCAGCGCACTGTTTTGCCGCCTGCTCCTCCCGGGTAAATATCTGAGAAAGTCCGGTTTTCTGCACTTGGGATATGCCTGCGTATAATCCCGCGATTCCTGGCACATTTAACGTCCCCGCCTCTCCTGCATCCGGGAGAAATGGCGGCATCTCTCTGCGAAAAGATTGGCTGCCGGTACCACCGTATACAAGGGGTTTGGGCAGGCGGTTACATAGCAAAATTCCTGTGCCTTGCGGGCCTAACAATCCCTTATGCCCTGGCATGGCGATAAAGTCTGCTCCCCATTTTTTCAAACTTACCGGGCATATGCCGGCTGACTGCGCCGTGTCCACTGCAAAGGGAACGCCGTACTTTACACAAAGGGCGCACATCTGCTCCACCGGCAGAATATAGCCGAATACATTGGAAATATGGGTGAATATTGCCGCTTTCACACCGGATTTTAGGGCTTTTTCAAAATCGGTAAGGGTATCCTCCCAAGAAAACAGTTTCCGTCCTGCTACAATCATTTCAGCGCCCAATGCATAAAGTGGGCGTACCACCGCATTGTGTTCAAACCCGGAGATCACCACCCGATCGCCAGGTTTTACCAATGTTCCGATTGCCATATTCAGTCCTTGGGTACAACTACTGGTAAACACCACCTGCTCCGGCATACAGTCAAAAAATGCGCCTGCTTTTTCACGGCAGGCATATACTGTTTCCCCGGCGGCCATTGCCAGCGGGTGTCCGCCTCTGCCGGGATTTCCGCAGGTTTTTAACGCCCGGTTCACTGCTCTCATAACCGAATCCGGTTTTGGATAAGATGTTGCGCCGTGGTCCAGGTAAATCATAGAACTATCTCCTCCGGCATTCCTTGGGGCGACAGCATATACACTTTCCGGTAATTAACGGATTTTTCTTCCAAAATTGCTATTGCCTCATATATTTTCTCCCGGGGCACATACAAACTGTACCCGCACCCCATCTCTTCCAATTTTCTGGGTGTACGCCCCAAACGGCAGGAAATCCCTTTGTTTTTTAATGTCCGCTCCCCCCGTTGCGCCGGCGTTATAGAGCGGAAAGTAATCATGCATCCCATCATAATAAAAACCTCCCAGGGCAGACTATGCCCGGGAGGTTCAAAAGGTTCTATTTCGGCAAGATTCGCCATAGGATATATCCTATCACCGTGCCCATTAAATTGAGAATCACATCATCCACATCGCAACTGCCCAATAAGGTTACCAGTTGCAAAAGTTCCACTACAACAACGCACATGAACACCAGCAAAAACACTTTCCAGAGTTTTTGCATATCCTTCCAAATGCGGGGCAGAAAATATCCCAAAGGTATGAACATCACGATGTTCCCTGCCAAATTTATCAGCGCATGGCGCAACAAGTAGGGATTATCTGTCTTTTCCGGTAAGGATAGATACCATCGGATGGTGTGTAAGGGAACCCAGTTGGCATTTTCTTTCAGTTGCAGGGCGTAGTCACCGGAAGTGTCCAAACCCACCCGCTGACCAAATAAAAGCCAGAACATTGCAACACAGTAAACGGTGAAGATCACCTTTACCAATTCGTTCCCTTTACGCTTTTTCACCGGAAACCTCACTGATCAAACAAACGCTGTGGCACGCCATTCCCAATCCGCTGCCGGTAAATCCCAAATGTTCTTCCGTGGTGGCTTTTACATTCACCTGAGATTTTGAAATTCCCAAAGCGGCAGCAATATTTTCTTCCATCTGGGGAATGTAATCCTTCAGTTTCGGCTTTTGGGCAATCATTGTCACATCAATGTTTTCCGGACGGTAGCCGGCATCTGATACCTTTTGTCCAACGATTTCCAACAGTTTCCGTGAATCTGCCCCTTTGTAGGCCGGATCGGTATCTGGGAAATGTCTGCCGATATCTCCCAAGCCTGCCGCGCCCAAAAGCGCATCGGAAACTGCGTGAAGCAATACATCGGCATCCGAGTGACCGTCCAGTCCCAGTTCATAGGGAATGGTTACACCACCTATAATCAAGGCTCTGCCCGCAACTAATTTGTGTACGTCATATCCGTGTCCGATTCTCATTTCATTTCCTCCAACAGAAGTTGCGCGATTTTCAAATCCATGGGGGTTGTCACTTTTAGATTCCGCTCATCCCCTTCAACGATTTTCACTTTCATACCCAACCGTTCCACAGCAGAGCAGTCATCCGTCACCTCTGCGCCGTCATCACTTGCTTTTTTCAGCGCGGCGCGGAGCAAATCCACATCAAACACCTGAGGTGTTTGCACGGCATTGAGGTTTTTCCGTTGCGGCGTTGCCGTCACTACGCCCCCTTGCACAACCTTTACCGTATCTTTTACCGGTATAGCCGGCGCAGCGGCGCCATAGGTATTGGCGGCACGAACCGTTCTGTCAATCACTTGGCAAGTAATCAGCGGTCTTGCCCCATCCTGAATTGCTACAAGTTCCGTTTTGGGCGAAAGCGCATTTATACCCAGACTGACAGATTCCTGCCGGGTACTGCCGCCCGCCACAACGCTCTTTACTTTTTCGTACCCTTGACACAACAGTGAAATGGGCGCAATCAAATCCGGCCGGGTAACCACAACGATTTCCCGGATTGCTTCGCAGTTTTGAAACGCCAGGACTGTCCGCGCAATCATCGGTTCTCCTTGCAATGGCGCCATCACTTTGTCAATGCCGCCCATCCGGGATGCGCTTCCTGCCGCCACAATTACCGCGCTGCAATATTTTAAGGGCAACGCTTTTCGCATTCGCTTTGTCACCTGGGAAATATCCATGGTTATAACTCCTTAACCCGTTTCTTGAAATAGAGTCCCCGTTCCATAAAATTCTTAAACTGGTCGAAAGCAGCGCTGGCCGGACTGAGTAAAACCACATCTCCCGGCTTCGCAATCTCTGCGCATCGGTTAATCGCCGTTTCCAAATCGTCGCAATCATAAATTTCAGGCATACCCGGTTGATACTCCGGTGACTGTTCCACCGCTTCGCGTATGGCTTGACCGGTTGCGCCGTTAACCACAAGCGCCTTCACCCGCTGACAAATCACCGGACCAAGAACATCATAGGGTATATGTTTATCGTAACCGCCGGCAATCAAAATCACCTTATCCGGGAAACTCTTCAGTCCGGCTATTGTACGGCTGGGAGAAGATGCGATAGAGTCGTTATAATATCGCACGCCGTCCTTTTCCCGCACCAATTCAATTCGGTGTTCCACACCGCCAAATGTCTTGGCTACCCTACAAATTGTTTCATTGCTGACAAGGCCTTCCAAGGCGGCAATGGCCGCCATATAGTTTTCTACATTATGCTCTCCGGGAAGTATTATGTCCCGTTTATCCAGCACCGGGGTATTGCCGCGATAAATTTGATTTTCCTCTAAATATACCCCATCTTCCCTATTTTTTCCGTAGGAAAAATACCGGGTTGTGCCGACGTTTTTCATAGGCGCAGTAAGAGAATTATCTGCATTTACCACCAAGATATCCCCGGATTTTTGGAAATGAAAGACGTTGGTTTTTGCCCAAACATACTCCTGCATATCTTTATGCACATCCAAATGATTGGGGGCTAAATTGGTAATCACCGCAATATGGGGAGAATGGGTCATATCCATCAACTGGAAAGAACTCAGTTCCACCACAGCGTAGTCCCCTGCCTGCATCTGCCTGCACAAAGGCAAAAGCGGCGTTCCGATATTCCCGCCAAGCCACACCGTCTTTCCTTCTGCCCGAAGCATTTCGGAAATCAGTGTTGTGGTGGTGGTTTTTCCATCAGAGCCGGTAACGGCAATTAAGGTGCAAGGACACAGTGCGAAAAATACATCCATTTCACTGGTGATTTCCGCACCGTTTTCCCGCAGAGATACCAAAGCCGGATTCTCCGGATGCATTCCCGGCGTGCGGAACACCAAATCACCCTTGAGGTTGTCCAGATACGTCTGTCCAACCTGAAGGGTACAACCCATTTTTTCCAGTTCTAAAACCTCTGCATCCAGTTTCTCTCTGGGGGTTTTATCGCATCCTACCACTTGGCAGCCGTACTGCAAAAGCAGGCGTACCAGTGGTCGGTTGCTCACGCCCAATCCCAAAACGACAATTTTTTTATTTCGCAACGACTTAAAATATTCGTCAAAATTCTTTTCCACGGTAAGCACCTCTTCTCTACTATTGTATAGTATACCTTGCAGGAAAAGAATTTGCAAGATATTTGACAATCTGCGCCATATCAGTTACAATATTTCCGCGACCAGGTCGGACAGCCGCGGCTGGGATTCGAAAGAACCCAGGTGAGGAAAGTCCGGGCTCCACAGGGCAAGGATAACGGGTAACGCCCGCCGGGGGTGACCCCAGGACAAGTGCAACAGAGATATACCGCCGTAAGGTAAGGGTGAAAAGGTGGGGTAAGAGCCCACCCGGCCTATGGAGACATAGGTTCTACGATGTAAACTCTATCCGGAGCAACACCGTGTGAGGGACAATAGGCTTGCCCGGCCGTCCCTAAGAGGTGGCTGAAATCTGTGGGCAACTGCAGATTTAGATAGATGGCTGTCAAGACAGAACCCGGCTTATAGACCTGCGTCGCAACAAAACAACAAAAGGGACACCGTCGGTGTCCCTTTTTCGTCAGCCAAAAAAATCACTGCGACGCCCCGAAGAATCTTCTTCGGGGCGTATGTATCAGTCTTCCGTATAAATCTGCTGGTAGCAGTATTTGATAATGGCGCTTCGTGTAACAATGCCGATAAATGCCTCTTTATCATCTACTACCGGCACAAAGTTTTGTTCACTGGATCGCTGAATTAAATCATGCATATTGGTGGTTACCCGAACCGGCACATTGTCTTTTCTGCGGGTGATTTCCATAATCCGTCTTGCCTCTGCCTGACGCATATCCATATAGCATAAATTTTTTAGCGCCCACAGCAAATCGCCCTCTGTTAATGTGCCGCGGTAGACACCGTGCTTATTGAGTATGGGTAGCGCTGCGTACCCCGTGGATTCCATTTTTTCCAATGCCTGCCGAATGGTAAAATCGTCATATACATAATCACACATTGCTTTCGGTGTTAAGAAAAACAAAATATTATTCATAATCGTTCCTTTCCGAATAAGTAATATTCCTATCAGTACTATTATTATACCATAGGCTTTTTATAAAATCATTCTATTTTATGATTTTCTTGTACAACGGCACGCCAAATTTTCTCCACCGGTTTTGTTTACTTTGTACAATCACCTTCTCTACTCCCTTTTTTTGACTCCACACTCCGTAGAATTTCCCACTCTCTCCAAAGGCGCCGGAGGTTTTTGCTGTGTAGGGTGTATTCTACTGCCTTATGTGGTAAGATGGCTACGAAAGGACGGGATAAATATGAAACGAACAAAACTGAGTCAAAGAAAATTGCCGGATTATACCCGCGGTGAAGAAATTATGAATATGGTCACCCACATTGTAGGCGCCGGTTTTGGCATAATCGTGTTGGTCTTATGTCTGTACCGCAGTATTGCCGGTGAAAATACTGCCGCGATTATCGGCACATCGATTTACGGCGCTATGATGATTTTTCTATATACTATGTCCAGTATCTACCACGGACTTTATCCCGGCACCGGGAAAAAGGTGATGCAGATTTTAGACCACTGCGCTATTTATTTTCTGATTACCGGCACTTATACGCCGATTTTACTGTCCGGTTTTCTCCCCCGCTATCCTGCAATTGCCTGGGGATTGCTGATACTGCAGTGGGGTCTTGGTATCCTTGCTGCCGTCTTAACTGCCATTGACCTAAAGAAGTATAATGTTCTTTCTATGGTCTGCTACATTATTATGGGTTGGGCGATTCTTCCTTTTATAAAACAAACCGCTGAAGTTATGTCTGCAAGGGGCTTCTATCTTCTGCTGGCGGGAGGGATTCTTTATACCTTGGGCGCGATACTATATGGGATGGGCGCGAAAATCCGCTGGATTCACTCGGTATTTCACATCTTTGTAGTTGCAGGCAGTGTCTTACAGTTTCTTTCCATTTACCTCTATATTTTATAATTATAAACGCCTTGCTCAATTGGATTGGAGCAAGGCGTTTTCTTATTTTCCGAATGCAGTAATTGCTTTCTTCATCATCTGCCGAATCGGCAAATGATAGGGGCACCGACTTTCGCAAGCGCCGCAGTCAATACAGTCAGATGCGGTCTTTTCCATGGCCATATACCGGTCTGTGGCCCACTTTTTCAGGTCGTACCGGCTGTAATAGCCCTCCATCATAAATATGCCCGGAATAAAGATGCCGGCGCTACAAGGCGCGCAGTAGTTACACCGTCGGCAGAACTGCGTACCCAGCGTTTCCCGAACTTTTATAATCGCCGCCTTTTCTTCCTGCGTCAAAGGGGTCTTGTCCGTAACGGCTTTGATATTTTGAGTAATTTCAGAAAGGGTTGCCATTCCGGGAATGGTTATGGTAATATTATCATTGGCGGCAATAAAGCGCAACGCAAGGCTGGCATCTTCTATCGCGCCGCCTGCCAGTGGTTTCATATCGATTACACCGATATTCTTCTCTTTGCACCGGGCAATCAGTTCCT
>JAZOXE010000063.1:0-3685 GCA_045659525.1 Faecousia sp. | reverse complement strand
CAGCACACGATTCTGTGCACCGCCTTGCAGGTTCATACCCGGCTCGTACGCAAAGAAGGCTTCCCACGCGGGAGTTCACAAACTCTGTCGCACAACACCAGGTCTCCGCGGAAACCGGAACGTATGCTCCATGCCATTGGAGCGCGCCCGGAATCCTTAACCCCCAGCACCCACCCTAAACTGGGCGTAAAAAGCAGGCACCAGGGACTTCATCGATGTGCCCTTCATAGGATTTTTAGGCCCTACCTGGGAATCGGTGATTTTGACTAGGATACTGCACCGTCGAAATGTATAATAACACATTTTTTATGAATATTCAAGGGGTATTTCCTTCATCATCCCTATTATGGTTGTATCTCATTCAAAAACCATTCTTCCACAATATCGCTGTGGGTTATGACAATGGGCAGGTTTTTAACCTCTTCCTTGGAAAAGAAACAAAGTTTTTTCGATTCACTGCTGACTTTTAATTCTGGCTTTTTATTCAGTCTTATACGATATGCCACAATTACCATACGCCATATGCTACCGTCGCGGTAGGCTGCAATTCTGCCCGGTTCTCCATACACTTTCAATTTTGTCAGTTCTTCCGGTTTTAC
Source organism: Faecousia sp. (assembly GCA_045659525.1). Taxonomy (GTDB): domain Bacteria; phylum Bacillota; class Clostridia; order Oscillospirales; family Oscillospiraceae; genus Faecousia. The sequence continues at coordinate 3,086 of JAZOXE010000063.1, read as the reverse complement.
ACGCAAGCCGGTTTCTTCATATATCTCACGCACCGCAGCCTGCAATTGTGTTTCATAGTTTTTGACTCCGCCGCCTATAAGCCCCCATATGTCACTGTCTCTACGTTTTTCTAAAAGCAGTTTTCCATCCCATTCAATCAGTATATTTGCGCCCAAATGCGCTCGCTGTGTTGGTTTCGGGGCGTTGGGATCATCCCGATAGAAAGTCACAATAGACATTATAATGCCTCCTTAATACTCGTCCGGAACCGGTTTTGTTACCCCGGTACGTCTTGCCTTATCCAACCCACCTGACATATGGCTCTCCGGGTTCTTTGCAAATTTTGCCCGGATAATTGCTTCCTCGCCAAATCTATCCCGCAGGGCATCAACCGTCTCATCCAGTCGCACTTTCCTTTCATACTGTTGCGCCGAAACACCGGAAAAGAAATCATACTGCTGATAAGGTTCATTGGCCAAACGGGTAATCTGGACACCTAACTGCCGCAGTGGCGTTTCCCCATCCCAAGCCTCACGAAATACTTGACAGGCTGCCTTAAAAATTTGCGTTGTGGTATTGGTCGCGCCCGGGAGTATCGTCTGATGGCTGAAATGGTGAAAACTGTTGGTGCGCAAATGCACCGACAAACAACTTCCGCACTTTTTGTCATGGCGCATTCTGGTTGCAACCGTTTCACAAAGCCCCAACAACACTTGCTCTGCCTGATTATAGTTTATTACATCGGTAGCCGTTGTGATAGAGTTGCCGTATCCTTTGTTTTCGGCAGGCGCCGGGGTTACCATATCCGCATTTCTGCCATTGGCGTAGTGCCACACAGTTTCTCCGTGTTTTCCCAAACGGCGGCGTAACAGAGAAATGTCTGCCTTTGCCAAATCTTCAATGGTGTATATCCCCATTCGGTTCAGTTTCTTCTGGGTTGCGCTACCTACCAAAAACAAATCCCGCACAGAAAGCGGCCACATTTTACCGGCTATTTCCTCCGGGAATAAGGTATGTACTTTATTGGGCTTTTCAAAATCCCCCGCCATTTTTGCCAAAAGTTTGTTGCTGGAAATACCGATGTTTACGGTAAAACCCAAATCATTCCAAATTTGCTCCCGCATCTTTTCTGCCGCAAGGCGCGCACTGCCGTGAATCCGCTCTGTGCCGGTCATATCTACCCACGCCTCATCAATAGAATACTGCTCTACTGTAGGACTGTACTGCCGTAAAATCTCTACAAAGTGCCGAGATGCATTGACATATAAACTATAGTCCGGCGGAGCGATTACCAGATCCGGACATTTTTCCAACGCTTGAAAAAGCGGTTCTCCGGTATGAATTCCATATTTTTTTGCCGGCTGGCTTTTGGCCAAAATAATGCTGTGTCTGGAGGCTTTGTCCCCGGCAATCACGGAGGGTATTTCCCGCAAATCCTGAGTTTCTCCCAACACATTTACCCGATAAGCGGCAGTCCAGGACAGAAAGGCGCTGTTGACATCCACGTGAAAAATAACACGTTGCATATTAATACACCCTCCTATGTAAACTCCAACTGTGAGTCCGTATGGTATACTTCAGTTCAAAAAGCCAATTTCTATTCTCCACCGTTGCTTTGCATAAAAAGATTCTGGCTTCTATACCCACTTTCACAATTTTCCGACAACTGACAATTTCATCAATATCCACCCGTAAAAGTTTATGTTCCTCATCTTCCAATCGCATACGCAACGGTCGAAACTCGCCGTTTGCGCTACACAGCGAAATTACGTCCACTGGGCAAATATTCTGTACCATATGTGTCACCTGCCTTTTTCATTATTATAGTACTTTTGTTCGAAAATGGCAAGTGGAAAATTTCGGTTGCGACTATCTTATTTCTCTGTTATACTAATACTAAATTTCAGGAGGTGTCTTATGCTAAAGTTTCCCTGTCTTGTGCTGGATCACGACGATACCGTTGTGCAAAGCGAAGCCACCATTAACTTTCCGTTTTTTTGTGAAATTCTAAAAAAATTTCGCCCTGGAAAAACCATCACCCTCAGAGAATACACCGACGGTTGTTTCCATTTGGGATTTTCTCAAATGTGTCGGCAGTGGTACGGTTTTTCTCAAAAAGAACTGGATGAAGAATACCGATTGTGGCAAGCATACATTATGGAAAACATTCCTGCGCCTTATGCCGGAATCGAAAAAATTATTCATCAGCAAAAGCAAGCCGGCGGCCTTTTGTGCGTTGTTTCCCATTCAAGTGCCCGGAATATTACCCGGGATTATGATACCCATTTTAAAATCCAGCCCGACGACATCCACGGTTGGGATTATCCGGAATTCCAAAGAAAACCCAGTCCCTATCCCCTGCTGACAATTATGGAAAAATATCAACTGAAACCGGAAGAAATATTGGTAGTCGACGATATGAAACCGGGCTACGATATGGCAAAAAATGCAGGTGTTCCCGTTGCTTTTGCCGGTTGGGGCAGACGGAACTGTCCGGAAATCACAAAAGAAATGACAAGTTTGTGCGACTATCATTTTCAATCCCCGGAAGAACTGGAAACGTTTTTGTTCAGCGGCAAATAAATCCGTTTTAACTTCTTGACAGTTATGCTATAATACCATAGAAAAAGAGGTGATCGTTCTGGAAAAGCAAGGTATAAAAGTTCTGGCCCGTAACCGGGAAGCGTACCACGAATATTTTGTGGAAGAGGAAATGGAAGCGGGAATCGAACTGTGTGGAACAGAAGTTAAGTCTGTTCGCCAAGGCAACCTAAACTTAAAGGATGCCTGGTGCGGAATCAAGGACGGTCAACTGCTGGTAAATCAAATGCACATTTCCCCCTATGACCACGGCAACATCTTTAACCGAGATCCCCGTCGTCCCAGGCGGCTTCTTATGCATAAGCGGGAAATTATGCGATTGTTTGGAAAAGTAAAACAAGACGGTTTCTCCTTGATTCCCCTTTCCGTTTATTTGAAAGGCGGTCTTGTGAAAGTGAAAATCGGCCTTTGTAAAGGCAAAAAATTATATGACAAACGACAAACCGAAGCCAATCGTGACGCACAGCGTCAGATGGAACGGGCTATGAAAGAGAGGTACTGATAT
>JAZOXE010000062.1:0-12586 GCA_045659525.1 Faecousia sp. | reverse complement strand
TCCCAGAAATTGTCAGCCTTGCCGAAACGGAAAATGTTTTCCGGTGCAATGCCGATATCCTTGTTCCAAATTTCAAAGGCTTCCTCATCGTTTTCATAGATGGAGGGATACAGACGGTCTTCTTCCAATCCCACCACTTTGGTTAAAAATTCCCAACTCCAGGCAATGGCTTCCCGCTTGAAGTAATCGCCAAAGGAAAAGTTGCCCAGCATTTCAAAATATGTGCCGTGGCGGGCAGTCTTACCGATGTTCTCAATGTCGCCGGTACGAATACACTTTTGGCAGGTACAAACCCGCTTCCGGGGAGGCTCCATTTCCCCTTTGAAATAAGGTTTCATCGGTGCCATACCGGAGTTAATCAGCAACAAAGACTGGTCATTTTGGGGAATCAAGGAAAAACTGGGCAGCCGCAGGTGATTCTTGCTTTCAAAGTAAGACAGAAACATCTCCCGCAGTTCATTTACGCCGTAGGCTTTTTTACTCATAGGATAAACCTCCATAATAATATACAAAAAAATAAACCCCGCCCCCTGATTTAGGGGCGAGGAAAATCGCGGTACCACCCTAATTATCCCGCAATACGGGACATCTCGGTTGCTCTGTAACGGGAGCGCCCGTTCCGGTCATCCCGGACTGCTTGGAAGTGGCTGACAGTACGTAGGCAGAGGGCTTTCACCGCACCCCTCTCGCTTCTTTGCCGTAAATACCGTTTGGCTTCCGCATAGCGTTTTCTTATCACTGGTATTGTACCACAAAACCGGGGAAAGTCAATCTATTTTCCAAAATCCTTTCTATTTTGTCAGTTTTTCAATGTCTGTAAAATGGGATTGACTTTACAAAATTCTATAGTATAATTGTATACAATAATACATTTATACAAGGAGTGGCGATTATGCTTGAGATTTCCAGCAAAACCAACCTATTGGAGCAGAAGTCCTACAAGTACTCTCTGCAGGATGTAAGCGAGCCGAATTTACAACGAGACATTTTCTCCTATGGAACTGTGCCCAAGGTTTCTTTTAACCACCGCCGGGTGCCGATGAATATGCCGGAGGAAATTTGGATTACCGACACTTCCCTGCGGGATGGCCAACAGTCTGTTGAGCCTTATACTGTGGACCAGATCGTTAAGATTTACAAACTGCTTTCTAAATTGGGCGGTCCTTACGGCATTATCCGGCAGACGGAGTTCTTTATCTACAGCAAGAAAGACCGGCAGGCCATTGAAAAATGTATGGAACTGGACCTGAAGTTCCCGGAAATTACCAGTTGGATTCGCGCCAAAAAAGAAGACTTCCAGTTGGTGCGGGATTTGGGAATCAAGGAAACCGGTGTTTTGGTCAGTTGCAGTGACTATCACATTTTCAAGAAAATGAAAATGACCAGACAGCAGGCGCTTGACTATTACCTTGCTACGGTCTCCGATGCTTTTGATGCCGGGGTTATCCCCCGCTGTCATTTGGAGGATATCACCCGGGCAGACTTCTACGGTTTTGTTGTACCTTTTGTCAACGAACTGCAAAATCTCTCCCGTCAGGCTGGGATTCCGGTTAAAATCCGGGCTTGTGATACCATGGGCTACGGTGTGCCCTATACAGAAGCCGCAATGCCCCGCAGTGTTGCCGGTATTATCTACGGTCTGCAACATTATGCCGATGTTCCCAGCGAGTGTTTGGAATGGCACGGCCACAACGATTTTTACAAAGCCGTTACCAACGCATCCACCGCTTGGCTATACGGCGCTTGCGCAGTTAACTGCTCCTTATTGGGCATCGGTGAGCGCACCGGCAACATCCCGTTGGAAGCCATGGTATTTGAATACGCCTCTTTGCGGGGTTCTATGGACGGTATGGATTCTACAGTAATTACGGAAATTGCAGATTTCTTTGAAAAGGAAATCGGATACGAGATCCCGCCTATGACACCTTTTGCAGGCAAGAGTTTTAACTCCACAAGAGCCGGTATCCACGCAGACGGTCTTTTGAAAGATGCGGAAATCTATACGATTTTTGACACCAACAAACTCTTAAACCGGCCTGCCACCGTGGAAATCGGAAAAACTTCCGGTCTTGCCGGTATTGCTTACTGGATTAACACCAATTACCATCTTACCGGTGACCGGGAAGTGAACAAAAACGATGATTTGGTGGTTGCGCTGAAAGCATGGATTGACCAGCAGTACGAGCAAGAACGGCAGACTTCCATCTCCCGGAAAGAAATGGAAGAGAAGATTCAGGAATTGGCCCCCGGCCGTTTTGATGGGGAGGTATGAAAATGAAAGAATTTAAGAGTATTTCCCTGGCAACCCAGGTGTTTGAAAAACTGGAAAACGACATTATCACCGGCGTATACCCTCGGGGCGAAGTGATTACGGAACTGATGCTTGTGGAAAAGTTAGGCGTCAGCCGCACCCCCATCCGGGAAGCACTGCGGCGTTTGGAGCAAGAACGGCTGATAACCGATTCCGGCAAAGGCAGCGTGGTTTTAGGCATCACCGTTGATGATTTGGTGGATATTATGAACATCCGGCAGCACGTGGAAGGTCTTGCCGCATACTACGCCACCGTCAACCTTACAAAAGAAGGCGCGGCAGAACTTAAGGAACTGTGCGAACTGCAGGACTTTTACTATAAGAAACACGATATTGAAAATCTGTGCAAAGTGGACAGCCAGTTCCACGACCTGATTTACACCCTTTCCCAACGCACCGTTATCCGGGACACATTGCTGCCTCTCCACAGAAAGGCTATGCGCTACCGGAAAAACTCCATTCAAGTGGATGAACGGCTGAACAAATCTGTGCAGGAGCATCACGCAATTATGCAGGCTATCGTATCCGGTGATGCGGATTTGGCCGCATCCTTAACTGCCCAGCACATCGCAAACGCAAAAGAAAATATGATTGCAAGAGGAATTCAAAATGGGTAAGACAATTGCACAAAAAATTATTGCAAGCCATCTGCTTGCAGGCGATATGACACCGGGCAGTGAAGTTGCCCTGCGTATTGACCAGACACTGACGCAAGACGCCACCGGCACTATGGCGTATTTGGAATTTGAAACAATGGATATTCCACGGGTAAAGACGGAGTTAAGTGTTGCCTATGTGGACCACAATACTCTGCAGTGCGGTTTTGAAAATGCCGATGACCACCGGTATCTGCAAACCGTTGCCGCCAAACACGGTGTGCGGTTCTCCCGCCCCGGCAACGGCATCTGCCATCAAGTACATTTGGAACGTTTCGGAAAACCGGGCAAGACCTTAATCGGCTCTGACAGCCACACCCCTACCGGTGGCGGTTTGGGTATGCTGGCCTTTGGCGCCGGCGGCATGGACGTTGCCGTAGCCATGGGTGGCGGTGCATACTACATTACGATGCCCAAGATGTTTAAGGTCAATCTTATCGGTGCGCTGCGCCCCTATGTCACCGCAAAAGACATTAGCCTTGCGCTGCTGAAAATTCTCTCTGTTAAAGGCGGTGTGGGCGCCATCATCGAGTGGGGCGGTCCGGGAATCGAGACTCTAACGGTTCCCCAACGGGCAACCATCACCAATATGGGCACGGAATTGGGGGCTACCACCTCTATCTTCCCCTCTGACGAAGTTACCCGGAAATTTTTGGCAGCCCAAGGTCGGGAAGAAGACTATATTCCCCTATCCAGCGACGCAGATGCGGTATACGACCAGGTGATTGACATTGACTTAAACAACCTCAATCCCATGATTGCCTGCCCCCACAGTCCGGACAATGTAGTAGAAGTAGCAAATCTGAAAGGCACAAAAGCAGACCAGATTTGTATTGGTTCTTGCACCAACTCTTCTTTGCAGGATATGCTGAAAGTTGCCGCTATCTTAAAGGGTAAGCAAATTGCCCCCGGCGTCAGCCTTTCCATCTCGCCCGGTTCCCGGCAGGTACTTACAATGCTCTCCCAATGCGGAGCCCTTGCTGACATTTTGGCAAGCGGCGCCCGGCTTTTGGAATGTGCTTGCGGACCTTGTATTGGTATGGGCTTCGCCCCCAACTCCGGCGGTGTCAGCCTGCGTACCTTTAACCGGAACTTCTTAGGACGAAGCGGCACCAAAGACGGTCAGGTTTATTTGGTTTCCCCGGAAACTGCCGCCGCCTCTGCCCTCACCGGCTACATTACCGACCCCACAACTTTACCTCCGGTTACACCGATCGCCCTGCCGGACACATTTTTGGTTGACGATTCCGGTGTTTTACTTCCCCTTCCGGAAGAAGAGGCTAAGGATGCTGTGGTTTTGCGGGGACCAAACATTAAAGAGTTTCCCAAGAGCCGGCCCTTTGCCGATTCTCTGAAAGCCACCTTGGTACTGAAAGTGGGAGATAACATTACCACAGACCACATTATGCCTGCCGGGGCAAAGATACTCCCCTACCGTTCCAACATTCCCCACTTATCCCAGTACTGTTTTGAAGTCTGTGACCCTCAATTCCCCGCCCGGGCAAAAGCAGCGGGAGACGGCATCATTGTAGGCGGCAGTAACTACGGTCAGGGTTCTTCCCGGGAACACGCGGCACTGGTACCTATGTATTTAGGGATTCGCTGTGTAATTGCCAAAAGTTTTGCCCGGATTCACGTTGCCAATCTGATTAACGCAGGCATTCTGCCTTTGACATTCGCCAATCCGCAAGATTATGATCTTTTATCCCAAGACAGCGTACTTACCCTTTCCAACATTCAAGAGGGAATGAAAAACGGACAGATTGTCCTTACCTCGGAAGACCGAGAAATCCCCCTTACTTGCGATTTAACCAAGCGGCAGCAGGCAATCTTACTTGCCGGCGGTCTGCTTAACTACACAAAGGAGGGCGGCGTATGAGTACCGTAAATGCTGCTTGCGAAAGTTTCCGCATTTTGCTGGAAGAACAACTTCACCGGATTGAAACTATGCAGGCATCCCCGGTAGACTTTTCACAGAAAGAGACTGTGACAATCGGTTTGATTGACGGCGACGGTATCGGCCCGATTATAATGGCGCAAGCTGTCCGGGTTTTAGAAAAACTGCTAAAAGAAGAAATTGATGCGGGGAAAATTATCCTGAAACCTATTTCCGGCCTTACCATCGAAAATCGGCTGGCATTGGGAAAAGCCGTACCGGAAGATGTTTTGCAACAGATTAAATCCTGCGATGTACTGCTGAAAGGCCCTACCACTACCCCTATGGGCGGCAAAATGGAAAGTGCCAATGTAACATTGCGGCGGGAACTGGATTTGTTTGCCAACGTTCGTCCGGTGGCCATTGCCGAAGAAAACATTGACTGGATTTTCTTCCGGGAGAACACTGAGGGTGAATATGTGTTGGGCAGTCGTGGCGTTGAACTGCCCGGTATGGCAGTGGACTTTAAGGTTACCACAGATTTGGGCACAAGAAGAATTGCACGGGCCGCTTTCGAATACGCAAAAAATAATGGCAAAAACCGGGTTTCCATTGTAACCAAAGCCAATATTATGAAAAAAACAGACGGTAAATTCACTGCCATCTGCCACGAAATTGCAAATGAGTATCCGGAAATTACCGTTGATGACTGGTACATTGATATCATGACTGCCAACTTGGTAAATCCGGCCATACGGAATCAATTTCAGGTATTCTTAATGCCGAATCTTTACGGCGATATTATTACCGATGAAGCCGCCCAACTCCAAGGCGGTGTGGGCACGGCCGGCAGCGCTAACATCGGCAACCGCTTCGCTATGTTTGAGGCTATACACGGTTCTGCGCCCAGAATGATTGAAGAGGGCCTGGGTGACTACGCAAACCCCGCAAGTTTACTGCGGGCAGAAGTGCTTCTTCTGCGGCATATCTGCCGCTGTGACGCCGCTGCGCGGCTGGAAAAGGCGCTGAATTGTTGCGATGTAACAGTTACCGGTGACAAAAACGGTGCAACCTGCAAATTCTTTGCAGATACCCTTTTGAATCTTCTCTAAATGAAAGGCCTCCGGGTTATTTCCCGGAGGCCTTTGCTTTTTTATAAATGTTACGAATCCATTTTTGCGCTGCGTGCCGGATTGCCAAAATCGGCCTGCGCATAGGGCGGAAGAAAATCCGCAGTTTCACATATCTTTGATAACCTTTATGGGTTATGTCGTAGGTCTTTCCTTTCCGGGTGAACCCGGTTACCACAGCCAGTATCTGTTCCGGTTTCACTCGCTCCGGTTTCCACTGGTTGTCCCCGCAACAAATATAAGTTCTTTCTGTCATTTTTACAATTCTGTGGAGCACATACTGTCCGTTTTCCCGCTTGTAAAGGATAATATCTCCGACATTCAAAGGGCGGGTTTGCATGGCTACGATAACATCATCTCGGTCTTCATATAGCATCGGATTCATACTGGTGCCCACGATCGGCAAAATACCGGAACCGTTTGACTGGATTTGCAGCATCAGTATTTCTATCAACTCTTCCGTGGGAACGGATACCCGTTTCATACAATCCCTTCTTTCTGTTTCTGTTAAAATAAAAGCGGTCTGCTTTGGGCAACACTCCATAAGGAAGTAATGCCCTTTGCAGACCACTTTTTTACCCCCACAAGCCGTCGGGGTATTTCCCTTGACGTGTCAGTTCCTTCAAAGCGGCTACCACCATAGGCTTATCTGCCGCATAGGTGACGCCGTACCATTTATCTGCAGAATGTAATACCGTTACTTCTGCCTTATCTTCTTTAAGCAACGTTCCCACGGTTACTGGCAGGAAAAACTCGGATTTTAAGGGATTTTCCGGCACAGTTTCCGCCAAGAACTTAGGGAAACGTTCCTCGATTTCCCGAAGGAAACTGGGGGTATATCCCCACATATTCATAGAAACCAGCGTTTTGGCAGGCAAATCAGTCCAGGTTGCGCCGTCATCCACTGTATAATGGATGCCGCCTTCATACTTTTCGATGCGGGTACGTTCATCAATTTGCAAAAGTTTTCCCTGGGCATTGGTGACGCATACGCCTCTTGCCACAGAGCCGTTATCCGTAACGGTATTGCCCAGTTCGTAGCCTACCATACAGTAGTTATACCGGTCGCCGTCTTTTGCGTTGCTTAAGTACTTAAAAATCTCCCGGAATGCGGATTTTCCGTAGTAGTCATCTGAGTTAAGCACTGCAAAGGGCGCATCTCCGATTTCCTCTTTGGCGCACAAAACTGCGTGGCTGGTGCCCCAGGGCTTTGCTCTACCCTCCGGAACGGTAAAACCCTCCGGAATTTTTTCCAGTTCCTGGAATGCATAACGGATTTCCATGGGACATTTTTTTAGGCGTTTGCCTACAGTCTCCATAAAATCCTTTTCAATTGCTTTTTTTATAATAATTACCGCAGTTTCAAAGCCAGCCTCATGGGCATCGTAAAGAGAGTAGTCTAAAATTGCCTCTCCCTTGCTTCCTACGGGATCAATTTGCTTCAGTCCACCATAGCGGCTACCCATACCGGCAGCCATTACAACAAGAACAGGTTTTTTCATACGAAATCCTCCTATCTTCTGATACGATCATTATACCGCAAATACGCAAAAAAGCAAGTTAGAAAACGGAGCCGTCTAAATATAGAGATTCTCTTTTCACTTTTTTCCAGCAAAACAACCCCGCCAAATCTTTAGCACCAATGCTTTGCTGTTTATCAACAATCCCCGCAGTGTACGCCAATGTGCCCAAAAGTTCTTCTGCGGTCATTCTTTTTCGCAGTTCCCCCAAGTCCATGTCTCTGTCACGTTTACTCAGTCGCCTGCCATCAGGCGCCAACAACATCGGCACATGGGCATATGTGGGATGGGAAAAACCAAACAGTTCCTGCAAATACATCTGTCTGGGAGCAGAACCGATTAAATCCGTTCCTCTCACCACTTCCGTAACCCCGGACTCCCCATCATCTACCGTTACCGCCAACTGGTATACGAAAACACCGTCAGCCCGGCGTACCACAAAATCCCCGCAATCCCGCAGCAGATTTTCTTCGTACGCCCCCTGAACCAAATCTTCAATTTTCCAAATTCTGTCCGGCACCATAACCCGCCATGCAGGTTTCCTGTCTGCCGGTTTGTCTTTCCGATTTCGGCAAGTGCCGGGATAGACATAGGTGCCATCAGACATATGGGGCGCATTTACACTGTGGAGTTGACTGCGGGTACAGTAACAAGGATATAAAAGATTCCTTTGCGCAAGCAGTTGGAAATACTTTTCATATGCATTGCTCCTTTTGGATTGGGGTGGGGTTTCTATGTCCCAGTCAAGTCCCAACCACTGTAAGTCTTCCCGCAACATATCCGCATACTCGTTACTGGTACGCTGGGTATCCAAATCTTCCATACGCAGAATAAATGTGCCTCCTTGGCTGCGGACAGACAACCAAGCCAACAGCGCTGCAAACACATTTCCCAAATGCATTCTGCCGGATGGCGTGGGAGCAAAACGTCCCACGGGAGATGTTTTAACCATAATATCCCCCCCAAATGCAGTAAACCCAATACAAAACTACGCAAACAATGCCTACGGTAAGCAAAATTGCCAAGACTGTAAGAAATGTCAAAAGTTTATCCTTTTTCGGTTTTTCAACTGCATGGCTAAAGGTCTCCAAATCACAGTCCACTCGGTCTGTATTGACCAAACGGTATGGGCGGGTCGCATGCATAGACGCTTGTTCCGTTATATAGGCCCGGGGCTGTGTTTCTTCTTCGTATAAATCCGGATACAGCGCATCTTCCGGAAACAGTTCTTCTTCCATTTCCTGGATTTCTTCCTCTGCCAGAAGTTCTTCTTCCAAACGCTTTAATTCATCCCCGGTATCCCGAAACATTGTTGCACCTCCCTGCGGTTAAACCTCATCATTCCCATAAGTAAAGAGTAAGTTAATATCTACATTCCCTGCAATCCCCGGTACTGTACCGGCATTCGTGTATTGCCACATATCCACCCGGTGTGGATAATCCAGCCAATCATTATATTGCGCCAGCCACAAACCGTAGGGGGATAGTTTTTCCATATCCAACCGACTCAACGCGTGGTCGGGATTGGTATAGACCATTGCCTGAAATCCGCCGCTGCGGACAGTTTCACAAAATGCCACTGCGCATAACGTCTGTGTTTGTCCTGTCACATTTCCGGTTCTGTCTTCTGCCGTCAGGTATTCCCAGTCATAGGCAATGGGAAGTTCCAAATCCCAATCCTTAATAATATCCAGCACAAACTCCGCTTCTTCTATGGCTTCTTGCTCCGAAATGGCTTGGGAGAAGAAATATCCCCCCACTTTTAGCCCTGCCGCCTTGGCTTTTTCATAATTGTCTACCACATTATCATCGGCAAACATCAGCCCTTTTTCCGAGCCCCGCCAACCGATGCGGAGCATAACGAACTCCACGCCGGCCTGCTTTACCTGCTCCCAATCAATATCGCCCTGCCAGTAAGAAACATCTATCCCCAGCGTATACGCGCCATCTGTGCAGGTTAAATAGTCCCCTACCATTTGAAAATCCTCTTCTCCATAGGGGTTTTCTTTCAACTGTGACACCGGTGTAGCAGTGGTTTCCGTAGCACCCCCTGCCGGGGAAGGCGCTGGGATAAATACAAGAACAAGGGTAATTACCATTCCCAAAAGCAACACGCTGCCCGCAGTAATATACCCCCATAAAGGGATTCTTTTATATAAAGGCTTTGTTATCTGTTTCATAAGCCGCTCCTATATACTTTTAGGAAATTATATCACATCTTTTCGGTTTTCTCAAGGTGTAGCAGTATAATCCGGCAGGCCTTCGGAAATAGTAAAAAAAGCGGCTATTGCAACGCAATAGCCGCAGTAAAAACAATTTAGCCAGCCAAAATCTCTGCCCGGATAACAATAGGCATCTGCTGAAGCGTATGCAAAAACTCTTCCAGTTCCACATTCATATCCGTCGCATCTGCAGAAATGGTTACAATGGCGCAACCGTTGGTTGGGACAATGGAGTTTATGGTCAGAATGTTGGTCTTGTTTTCCGCAAAGAGCCCCATAATCGGAGACAGCGCCCCCGGCTCATCATGAAGAAGCAACTGGAATGTAATCACACGTCCATTTTTCATATTTTGGAAAGGTATGATCGCATCTCTGTACTTATAAAAAGCGCTACGGCTAATGCCGGTAATGCGGGTTGCCTCGTGGACGGTAGACACCTGACCTATAGAAATGAGTTGCTTTGCCTCCGCAACCTTTAAAAATACCTCCGGAAGCGCTGATGCCTCCACCAAATAATATTTGGGTGTTTTTGGCATTTGAAAAACCTCCTGTTCCTCATAAGTACGGTTTTTATTAATCACTATTTTAGCATATATTTATAAAAATGCAACGGCAATTTTGAAAGGGGTTGTATATGTTGTGTCAAATATTAAAAAAGTCTTTACTTTTTTAGGCGTGTTTGTTGCCATTTGGCTGGGACTAAAATACTTGCTTCCCTTTCTCCTGCCATTTCTCTTTGGCGGTCTTTTGGCTATCGCCGCAGAACCGGCAGTTCAGTTTGGCAGAAAAAAGTTAAAACTGCCCGGCAGTCTTTCCGCAGGTGTCGGTGTTACATTCACTTTGCTTTTATTTGCGGCGCTTATCACCCTTTTAGGCGCAGTTGCCGTAAAAGAACTGGGACATTTAGCCGCCGTTATCCCCTCTTTACAATCTACCGCAAAACAAGGTGTCGGTCTTTTGGAAGATTGGGCGGTTTCCCTTGCCGCAAAAGCACCGGATCCCATTCGCCCGTCTATCACCCGTAGCGTGCAATCTCTTTTCTCCGACACGCAAACGGCACTGACGCCCAGTACAATTCAAGTGCTGAGCGCAATCCGGAACTTTCTTTCCGCGCTTCCGGACAGTGCCTTGAGTTTGGGCACATTTCTGCTGTCCGGGTATATGATTTCTCCCCGGCTTCCTGATTTGAAAAGAAAATTAAAGCACCTTGTGGACAACAGTCTCATTGGTCCTTATATTTTCGCATTTTTCGGTGTAAAGAACACCGTCGGACATTGGCTGCTTGCACAAGGAAAATTGGCAGCAATCACCTTTTTTATTGTGTGCATCGGTCTTTCCCTATTGGCAATTCCTTATGCGCCGGCTTGGGCTCTCATAATTGCATTGGTGGATGCTATGCCGATTTTAGGATCCGGTATCATTTTAATCCCCTGGGCGCTGATTTCCCTTTTGCAAGACAACTCCCTGCAAGCTATCGGCATTTTATGCACCTACGGTGTAGCAGTGATTACAAGAACCACTTTAGAACCCCGGTTGGTAGGACGGCAACTGGGATTAGACCCTTTGGTTACGCTAATTTTCCTGTATATTGGTTATCGGTTGCTTGGGGTTGCCGGAATGTTGCTTGCGCCCATTATTGCCGCAACCGTAAAAAGTGTTATGGAAAATATGGACAACACCCAGAAAACAACGTAAGTTTTTGTAAGTTACTGTTTACAGACGCCCCACAGATGTGTTATGATAAACAAGAATTATCTGAGAGGGTTCTTAAAGAACAAGGTTACGAAAATGAACTATATCGTTTTAGATATGGAATGGAATCAGCCATGGCCCGGCTCTCCCTCTGCCCGCAAAGCACTTCCGGTGCAAATCCGTGGCGAGATTATCCAAATCGGCGCGGTTCGGATTGCCGATGGACAAAAAGTTACTGATGAATTCCAGGTGCTGATCCGCCCTAAAATATACCGAAGACTGAACCGCCGCGTCAGCAAACTCACCGGAATCAAAGAGGCACAGTTGCGGGAAGACGGCATCCCTATGGAGCAGGCAATGGCAAATTTTCGCGCCTGGTGTGGTGAAGATGCCATATTCTTGACTTGGGGATTCGATGATATCACCATTTTGCGGGAAAATCTGCGGCTATTTCGCATTGATGAAGACTGGGTAAAAAACTGGTACAATGCGCAAATGATTTTCAACGCCCAAACCGACGGCTCTTCCGCCCAAAAAGCGTTGAAAACAGCTATGGAAATCTTTGAAATCGAAGCAACACGCCCGGCTCACGATGCTTTGGGGGACGCTTATCATACTGCGCTGATTTGCGCAAAACTGGATTTGGACCGGGGTGTCCGGGAATATGCCGGGGCGTTGAAAGCCCACGAAAACGGCTTCCACGGCGCAGAACTCCCTGGGTGTATCTGCCGAAAGGTTTACTATGATTTTAAGGACAAGCAAGCAGCACTGGAAGCGATGGACAAAAAAGAAAACATCTGTCCCACCTGCGGCAAACAGATGACCGGAAAGCGTTGGTTTTCCCAACCCGGCAGACGGTATATGGACTTACCATCCTGCCCGGAGCACGGCCAGTTTCTGGTTCGCATCCGCCTGTCCGACCAACCGGACGGTTCTGTGCGGGTAAGCCGGCTGACATACGAAGCCACCTCCGAAGCCGCTGCTGCCTATGCCCGCCGGGCAGAAAAAGCAGACCCGGCAGAAAAGCCAAATCGCACTTCTTCCAACCGCCGTCGGCGCAGTTCCCTGCCCCGCAGGCAAGCAAAACAACCAAACGAAAGATAAACCGGACGTTCGGCAAGAACTTGTAAAAGCCATAGTGTACAAATTCCAGGGGATTGTCGTATGGGACAAACGATT
>JAZOXE010000061.1:0-16353 GCA_045659525.1 Faecousia sp. | reverse complement strand
CATTTCCCCTGTGGCTACGGTTGTCTGAATTTCTTCCCGCGTCAGTGTAAATGCTATTTCTTCCCTTTCCCGGCGCACCGTAACCGTCACTTGCGTTCCGGCTTCACCACGGACAAGTTCCCGGACACCGGCGCTGTCTTTATCCAAAACGCTCTCGCCGTTCACCCCAATGAGAATATCCCCCGCTCTCATACCTGCCCGGTGGGCGGCGCAATCCGGCGTTACCCGCAAAATGGGAAAGCCCTCTCCCACTTCTCCCGGGGTAATGGTAATGCCGATTCCCACATAAACATTCGCTTTTTGTTCCATATAGGCGGTATACTCCGATGCCGGAATATAATAACTCCATCGGTCACCGGTTGCGGCTACCATGGCTTTCGCCGCCGCATCCTCCAGGACTACCCGGTCACTGCCTTCAATATATTTTTCGGAAATCAAGTTTTCCAGTTCTGCCAATTTGTTGGGAGCGGCATATTCGCTCACCGCCATTGTCAGCACAGATGCCAACGCCGCCACCAAAATATATGACAGCAGGACGTGACACTTTTTCCACGTAAAGATTCCCTTCATCATAACACCTCAATAGAAACATCTCCCACAGTCCTTAGAGGACTGTGGGAAATTCTTTAGATATTGATATAGTATGCCGGGTTCACTGCAACGCCGTTATAATAAACGCCGAAATGCAGATGCGGTCCGGTAGACCCGCCGGTAGAACCGCAGTAACCAATCACCTGACCGGCGTAGACATACTGACCGGGGTATACGATAAAGTGCGTCATATGCATATACCGGGTCATAAATCCGTCTTTGTGGTCGATGTTTACATAATATCCCGCGCCGCCTGCTTCGTAAGATGCTACGTTTACCACACCGCTACGGCTGGCATAAATCGGTGTGCCGGTAGGTGCAGACAAGTCTACACCGTAGTGCATCCGCCAGTCGCCGTGAATGGGGTGCCAACGATAGCCGAAGGGGCTGGAGAAATATGTATAGTTGATAGGCATGAGCCAAGTGATGCCATCTACATTATTACTGCTTCCGCCAATGCCTGCCGGAGGATTTTGGGCTAACCATTCTTGGTATTCCTTTTCTTTGGCGGCGTCGTATTTTTCTTCCTTATCCAGAATCTGTACTTTCAGTTCCTGACGGTCGTGCTCTGCGGATTCTACCAAATTCTGGTATTCCTCACCCTTTGCCGCCAGTTCTGCAAGAATCACGTCCGCTTCCGCACGCTTTTCTTCCAGTTTCACTTGGGATTCTTCCAATTCTGTCTTTACGGATTCCAGAGAAGTCTTTTCCCCTTCCAGGTCTTTCTTTGCCTGGGTAACCGCGGCAGCCGCCTCGGTAAGGGCCGACATGCGGGCCTTGTCCGCTTCTGCAATTTCCTGCACCATCTTCAAGCGGTCCAAAAGGTCGATAAAGTTATTGGCTTTAAAAATCACAGACCAATAGGAAAGGCCGCCGTTTTTCTCCATGGCGCGAATCCGTTCTTTGTTCTGTTCCTGAAGCAGAGCCAACCGGGCTTGCGCCTGGTCCAGTTCTTCCTGCTTGTCTGCAATCAGCGCGCTATAGGCGATAATCTGGTCGTTGGTGGTCTTAATCTGCTCCTGGATTAAAAAGGTTTCCTGGTCGATCCGGTTTTTCTCCGCCACCAGTCTTTCCATTTCTCCCATATTAGCAGACGCTTGCTTTTCCAACTCCTTGATCTTCGCATCTACTTCTGCTTTCTTATCTTCCAGCGCGTCAATTTCCGCTTTGATGGATGCCGAACTTTGACCGTTAGCCGTTATGGGCATAACCATAGCCAAAATACCGAAAATCATCACTGCGGCCAAAAGGCCTGCCAGAATCGAGATTAAGTTCTTTCTAAATTTCATTGTGTCCTCCCCGAGGGTAATTATACGTCCATAAACTTACGAATAGATGTCCAACTGCCTACAACACCAACAAACAATCCTGCGCCCACGAAGGTCAGGATCATCGGTGTCAGCAATTCCGTGAAAGGAACAAAGGTAAATAGTTTCAGTGTGTCAATGGCTTCGATCCGACTGACCAAAGAATTGTACATCAGCCATTCCAGGAAGAATGCCAAAAATGCGCCCAACATTCCCAAGCAGAAACCTTCTACCACAAAAGGCAGACGGATAAAGCCGTTGGTTGCGCCTACCATTTTCATAATGGCAATTTCTTCCCGGCGGTCATACATAGCCAGTTTTACGGTGTTGGAAATAATCAGAAGGCTGACAATCAGCAAAACACCGATAACCAAAATCGATACGATATGCAGAACATCCTGAATGGTGGCAAAGCCTTCCGCCAGTTCGTTAAAAGCCACCACATCTACAATTCCGGAAATTCCCTCCAACTGCTCCACTGTTTGCGGCAGCAGGTGGTTATCTTCCAGCACGACAACAAACCGATGCTGTAAAGTGGAAGCGTCCGTTCCTTCAAAGGCCTCCGGGTTTTCGTAGTCTGCAATAAAATTCTGCAGAGCCTCTTCCCGGGAAACGAAAGTGGACTGCTGGATGTTTTCCAGTCGGTTAATATCCGTGCCCACGCTTTTTGCTTCGTCATCGGTAAGGTTTTCGTCTACATAAGCCAGCACTTCGTTGGTCTTATTCAGGTCTTCCACCATAATATTTAAGTTATAAGTCAGGCAGGAGAAACTGCCCACAATAATCAAACACGCCACCGTAACACAGACTGCGGCGAAGGACATAAAACCGTGGAGGAAAATTCCCCGGATGCCCTCTTTCAGCAAATACCCTACATTATTCATCTTCATAACTGTAATACCCATCCATTCCGTCACTGACAACAACGCCGTCATCAATGGCAATTACCCGCTTGCCCAATCTTTGCACAAGGGATTTTTCGTGGGTGACCACCAACATAGTCGTACCCAAATTGTTGATTTCCTGCAGAAGACTCATAATTTCCAAAGACCGCGCCGGGTCCAAGTTGCCGGTGGGTTCGTCGGCAATAATGGTAGAGGGGTTGTTCACCAGCGCTCTTGCAATGGCCAGACGTTGCTGTTCACCGCCGGACAGTTCTGTGGGGTGGCGGCGGCTCTTATTTTCCAGACCCACCAGTTCCAGTATGTAAGGAACCCGTTCCCGAATTTCCTTTTCCACCGCACCGATTGCCCGCATAGCAAAGGCTACGTTTTCATATACCGTTTTACTTTCAATGAGCCGGAAATCCTGGAACACCACGCCAACCGTACGGCGCATATAGGGAATTTCCCGCTTGCGGATTTTCTCCAAAGAGTATCCGTTCACGTGAACGGTACCGGAGGTGGGTTTCAATTCGCCGGTGATCAGTTTGATAATGGTGGACTTTCCGGAGCCGGAAGGTCCTACCAAAAAAGCAAATTCTCCATCCTCAATCTGCATTGTTACACCCCGCAAAGCCTGGGTGCCGACAGAGTAAGATTTGGTAACATCGGTAAATTCAATCATATCTTTCTACTCCAAAAAATAGTGTAACCAAATTGTAACACATTGTAATTCTCAAGTCAATTGGTAACAATGACAAATTTCTGGAAACTGTTTCCGAATATAGCAAAATTTGAGCCGCACAAAGAGTGCGGCTCAAAGGGTTTTTAACGCATCTCCCGGGAGGACAGGTACTTACGCACCATCAGCGCCACCTTGAAGACAATCGCATGGTCGAACTGCCGCAAGTCCAACCCGGTAAGTTTCTTAATCTTTTCCAGCCGATACACCAAAGTGTTCCGGTGGACAAAGAGTTTGCGGGAAGTTTCCGACACATTCAAGTTATTTTCGAAGAATTTATTAATGGTAAACAGTGTCTCCTGATCCAGCGAATCAATGGAGTTTTTCTTGAACACTTCCGTCAGGAAAATATCACACAGTGTAGTGGGTAATTGGTAAATTAAACGGCCAATGCCCAAGTTTTCATAACTGATAATGCTTTTTTCTGTATCAAATACCTTGCCCACATCAATAGCGGTCTGGGCTTCTTTGTAGGCATCTGCCAATTCCCGCAGGTGTTCTGCTACGGTACCGATGCCGATTACTGTCTTAATGAACAGTTCTTTCTGCAGGGTTTCTTCCATCTTCCGGGCAATCTTCTCCGGTTTCTCTCCGGCAGTAATCTGCTTAACAACCGCAATATCCGTTTCGTTGATGCTGACTACGAAATCCTGCAGTTTGTCCGGAAAAAGGTTAGACAGCACATCCACCGTCGCCACGTCCCCATGGCCTAACTGCCGCACCAAAAATACGGCGCGGGGCGCGTCGGTGGCAAAATGCAATTCTTTCGCCCGTATGTAGATGTCGCCGGGCAGGATATTGTCCATAATGATATTCTTTACAAATGTGCCGCGGTCGTGCTTTTCTTCATAAAAACTTCTGGCATTATCCAAAGCCACGAATGCAAGGTTGCAGCAAAGTTCTGCTTCTTCATCTTCCCCAGCACAAAAAGCCGCATATTCAAAAAAGCCTGCACTGCCGGTAATAGCCCGGAATGTTTTGCCGGCAAACACCACTGTCTGGTCTTCACTGCCAGTCACTGCAACGATAGCCTCCGGCCAACGCTCTCCCAAAAGAGAAGCGTCTGTGCCCGCTACCACATAGCCGTCTGCATCCAAAACGCCAAAAGCACGGTCTGTTGCATTCTTCAACTGTACGATCACATTCTGAAAAACCGCATTAAACATTTTTTCAGGCCTCCGTAAATTTCACAAATTTCACCTATGATTATATATGCTTTTTGCGCAATTTGCAAGTGCTATTTGACATTTTATTGCAAAATCCCCTGTCTTTTTTATGTAAAATCCCAAATTTTACGCAGATACAACAAGAGCAGACACCGGTCAGATGTCTGCTCTTGATTCTCATATTTACAGATATAGGGGGAATCGGGCGCAAATTTCCGCCACCGCATCTTGCACCTGTTTGCGGCTTCCTTCGTAATCTTTAGCCGTCAACGCGATGCACTTTGCAATCTGTTTCATTTCCGTTTCTCCCAAACCGCGGGTTGTGACTGCCGCTGTGCCAATCCGCACGCCGCTGGTAACCGAGGGCTTTTCCGGATCGTTGGGGATGGCATTTTTGTTTAAGGTGATGTGGTTGCTGTCCAAGCGTTCCTGCAGTTCCTTGCCGGTAATATGCATTGGCCGCAAGTCTGCCAGCATCAGGTGGTTGTCCGTACCACCGGTCACCAAATCAAAGCCTTCTTCCAATAAGGCATCTGCCATTACCTTTGCGTGTTTTACCACGTTGTGGGCATATTGTTTGAATCCATCGGACATAGCCTCTTTCAGGCACACCGCTTTACCGGCAATGATGTGCTCTAAAGGACCGCCTTGGGTTCCGGGGAAAACGCCGGAATTAAGTTTTTTGGCAAATTCCTCTTTTGCCAAAATCAAACCGCCTCTGGGACCCCGAAGGGTTTTATGAGTGGTGGTTGTTACAATATCCGCATAGGGTACGGGGTTTTGGTGGGCGCCACCGGCGACCAAGCCGGCAATGTGGGCCATATCCACCATCAGAACCGCTCCCACTTCGTGGGCAATATCCGCAAAAATCTTAAAGTCGATGGCCCGGGGATAAGCCGATGCGCCGGCAATCAAAAGTTTCGGCTGATGCTTTTTTGCCAAGTCCCGCACTTCATCGTAGTCAATCCAGCCGGTGCTATGGTTTACATCGTAGGAAACCGCATTGTAATACTTGCCGGAAATATTGGCAGGGCTGCCGTGGGACAGATGTCCGCCGTTGGCAAGGCTCATACCCATTAACGTATCACCGGGTTGGAGAAGCGCCAGTTGCACCGCCATATTGGCTTGGGCGCCGGAGTGGGGCTGAACATTGGCAAATTCCGCGCCAAACAAGGCCTTGGCCCGGTCAATACAAAGTTGCTCCAATTCATCTACGCATT
Source organism: Faecousia sp. (assembly GCA_045659525.1). Taxonomy (GTDB): domain Bacteria; phylum Bacillota; class Clostridia; order Oscillospirales; family Oscillospiraceae; genus Faecousia. The sequence goes on along the minus strand of JAZOXE010000061.1, from coordinate 10,446 downwards.
GGCATCCGCCGTAATACCGCTTACCGGGCAAACCCTCTGCATATTTGTTGGTCAGCACGCTTCCCATTGCGGCAATCACCGCGGGAGATGCAAAATTTTCCGACGCAATCAATTCAAGGCCGTGTTCCTGCCGGTCCAGTTCCCGGAACATCATCTGCCCTACTTCACTGTCGAATTGAGATACAAATCCTATAGAATCCAAAAGTTTTCCGTTCATTTCTCTCTTCCTTTATTTTAATGTTATCTTGTTAAGAATACCACGAAAAAACTTATCCGTCAATGTTTTTCCCGCGAAACATCAAAGAGAATATTTACCCTAAATATTTTCTCGCTCCGTTTCACACTGTGGCAGAACCGTTACAGACATCAAATGTCGCAATTCTCTTTTCTTGGCATAATCCACCATATCCCGCGCGTTACTGGCTGGGTGCCAGGCATACGCAATCAGGTAATCCACGTGATCGACCATATGCCGATTGGCTCGGACAATGGCAAACTTGCGAGGCACATTCTCCATTCCTGGCGGGTAATAGGTATTATCAAATCCGGGCGGTGTTTCAATCGGTCGTTCTGCCGGGTGATACGGAAGCAAAAGGGATAAGGTGATTTTTGGATATTGCTGCTTTAAGGAAATAACCGCTTTCGCTGCCAAACGGTCAAAGTTCCCATAGCCGCCCACAACAAACTCCGTTACCCCATACTCAGATATATGTTTCTCAACAACCTGTGTCAGTATGGGAAGTAATTCACTTGAAGTCTCCCTATGGCCTATAAAGAAACAACTCTTCATATTGCTCACATCCATATTTCGTATTACTAAATAAATTTATTATATTTGGTATTACCAAATATAGCAAGCCCCATTCACCATATAATAACAGTGAAAAGGGGTGAGCAGTATGAAACCAAGAAAATTAGCGCTGGGTGATCGTAACATCATTGGCAAGCGTGTTACCGAAGCAAGACTGGCGCAAGGAATGAAACAGGTAGATCTGCTTGCCAAGTTGCAACTTGCAGGAATTGATTTAAGTGTTCCAGCATTGTCCTTGCTTGAAGGTCAGAAACGGCCGGTGTCAGATATAGAGTTAAATGCTTTAGCGGATATCTTGAATGTGTCGGTTGATTGGTTGCTGGGAAGAGAATAAGTGTTAACCGCCTTTGTGATTAACAATTTTCACACTAAGCCCCCTATCATCACCCAATAAGGGGAAAAATAAGGGGAAACTCGTTTCGTGGTCTCTGTTTTTGAAATAAATCACCTCAAAAAGTTTGGAAAATAAAAGAAAACAGTCAGTAATCATAACAATTACTGACTGTTTTCTGGCAGGGGCACAAGGACTTGAACCCTGAGCCTACGGTTTTGGAGACCGCCGCTCTACCAATTGAGCTATACCCCTATATATTAAAAAGGCTTGCACCTTTGATTCACTGGTGGGCCCTCAGGGATTCGAACCCGGGACTATCCGGTTATGAGCCGGAGGCTCTGACCAACTGAGCTAAGGGCCCATTTTCGGAAGTGCCTGGGCACTATCGCGGAAGTCATTATACCACTCGGAACACTTTCTGTCAAGGGATTCTTTCCCGAAAACAAGTTTGTTTTCGTTTCCTCCCTTTCCTTGCCTAAAACTATTGAAATTTATGCGTTCCCATTGTAGAATATATAATAGATACAGCAATTATGAAGCCTCTGAGGCCACCCCCTCTGAGACCAACGTATCAAATATGAAGGAGGATTCTATAATGAAAAAGTTTTCATGCGCAGTGCTGGCCCTCGTGATGTTACTGTCCATAGTCGTACTGCCCGCCTCTGCAACCGAAGTTGAGAAACCCACAGAAGATGAACTGCGGGGAATCTTTTCTGACATCGGCTTTGCAGCAACCATGGTCGGTAATCTTTGGTGCACAGACGGTCTTGGTCAGGAACCCGAAAAAGTTCCGGATATAACCGCTTTTTGGTATCTGTCTTTATCCGGAGCACTGAACGAGTATTATGCAGAAGATGAATACGGTGACGGTTGGTATAAACTTACATATGATGAATACATTGCGGTGGTAGATGCCAAATTTACCAATCACAGTGATATGAAACAGTACTTGACCGACGGTAATTATTATGATCCCGCAACCGGAAAAGTAGAAATCTTTATCGGTGGCTTGGGCGGCCCCTCTGACTGGGTTCTAACATCCACCTACGAAACAGGAAACTCCATTTACTTGCAGGGACTGTATTTGGAAGATGTGGCTGAAGATGAGGATTTGGTTGAATACTATGACTGGCATTATTCCAATTACGGTGATAAATTCCTGATTCAATATCCCATCCTTGTGAAGTTGGATAAAACAGACGCCGGTTGGAAGATTGATATGTGCCGGGAATTCGATTGGTATATTTGTGAAGAGAAGAATCTTCTCTTCTCGGCGGACGGCGACAGTTTCACTCCCTATGCTCCCCTTACCCTGAATATTGAAAAGGGCGCAACCGTTACTATGTACGATGAGCCTCTTTACACTACCGGTTTTATGTACAATAACCAAAGTTGGTACTCATACGGACAAGGGTTCTTCCTGAATATAAAAGTAGCAGATACCCACGAACTGACCGGTGTGTATTTGGAAGATGCAACCGGTAAAACCCCCCTGGAATATGTGGAAGATACAGGTCTGTATTGTGGCTTCCCGAATGTTGGAAAGCCTCTGACACTTCACGTAGAAACAAAGCCAATCGTAACTGCAAACACCCCGGATGTAGAATTGAAAAGTCATTCCAATGTCAGCATTATTGCTCCCGCTGCCTCCACAGATTACTATGAGAATTTGGAACTGGTGGTAAGCGAGATTAAACCCAGTAATTCCAATTATTCCACCATTCAAACTGCCATGGGTGACTCCTACGAAAAATTTGTGCCCCTGGATATTTCTTTGGAAGACTACAAGGGTGACAAGACCCAACCCAACGGGAAGATTACCGTTAGCATTCCTCTGCCTGAAGGCTGGGATACTAAAAATATTGAAGTTGTTCATGTGGCCGATAACGGTGTTAAAACAGTAATGCCCTCCAAAATCAGCGCAAACAGCGAGTATGTTCTCTTCGAGACAGACCATTTCAGCGCCTATGTTTTGACCAAAACAAAGCAGACAACTACCAACAACCAAGCCCCCACAACCCCTCCCACAAACTCTCCCACAACCTCTCCCAAAACCGGAGATAATAGCAATATCGCACTGTGGGTTGCTTTGTTAACAGTATCCACACTTGGTTTGGCTTATGTAACTGTGTTGAGCAGTAAGAAAAAATATAATCGCTAATATCCTATCATTTACAAAGCAGGACGTTGCAAAACGTCCTGCTTTGTAATTTTTACATCCTTTCCAAATTCCAATTTGCGATATTGAATATTTTTACATTTTATGGTAGAATAAGCAAAACGAATTTTGAAGGAGTATCTAACCCTATGAAACTTGGAATTGTGGGGCTTCCCAATGTTGGTAAGTCTACCCTTTTTAATGCCATCACCAATGCCGGCGTGCCGGCAGATAACTACGCTTTTTGCACCATCGACCCCAACGTGGGTGTGGTATCCGTTCCCGATGAGCGGTTACAGTGGCTCTCTGATTTTCATCAGCCGAAAAAAACCACCCCGGCAGTGATTGAGTTCGTGGATATTGCCGGTTTGGTTAAAGGCGCATCCAAAGGCGAAGGTCTGGGCAACAAGTTCCTTTCCAACATCCGCAACACCGATGCCATTATTCATGTTGTTCGGTGCTTTGAAGACAGCAACGTAACCCACGTAGAAGGAAGCACTGACCCCCTGCGTGACATTGAAATTATCAATTTGGAATTGGTAATGGCAGATATGGAAATGGTGGAACGCCGCATTGACAAATGCCAAAAAGCCGCCAAAGGCGGAGACAAAAAGTTTTTGCGGGAGGGAGAAATCTTCACCCAACTGCTGTCTCACCTGAACGAAGGCAAATTGGCAAGAACCTTTGACTGTTCCCCGGAAGATATGGCAATCATTGAAACCTCCGACCTGCTGACGCTGAAAAAGACCATCTACGTAGGAAATCTTGCAGAAAACGAAATTAATCAACCGGAGGACAACCGCCATTATGTGGCCGTTAAAGCGCTGGCAGAAGCGGAAGGCAGTGAACTGATTCCCATCTGCGCCAAGTTGGAAGCAGACATTGCGGAACTGGATGATCCGGAAGAAAAGGCAATGTTTATGGAAGAACTGGGTGTGAATGAATCCGGTCTTGACAAACTGATTCGCTCCTCCTACGCCTTATTGGGTTTGATTTCTTTCCTTACTGCAGGCAGCGATGAATGCCGTGCCTGGACCATTAAAAAAGGCACAAACGCGCCTCAGGCCGCCGGTAAAATCCACACAGACTTTGAACGCGGCTTTATCCGGGCAGAAGTGATCGCTTTTGCGGATATGCAAGCCTGCGGCACTATGGCCGCCGCCAAAGCAAAAGGTCTTGTTCGCAGTGAAGGCAAGGAATACGTTATGAAAGACGGCGACATCGTTAACTTCCTCTTTAATGTATAATCTGTAAAAACCTTGCGTAGTAACTTTTTGATAACATATAGAATTCCCCGAAATCCGCCATCAAACGCATTTCGTGAATTTTTGTGCAGTTAAAGCAACGCTGCGTTACGGAGTTTCGCCCTTTTTATGCCGGTTGTTTCTTCTTAAAATAGTGGGATTTGCCGTAAATCAGCAGTTCTGCGCCAATGCACATTGGCAAAGCCGCAAAGGCATCGAAAATCGAATGTTGTTTGATATACGCCGTGGACAGACAAATCAGCAACACCAGTACGACTACAAAAATTTTCCACCATAGAGGCACGTCTTTTTCTTTGCACCAAACAGATGCAATTCCAAGGGAATAGCCAACGTGTAGAGATGGACAGACGTTTGTGGGCGTATCGAAGGCTTGAATCAAGGCTACCAAACGCTCAAAAACATTTCCGTTTTGCAGTTCCGAAAGGGCGGGGCGCAAATCCTGCCGATTGGGATAGATGATATAAACACCCATGGCTACCACTTGGGTGAAAATGATATAGGTCTGCAGATTTTTGAAACTTTGGGTGTTGTAAAGGGCAAAATACCCCAAAGACACCACAATCAAACCGTACCACAGAACATAGGGGATTACAAAGTACTCGCAGAAGGGCATCAAATCATCCAGCGCTATTTTGATAGGGGTGCAGTTTTCCGCGGGAATTAAGTTTTCCGTAAGGAAGTAAGCCGCAAAATACCCAACCCATCCCAAAAGGTACAGCAAATGGGAGTATGTGGGACTTAAAAGATTATTCAGTCTGAGTTTGCGGTAATCCACTACCGGTTTTCGCATACGCTTACTCCTCCATTCTGCTTTTCGGATAGTCCTTTTTCGATATGTTGGCATAGGGTACTACTGTGTGTACCGGCAGGCTTTCTGCCTTTTTTGTAATCTCTGTCATTAAATACTCGCAAATTCGGTTTCGTTCTTCCTCTGCAGGCGTGTCCGGCTGATAAACAATGGGTTCACAGACGTACATTGTTTTTCGTTTCGGTGCAATATACATTGGCACGAAACAAACTTTTTCCCCGGTGCGCTTATAATAGAGTTTTGCCACTTCCACAAAGCGGTCCTGAAACTGATTTACGATATGGTTATGGGGTTCGTAACATTCGGGAAACACCACAACATTTTTCCCTGCTATCAAAGCCTGCACCGTGTTCTTAAAAGTTGAAATAATCCGGCTGTCCCGATACACGGCAATGGTATTGGCGTTTTGGAAAATGCAGGCAGAAACCGGCGCAATCGCATAAGACAAAACCTTATAAAAAGGCTTTGTCCATTTTGGCTTTTGACTCCAGAAATCTGCAAAGGCATAAGCCGGCACATCTTTCATGTGCATCATCTGCCCGGCACACCAAATTGCCCGACTGCCGGGAAAATGAATTTCGCAGGCAATCGGCCCGTTCATCTGACTGTGGTTTGCCACCACAACGCAAGGCGTTTCCGGCAGGTTTTCCAACCCTTCTATCCGAATCTTCGGATAGAACAGCCACACAAAAAAACGCAGGAAACGGAAACAGATATAGGAAAAACTTTTTTTCTGCTTGGGGGATTTCATCTTGCCAGGTCCTTTTTCAGCGAATTGTTTCAAATGCTTTCAGCCACTCCCGCTTCAACAGTTGATAGCCTGCGCACGAGGGGTGTACACCGTCTGTCAGCCAAATTCCGGCGCATTTTTTATTCAGCGCCTCGTATTTTTCCTGCAGAGGTACAAAAAGCAGGTTGTGTTTTTCTGCCACACGGCGGGCACATTCTGCCCGTTTGCGGACTTCCCGGTAGAAAATATCCCATTTATCCGGTTTTTCCTCTGTGCTTCTTGTACCGCCACCGGGAAGCACAAATGGCTCCATAATCATAATTTTGATATTGGGCAAAGCTTCTTTTACCTCTGTGATTAAATCGTTATAGATTCTCTCATATTTTTCTGCGCTGACACCGTCTTGGAAGTTCAGTTCGTGCCATACGTCATTGACACCGATCAAAATGCTCATATAATCCGGTTTCAGATTAATAATATCCGACTTTATCCGAGCATATAAGTCTACAATTCGGTTTCCGCTTACACCCCGATTTAAGAATGTATACTCTCCGGGATGATCGAATAGCACTTCCGATGCTGCCATCTGGCTGTAGCCAATTCCCAATTCTGTGGGATATTCCCGACTTCTCCAAGCATCGGTAATAGAATCGCCTTGGAATAAAACAAGTTTACTCATAGCAATTTCTCCTTTTAAAAGATTACTTCTATTGTAACCCCGGGGGAGAAAAAGTCAAGCATATTCCAAGGTTTTTGCCTATATTAAACCAAATATACAATTATCGTTTCGGGTTTTTGGCTTTTTCTTAATATTTTGAAAGGGTGTCCCGAGGGACACCCTTTCTCTTAATCCTTTAGCAGCAGCCGCAGTTGTTGTCGCAACGGGATTCATTTCCGCCGCCGCAGCAGTTGCACAGTAAGAGAATCAGAATGATAATCCAGCAGTAGTTGCCGCCAAAACCGTTATTGCACATAGAAATACCTCCAAATTTTATTCGCGGGTTTGCCGCTCATTCCATGGTATTCCTGTTGGCATAAATGTGTGCGCTTGCTTTTTTAAAATCCGGCGTGTATACTAAAAACGAAAGGGGGGCGATTGTGTGAATAAGAAAACCGGACTTGTATTGGAAGGCGGCGCTTGCCGGGGTGTTTTTACCTCCGGGGTGCTGGATGTTATGCTGGAGCGGGGGCTCTCTTTTGACTACTGCATCGGTGTTTCTGCCGGCGCAGGAAACGCAATGAATTTCAAATCCCGGCAATCTGGCAGAGCCTATACGTTAACCGCAGGCGATTCCCAACGCAAATATTTTGGACTTAAGCAAGCAAGTTACAGTCACAATCTCATTGATTTGGACTATCTGTATGAAACACTGAGTTATCAGGGTGCTTTCCCCTTTGATTTTAATGCCTATTATAAAAACCCTATGGTGTGCGAATATGTACTCAGTTGCTGTGAAACCGGTAAGGCTGCCTATTTTCGGGAAGATGTGCATCAAAAACGGCTTTTGGAAATTGTAAAAGCCAGCAGCGCTATGCCAGGTCTTTGCCAAAGTCGAACCATTGACGGACTGCATTATTTAGACGGTGGTGTAACAGATGCATTACCGGTTCACCGAGCCTTTTCTCAAGGCTGTGACAAAGTAGTTCTTGTCACCACAAAACCCGCAGAGAATTTACACCCCACCAATTACGCCCGTCTGCGGCCGATTTTTCAAAAACTGTACAAGAAGAAATACCCGGCATTTTTCGATACCCTTATGGACCGTATCCCCCATTATTTCTCCCAATTGGAAGAAATCCTGAACTGGGAGCAGGCAGGAAAGATATTCGTAATCCGCCCGGAACACTGCACAATCAAAACCTTGGAAAAGGACCGGGAAGAGATGCGCCGATATTATCAGCAAGGCAAAAACGTGGTCAAAAAGCAATGGGGACGATTAACGAACTATTTAGAATCGGAATAAAATAAACGCCCAAGAAACAAAAGTTTCTTGGGCGTCATTTTTAAGAGATTTTATCCAGAACGCTGGGAACTTTCATATTCTGTTTTTCTTCCAAAATCCGCACGTAGGTAACACCGTCAATCTCTTCTTGATAGGCCAAAGCCTTCCCATCCTCCTGAAAGAAGAACCGGCCCTCCGGCAATGTATGCCAGCCGTTTGAAGCCCGAGTGCCGTCGGCTAACAGATAATACCTTCCGGTCTTTTCTTCAACCCACGTTTCCCGGCGCATAAACCCATCTTCACCGAAGTAGTAAAATCCATTGTCAATCTTGCGCCACCCGATAGTTGCCGCGCCGTTTCGCAAAAAGTAGCATTTCCCACCGGGGGTATCTGCCCAACCGGTACGCATTGCACCGGTATTGGAGAACAGGCGTTTTTTGCCGTTGATTTCCGCCCAACCAGTCGTTACTTTGCCTTCTTTCGTCAGATAGTAGTCCACACCCTGCTCGCAAACCCAACCGGTTCGGGGTGCGCCTTTTCGGTAACAGTACCATCCGTCGCTTTTCAGTGCCCAACCGTCAAGAATTTCCCGGGAGGCAGCATCGGCAGACAGAGAAACCTCTCCCTCACCTACCATAAATGCCTGATTTGCCAGTTGTACCTGCTGACTGTCCCACAAAACCGAACCGTCTTTCATATAGGCATTTTCACAAGTGGCTGTCACAGCGCACTGATACTGTCCCGGCTCCAATTTCTGAAATTCCAAAGCGCCGTTGGCAGCGGTCAAATCCACATTCCCGCCGGTATGTTCCGTTACTGTTTCCCCGGCATTATCCGTTACCGTAACTTTTATGGCGCTTATCCGGTTTTCTCCTGGCTGCACACTGCCGGAAACCGTAAAGTCAGCATTGGGGTTCACCCGTTGGGGTAAAACCAACTTTTCCGCTGTCACCGTATCATAGCAAAAAGCAATAGGCGTAACAGATTCTGCCGGCAAAAATGCCGCCGCGCCGCAATCTTCCGTTTCGTAGTAATAGGTTTTTTCCGATGTTTCAAACAAACCCGTAATTAAGAACCGTTCTCCGGGCAAACTTTCCCGCAGAATTCGGCAGTCCGTTCCCTCTTTTCCCGGCGCACAAGGCTGGGAATAAAGGGTTTGCGCTTTTTCTGTCACTGCGTAAAAATGACTTTCATAGGAAGCGCAGGCAAAGGTTTCATCTTTCTTACCGAAATGAATAACCCCTTCAAAGGTTGTCCAGTCGTCATAGTAGCGGACAAACTGCTCAATGGTCAAGGCAGTGACGCCGCCTTCCGAACCGCCGTAAGATGTCTGGAACCCTTCGGTGAAATAAACCTTTCCGTCTAAAATCGCATAAACCACCACGGCGTGACCGTACTGGTTGCCGGCTTCCGTGTTGGTCCACTCAAACCCCACTAAAAGATTATAGGCATTCCGGGCGCCGTAATCCGTAATATAATTAAGGATTTCCCGCAAGGTATACTGGGCGCCGGAATAGGCTTTTACCCGGTATCCCCCGGATGTAAATTTCATATCGCAATAGGTGTCATACTGCCGGTTTCCGTCGGCGGTAAGCAGGTATTTGTTAATCCCCATCAAATGCAGTTGCCAACTGGTCATCAGTCCACAAAAGCCACCCAAAGACTCTTTTTCCGTTGCAACAAGGGCAGCACCGTAATGCTGGGAAATTGTCTGGCTGATGCTTTGGGCTTCCGTAGTTGCTTGCGCCCGGATGGGAACCGCTGCAACCAACGCCGCTATCACCAACGCCATAGCAATGACTTTTTTCATATTCGGTTCCCTCCTTTCGCACATTGTATTGACTATACCATTTTTTTCCGAGAAAAGCAATAGAAATCCGGATATTCAAAAAAGCCGGTGGAGAAAACCACCGGCTTTTTCTCATAGGTCTTATTCTACTTTGAGGGAAATAATTTCGTAGGGTTTCACCGGAACGGTTACACTGTTATCACAAACAGTCAATTCCTCCAGTTCTTTTTCCATCAAATCACACAGGCAAACCCGTTTGGGGGTAAAACCAAAGGTCACCACTGCTTCACACCGCTGATTTGCGCTGTCGTACATACGGAAAATCTGGGCTTGGGAATCTTCCGCTTTCTTCACAGTTTCCAGAATCACATTTTTCCGGGAAACCTGCACCAAAGCATACTGCTCAGGAAGCAAGCCCTCTTGCTTGCCCACGGCAACTGCGGTCAAGGGGTTGTTCAGGTCGTATGCCCGCTGCAAAACACCGGCATCACGGTAATCACCCGTGTGGGGCATCAGGCTGTATGTGAAAATGTGATGGCAACGGTCGCCCACTTTATCCGGGAATGTAGCGGACTTGATTAAAGGCAACCGCATAATACCTTCGTGGA
>JAZOXE010000060.1:0-6532 GCA_045659525.1 Faecousia sp. | reverse complement strand
ACCAACCGGTAAAGATTGCGCAAACCCATCTGGTTTTTCGCAAAAACCACGATATGCTGACAGTGCACCCCATCCTGGCGGTGCTGTGGCCGCAAAGGCATAACCGCAGGATTTACCGCCTGCAGTGTTTTTACACCCATTTCCTTCAGCATAGGAATGAATTTCGCCATGATTTTGCCGCAGGTGAGCGCATCATCCCCTGCCCGGTGGTGGTTGAAATCTGCAAGTTCAAAATGCTTCGCCACCACATCCAAAGAAAACCGGTTCAGGTTCTTCAGTAAGTTCTGGGCCAGTGTCAATGTGTCAACCGATGTAAATCGGTAATCAACGCCCTGCTGCTTGCAGGCGTGATAAATAAAAGTAGTATCGAAGTCCGCATTGTGGGCAACCAGCACTCTGTCTCCCACAACCTCCAAAAACTGTGGCAAAGCCTCCTCTATGGTAGGCGCGCCCTTTAACATTTCATCGGTAATGCCGGTTAAATCCACTGTCCGTTTTTCCAGCGAACATCCCGGGTCTACAAAGGTCTGGAAACGGTCCAGTTCCTTTCCGTCTTTCATCAACACCGCGCCGATTTCGATTATCTTATCTCGGCGGGCATAGAGCCCGGTTGTTTCCAAGTCGAAGGCAACGTATTCGTCTTCTAAATCGCCGTCTTTACTTCCCTGCACTGCCAGCCGGTCATCAACATCGTTGATGTAGTACCCTTCACAGCCGTAGAGAATCTTGAATTCTTCTTCAGAACCTGCCACCTTCGGCGGGCCGTTTCTCCCCTCCATTGTGTGCAAGGCGTCTGTAAAGGACTGGCAGCAGCCATGGTCTGTAATGGCCATTGCCCGGTGTCCCCAGGCAGCGGCTTGCTTAATTGCTTTTTCCGTGTTGGTCAGAGCATCCATATTACTCATAACCGTATGCAGGTGCAATTCCACCCGCTTGCCGCCTTGGGTTTGATCCTCCCGTCGGGGCATATATCCCGGTTCAATGGAAAAAGGTTTGAGCACCGTTTCATTGGTGTAACTATCCACTTCCATTTTTCCCTGGACCTTAATCACATCTCCCTCTTTAACGCCCTCTACAATGGGCTTTGCTTCTGCATTTTTCAGGTATCTGCTTACATGAACGGAAGATGTGTTATCTGTAATATTCATATGAATGACGCAAGCGCCATTTTTGGGCAGGTCTTTATGTTCAATGTCGAACACTTTACCTTCCACCACAACGCTTCCCATATTCAAATCCAAATCTTTCATAGGAATGACTGCGCTGCGAATGGGTTTTCCGTAGATGGTTTTCTTGTTTTCCGGAGTTTCCCGGACTTTGTTTTCGCTATAGGCAACTTTCGGCAGGCTGGCCAAAATATCAGACCGAATTTCTGCCATACGCTGGGCAAGTCCTTGACCGCCCAATTCTTCTCCCGGCACGATTTCCAATGAGATATCCGCATCAAAACGGTCCTTTAGATAATTTTTAACCCCGGGCGCACATTCCAAAAGCGTGTCCTTTCCGTTTGCCCTTAAATATACCGTTAAAGTATTCTCATCCCACTGCCACTTCGCGCCGGCAAGAGAGGCGATATTCATAGAATTCAGTCCCACAAACAGCGCTGACAGTTCCTGGTCACTCATATTCACCATTTCCCGGGCAGGGTGTTTTGCCGAGATAATTAAACCCCGGCTCAAACCATATATTTTTGCAATTTCCTCTGCCGCCCGGTTCAAAACTTCCTGGGGAATATACCGGGATGAGAAGATGGTTACTTCTACCCCGCCACCATAAGCGTCTATGTCCGCAGACAGAATTTGCGCCTTTTCAAAATGCTCAGCGCAAATTTCATCCGGGACATAATCCGGGAACATATCCAAAAAATACAGTGTTTCCTTCGCCATAATATCCTCAAAGTTCTTCGATTCTCTTTAGTAATGCCGGTAACAATTCCTCATAGGGCAATTTGGCAATCTGTTTACCTTTTTCAAACAGCATACCGCAGCCGTCACCACCGGCAACGCCGATGTCCGCTTCCTTTGCTTCTCCCGGGCCGTTGACAATGCAACCCATTACCGCTACAGTAATCGGTTTTTGGCAGTCTTTCAACGCCGCATCCACTCGATTTACAAGACCGATTAAGTCGATTTGTGTTCTTCCGCAAGTGGGGCAAGAAATAATGTTGACGCCTTCCTTGCGCAAACCTGCGGCTTTCAAAATGTCTTTCGCCGCGTAGACTTCCTCCACCGGGTCATCTGTTAGGCTCACTCGGATTGTATCACCGATTCCGTCCAACAAAAGCGCACCGATTCCTATCGCCGATTTCATCAGACCCATTCTTACCGGACCGGTTTCCGTTACGCCGATGTGAATGGGATAATCACATTTCTCCCGGAAAAGCCGCGCCGCCGCCACCATGGTGGGAACGGTAGAGGATTTCATAGATACGCAGGTATCATAAAAGCCGAACTTTTCCAACAGTTCCAAATGGGAAAAGGCGCTTTCCACCAAGGCCTCCGCCGTAGGATGACCGTATTTTTCCAAAAGTTTTTTGTCTAAACTCCCCCCATTGACACCAATGCGAATGGGAATTTTCTTTTCTTTACACGCCGCTACCACGGTTTCTACCCGGTCATCACCACCGATGTTGCCGGGGTTAATGCGAATTTTTGATGCGCCGTTTTCCGCCGCCATAAGTGCCAGTTGGTAGTCAAAGTGGATATCAGCCACTAAAGGCAAGGGACTCTCCTTTGCAATCTCGCCAAAGCGCTCTGCCGCCGCCCGGTTGGGTACTGCCAATCGGACTATTTGACACCCCGCCGCTTTCAGTGCGCGGATTTGGGCAAGGGAGGCTTCCACATCCGTTGTCTTGGTATTTAACATAGACTGGATGACTACGGGAGCGCCGCCGCCAATGGTCACTTTTCCTACCTGTATCTTTCTGGTCATCATTTTACCCCTTAAATATCATAAAGATATCCTTAAACATCAGTATCGCCAACAAGGCCAAAAGCAGAACCATAGCTGCACCGTGGACGTAGGGCTCCACTTTCGGATAGATTTTCTTTTTCGTAATTGCTTCGATTCCTGTTGTCAGCAGCAGGCCTACGGCTCTGCCGCCGTCCAACGCGGGAATAGGCAACAAGTTCATAACTGCCAGGTTAAACGCAATAAAACCGCCAAAATACAACATACTGTAAATGGCATCCTTTGTGGTGTCCGAGGCTTCCGCCGTTTCATTCATTAACTGAACGATACCCACCGGGCCGGTTAAATCCTGAAGTCCCGCCTTGCCGGTAAGGAGCATCTGCAAACTAAGCCGTACTGTTCGCACCGTATCCACCGATGTGTTCCAAATATAAGCGGCGGTACTCTGAAAATCCGCATCTACTACAGAAAAAGCGAATCCGTAGCGGGGCGTTTCCTCATCATTAAAGATTTTTTGCTCCATTTTCAGATTTTTAAGAACGATTCGTTCTCCGTTTCTCTCTACCGTCAGTGTGTGGGTATCTGCCGGCTTTAGCGCCATAAGCATAGAAAAGTTGGACTGGACATATATTTTCTCTCCGTCCAATTCCAGCAGTTCATCTCCCACCTGGATCCCCGCTTCTCCGGCAAAGGAGCACTCTTCTTCCACTTGGGAAATCACCGGCACTATAAACTGCTTTGCTGGGGCAAAGACAATGGTCATAATTAAGAAACCCGCCACAAAATTCATTGCCGAACCTGCCAACAAAATGGCAAGCCGTTTCCACCAAGACGCCTTTTGGAAAGAACGGGGGGATTGGGTATCCTCCTCTTCCCCTTCCATTGCGCAGTAGCCGCCAATGGGGATACAGCGGATGGAATAGAGGGTTTCACCTACTTGCTTTTTGAAAATGGCAGGCCCCATAAAAATGGCAAATTCATTGACTTGAACGCCGGAGAGTTTTGCCACCAGAAAATGCCCCAACTCGTGAACAAAAATCAAAATGCTAAATAGGATAATTGCAAATACAATGCTCATTTTTACTCGCTTAACCTTTCACTGCCAACCGCGCCAATCGGTCAGCCTCCAAAATTTGCTCCAAATCCGGTGCTGCCACAAAGGGCACTGTATCAACCGCTTTGGAGACCAAATCATAAATATCATAAAAGCCGATTCTGTCCTGCAGATACAGAGCAACCGCCTCTTCATTGGCGCCATTCATAACCGGGCAGGCTGTTCCCCCTGCTGCAGCGCACTCCCGCGCCAATTTCAAGCAAGGAAACGCTGCCATATCCGGTTGTGCAAAACTCAAATTGCCGCAGGCCGTCAAATCCAGCGCATCCACCGGGCAAGGTAAGCGGGCAGGATAAGTCATAGCCAGTTGAATGGGCAGGCGCATATCCGGACTTCCCAACTGCGCCATTACCGCGCCGTCAGCAAACTCCACCAAAGAATGGACCACGCTTTGTCGGTGGATCACCACATCCACTTGAGAAAGGGGCAAACCATAAAGACGCATTGCCTCAATGACTTCCAATCCTTTGTTCATAAGGGTTGCGCAGTCGATGGTGATCTTGGGCCCCATTTTCCAGTTGGGGTGTTTTAAGGCATCTGCCTTTGTTACTTTGGAAAGGGCATCTGCTTTCATTCCGTAAAAAGGTCCGCCGGAGCAGGTCAGCAACAGACGCTTAATTTCCCGCCGGTCGTTTACACCCATAAGGCACTGAAAAATTGCAGAATGTTCCGAATCCACCGGAATAATTTCTGTGCCGTATTCTTTTGCCTCTGCCATTACCAATTCCCCGGCGCAAACCAGCGTTTCCTTGTTGGCAAGGCCGATACGTTTTCCTGCGCGAATAGCCGCAAGGGTTGGCTTTAACCCCAGCATACCCACAACCGCGGTAATCACGCAGTCCGCTTCCGGGCAAGTGGCCGCGGCCAACAGTCCCTCCTGCCCCCACATAACCGTTATTTTCAAATCGGAAATCTCTGCCTGCAACTGTCTTGCCGCGTTTTCCGTAGCCATAACTGCCAATTGGGGACGGTATTTTCTGCACTGTAGGGCCATTCTCTCTACATTAGTCCCGGCAGTTAACGCCGCTACATTCAGGTGTAAATTATCTACAATGTCCAACGTCTGCCGGCCAATAGAACCGGTAGAGCCCAATATGCTCACGCATTTAACCATTATCTCACCGCCACAGGAATTAATATCATCAGAATCTCGACCAAAGGTGCTACCACAGATGTAGAGTCAAATCTGTCTAAAACCCCACCGTGTCCGGGAATTAAGTTTCCGTAATCTTTAATGCCGGTTTGCCGTTTCACTGCGGAAAAGCACAGATCGCCGAATACCGCCGCAAAAGAACCCACCACACCGTAAAGGGCAGCGTAGAAATAGTTGACCTGAAATCCGAAACCTAACTGCAAGACTGCACAGTAAATTATCATTCCGGCAACACCGCCAACCGCGCCACCCAGAACACCTTCTACAGTTTTATTGGGACTGATTACCGGGGCTAACTTATGTTTGCCAAAGGCGCGGCCTGTGAAATAAGCGCCGGTATCGGACAAAAATGCCAGCACAAAGGGAATCAGAATGTAAAAACGACCTTCTTCCATCCCGTGCAGTCGCACCAATGCGGTCAGCATGAAAGGAACCACGCCGCCGGCCATAAAGGTAATTGCCAGTTTCTCAAAAGGCAGTTTGGCGTGGGACAGTAAAACCTCTCCAAACAAAACGCATATGAACAGAAAAAGCATAACCCCTATCAGCCATCCATAACCGGGGATGCCCAACAACACCGAGATTAACAATGCCGTCACCATAGCGTATATGCAAAGACGGAAGTTTTTTACAAGACCTGTGCCTTGCATCAGTTCATAAGCGCCAATTGCCGCCATAATACCAAAAAGAATGGCTGTGTAAATTTTCGGAAGTACCAAAACTACAACCAGCAGTAGCGGTAACAAAACCACTGCCGCAATTACCCGTGTTTTCAAAGTTATGCGCCTCCAAACCGACGGTTGCGTCGGTGATATTCTTCGATTGCCGCATCCATATCTTTCTCACTGAAATCTGGCCACAGCACATTCATAAACACATATTCCGAGTAAGCCGTCTGCCAAGGCAGGAAGTTGCTGGTTCGCATCTCTCCGGAGGGGCGAATGACCAGTTCCGGATCCGGAACGCCGGCAGAATACAGATACTGAGAAAACATATCTTCTGTTAAATCATCAATCTTTTTATTTCCGTCTGCCACTTCTTGGGCAAACGCCTTAGCCGCCCGAACAATTTCATCGCGGCCGCCATAGTTTAAGCAGAAATTAACCTGCACATCGTGAAATGCTGAAGATTCTTCCACCGCTTCCCGGCACAGCGCCTGCAACTGGGGGCTTAACCGGGTAATATCGCCAAACACCCGGATACGGACATGGTTTTTCTCCATATCCCGGATTGCTTCTTTCAAATAGATCGCCAGCAGCTTCATAATACCGGACACTTCCTCTTCCGAGCGTTTCCAATTCTCTGTAGAAAAGGCGTAAACAGTCAGATACTTGACACCGATCTGACCGCAATAG
>JAZOXE010000059.1:0-6023 GCA_045659525.1 Faecousia sp. | reverse complement strand
TCTGAAATTCAACAAAGTATTAAACTTAATTAAAAAAGCGAAAAAATAATTTTAGGAGGACTGTATGAAGAGGAAAGTAAACATTTTGGATGAGCGCGGTTACCGCAAGTTTGGTATGCGGGACAAACTGGCTTATGCCGCAGGCGACTTCGGCTGCAACATGAGTTTTTCCCTTAAGGGAACGGTTCAAACTTTCTGGCTGGTATTTATGATGCTGGAAACCGGACTTCTGTCAGCGCTGCTGTTAGTAGTGCAGATTTGGGATGCCATCAACGATCCCATGATCGGTTCTATGATCGATGCAGACCGCAGAGTCTACAAACGTGGCAAATTCAAAAGTTACATTTTAATCGGCGCGATTGGACTTTTGTTTGCCGGCGCACTGGTATTTGTGCCGGTGCCCAACGCTCCGGTGCTGATTAAGGCGATTTTGTTTGTTGTGGGTTATATCATTTGGGATGCCTGCTACACCATCGCCAATGTTCCCTATGGCTCTATGCTGTCTTTGGTGACAGAAGATGCCGGTGAGAGAGCGCAACTTTCTACTTGGCGCAGTGTTGGTTCTATGTTGGGCAATATGGTTCCTATGGCCATTCTGCCTATGCTGATTTGGCGCAAGGAAGTTAATCCCGACGGCACACCGCTGATCAATCCGGAAACCGGCGTGCAGGTTGAAACTCTGTTAGGAAACCGTGTTTTCCTGGCAGCGCTGATTATGGGTATCTTGGGATTTGCGGCATTTATTTTCATGCTGAAAAATATCACCATCCGTGTGGATGAAAACTCCGTAAAGACCAACGAAAATGAGAAATTCAACGTTTGGAAAGCCTTTGGCAACTTTATGAAGAACCGCCCTGCTGTTGGTGCGACATTAGCGGCTATGGGTATGTTCTTGGGTATGCAGTCTGCATCCACTGCCAACACCATTATGTTTGCGACCTATTTCGGCAAAGCATCTATGTCCGGTGTGGTTATGATTATCGGCTTCTTGCCTATGTTCCTGTTTATGCCCTTCATTAAGAAGATTGTTAACAAGTACGGCAAGAAAGAAGCGGCAGTCGGCGGCAGCATCGTCTCTATGGTTGGCGGCTTGCTGATGTTTGTATTCCCCGTAATTTCCAATAAGGAAACGGCACTTATGCTGTATATCGGCGCGCTGGTCATCTTCGGTTTGGGCATGGGTATCTACACCTGTGTGTCCTGGGCGCTGATGGCAGACGCCATTGACTACAACGAGTGGAAAACCGGCAAGCGGGAAGAGGGCACGGTTTACTCTCTGCACTCCTTCTTCCGGAAATTAGCGCAAGGCGTAGGCCCCTCTGCAGTGCTTTTGCTGATGGGTGCTCTGGGTTATGTGTCTGAATTGGGTACAGAAGGTCAGAGTTTGGCTACCGCTTCCAATATGTGCTGGCTGGTGGCGGCACTGTATATGTTCAGCGCAGTGCTGATGTTTGTTGGCCTGACATTTATCTACAATTTGGATAAAAAGACCATGGCAAAAATGCAGGATGACCTGCGGGTTGTCAAGGAAAAGTAATATTCCATGAACAGTGAAAGGGCGTGCCAAAGGGCACGCCCTTTTTGCGTGGAGCAAAGACGAAGTAAATTTTGTACTAAACAATAATATAAATCCTTGCTTTTTCCCTGATTTTATGTATAATAAACAGAGAATGGGATATTGTGCTTAAGCGTACTTGCGTGTGAGACACAAAACCGCAATTACTACAGGAGGACAGAACAATGAGCAAACAGATTGCAAAAAGAGTACTGGCAGGAGTTTTGTGCTTCGCGCTGATTTGTTCCTGCATCCCCGGCAATTTTATGTCGGTCTTTGCAACAGAGAAAACATCTACCCAATCCGCTTTATGGAAGCAGGTAGGTGCGTTGGACACCACCACCGGCTGCGCATGGAAATCTTTGGGCGGCTATGGTGATGAGCAGGCGATCCTTTTGGGCTGGAATTCCAGTTTAGCCCAGACAATTAACGATAAGTGGTTTGTCTACGGCGGCAACCCCAATGGAAGTGCGGGTGGAACGGAAGACGAAGATGAAGTACCGTCCATCGGCTACTTTGAGGATGAAACTGCAAATGGCTCTGTATATAAGTATTACCGGTCTGAAATTACAACGGCTGTACCGGGATATACCAACACATCTGACAATGCCATTACTATGTCCACCACGGCCCAAGCGGCAAAGCGTATGGGTAAAATCACTTTCTACAGTGATTCCATGGTAGCGGCCAAACCCAACGGATATCCTATTCTGGAAACGCCGGGCAGTTATGTGGGTACGGCCCCGAAATATAATACATACGCCAATACAGGCGTTGAAAACAATACAGACAACGTAAATTTGGGTTTCTTCGACAAGACGCCGATATCTGCTGGTATGACAAACCGTGTGATTGCCCAGTTTGACGTTCCGGAGAGTAAGGCGGACACAGAGTATCTTTTTACGGTTTATGCCGATACTCTGAACTACGTTGATACATTCAGTGAAGGCGCAGAAATTTTCCTGATGGATTTGGACGGCAATATTTTGTCTGAACGTGTGGTAGTTACTGCGGATCAGTTCGGTAAAACCGGCGCATATCTGACATTCCGGGTTAAGGGCAGTTTCCTTCTGTGTATGGATAAGCCCAACAACGCATTCGGATTTTCTGCTTTCTTCTTTGATCCGTCTACTACCTGGAAGCAAATTGGCGACATCGACAATGTTACCGGTGGCAACTGGCAGACCAAGGGCTATGGCAGTGAGCAGGCGATTTTGTTAGGCTGGACGGATGTAGAAACCAAAAACGATAAAATCCAAAACTCTTTGGCAAACTACGATAACGAGCATTACTTCCGTCGTTTTGGTCATGCGAGTATCAGTGCTTGGCACAAGGATACCTCTTCCAATGCGGTAAAGTTAAATACCTCTGAGGCCTATCGGGCGAAAGCAGGTAACGAATTCTGGTACTACCGCGGTGCGAATTATGTTGGCGCGCCAACCTTTGTAAATACATTGGAAACGCCTGCAAACTACACTGGTACGGTGCCAATGTATGAGGCATATACTGCCGCAGGCAGTACGGCAGGGGCGTATTTGGACACATGTCCGTTCCCAGAAGGACTTGGACGGCGTGTTGCGCTGCACTTCAATGCGCCGGACGAGACGAAAGAATATGCATTCCGGATTTACGCAGACACAAGGAATATCCCTTACCCTGTTGATGAACCCATTGCATTTAGTTTCTTGAGCATTGACGGTTCCCAGCACCATGCCACCGTGGAAATGAGCACAGCAGATTTTGGCCGCAGCGGCGGCTACATCACATTCCATGTGCAAGGCAGTTTTGTGCTTTGTATTGATAAACAAAATTACGTTTCCGGTGAAATCACTACCAGTCAGTACTTCGGGGTAAGTGCGTTCTTCTTTGATCCGTTGTCCGAACCGGAGACATTCCCGGAAAAAACGGCAACCAAAGATTTTGCGCATTATGCGAACCTGAATACCGCGCTTGACGGTAATTGGGTGGATACATACGGCAGTTTGGATGCATATCTTTTGGGATATCAGTATACCGGTGTGAATACTGAGTCTTTTAACTTGTCAAGGGAGACCTATGACTATTGTTTAAACAATAAAGTCTTTGTAAGAACCGAAGGTGACGTATGGTTCTGTTTCCCTGCCACCGGCGATGATGTACTTTATAACCCTAACACCGAAGCGCAGATGACATTTAATGTCTATGATGCCGCCAGCGGTTCGGCAGCCAAGAGATTTAATGAGGACGTAACCGGCGCTGCCAGAACATATACTTTCTCCGGTGTTTCCGACGAGCCCTATCTCTTTACCCTATACACTAATAACGATTGCGGTCGGTACAATCCCGAAAACGCCGGTGAAATTACCTTAATGTTCTATGATGAAATGGGTAATTTGGTGCTGCGGGATGTGGTTTCCACAGAAACGTTCAATACCCGGGCATACATTTCCTATGTGGTAAAGGGCGACTTTACCCTGATTATTGAAAAAGACAACAAATCCACATACTTTGGCTTCTCCGGTTTCTTCTTTGATGAAATTCCGGAAAACTGCGTTTCCAATCTAACGGTAACGGAAGGCAGTCAGTTGCGTTCCGCCCAGATTGACTGGACAGAGACCAATGCTGCAGCAGGTACTGCGGTAGTACTGGAACGGAAAGCAGAAGGCGGCCAATGGGAAGAAGTTGCGGCTTTAGATGCCGGTGTGAATACCTATCTGGATACCAACTTGAAGGCCGGCGTAACTTATGAATACCGGATTTACACCCGGGTAGGTGTCAGCGGTTCTTATATCACGGATTCTGCAATTTATGCCGTTCCTGGCTATACCCCCACAGTTCTGACACTGGATAAAACGGATTATACCTGTGCCAGCAACGAGGATGAAGTGACAATTGGCGTTACATTGAAAACAAAAGATGGTGTATCTTGCGCCAATATGCCGGTTTATCTGAATTTGGAGTATGACTTCACATCTTACCAGACCGGCACTGTGCAGACAGACAGCAGCGGCAATGCAACCTTTACCTTCTGTCCCAAGTATATGGGCAATGTGATTCTTACCGCTATGTTTGACGATAATGATGCCAACCAATATCAGCACACCCAATCGGAGAGTGCAACCCTCTTTGTCGGTGAAACCAAATGGGAACGCCCGGCAGTGCTGTATAAACTTTCCGATGCGGTTATGCCCGGCGACTACTTCAGCATTAGCGGCTACGGCATCATCAATGATAATATGTCTTTGGTGCAGGTAATGTATGCGCCCCATACCGCGGCGCAAGCACCTGCCACACCGGTAGAAACGGCAAAAGTTCTGCCTTTGGTACAAAAAGATGCAGAAGGCGGCACTTTTGCAATGGCAAAACTTCCGGAAGATACGGTGCCCGGCTTGTACGACATTTGGGTAAACAACGGCTACGGTTGGAGTGAGCCCAAGGTGCTTAATGCACCCCGCCCGCTGTACATTAGCGAATATGAAGCATGGGCAGGCCAGACGCTGAAAGTTGTAGGCAGAAGTATGGAAGGTCTGCAGTTTGGCGCAAATTCCACAACCGACATTAGATTGGTTAACGGCAATACCGTGGTTGAAACCAACGTAACAAGAGTAACGCCTTACTGCTTGGAGTTCTCCGTGAAACCGGGAACTGCGCTGGCTACTTATGAAGTGCAGGTAAGTAACGATAACGGCCTGACTTGGGTAGGACTGGAAAGCGACCAGACCCTGACCATAGTAGCAGCGGGAAATGATTACCTGAATACCGGCCTTGCCTGGATGGGTAACTTTAAGTGGGATAATGTGATTGATGTTACAACGAAACGTACCACGTTAGAAAATTTATTTAATAGTAAGGACTATGCGTCGGCACTGAATAAGGCAATTACTGCTGCGGCAGATGCAGGTGGCGGCGTGGTGTATTTCCCCAATGGCACCTATCAATTGCAGTCCCAAATCAATATTCCCTCCAATGTTGTATTGATGGGTGAAAGCACGGAAGGAACCGAGCTGGTTTATGCCCATACATCCAGTAGAATGTTCAATTTCTCGCCGGCATCGGGAGATACGGATAAGGGCCACGTGGGCTTTGCAAACTTTACGGTAAAGACAAATCAAGAAACTGTTCGTCCGGATGCATTTTTCTGGCTTTGCGGTAACGGCGCAACGGTTCCCGATGAACGGGATGCGTCGGAATTCTTCCTCTATGGCATCAAACTGGATTACGGCAAGAAAGCACCGACGAACGGCTACCGGGGAATGGGTAGCGGTATTGTTGCCAAGGAACGTTTCCTCATAGAAAACTGTGAAAGTGATTGCTGGGGCAGCCTTACCGGCTACTGTAAAATGACACAGTATGCAACCATCCGCAACAATACAGTTACCGTAGAATCCGGCGGACTGTATAACTGTGCCAACTACGTTTTCTTTGAAGACAACATACTAAGCGGCCACTTTGGTGAGTATGAGGATAGTGAATACACCAATAACCGTAA
>JAZOXE010000058.1:0-19743 GCA_045659525.1 Faecousia sp. | reverse complement strand
AAGTGCGCAGATCCTTCGACTTCGCTCAGGATGACAGGCTTTTTTTGTATTTTGGGGATCTGCAGATCATTTGTAATTTGTAACGTAATTAAAAAAGCAAAAGCCCGCACCGCTTTCGCAGTGCAGGCTTTGAGCTTACTTCAGATTGAATCTCTTGTTGAAACGGTCAACACGTCCACCGGTATCAACCAGCTTCTGCTTGCCGGTATAGAAAGGGTGGCACTTAGAGCAGATTTCAACTCTGATTTCCTTCTTGGTGGAGCCGGTGGTAAAAGTATTGCCACAAGCACAACGAATCGTAGTCTGTTCGTAATTGGGATGGATACCTTCCTTCATGTTGTTCACCTCTTTCTGATCAGGTAAAAGGGCGCAAAAGCCCCAAAATTCTTTAGTCGCCCGGATATCATACCATAAGCGTTCACTAATTGCAAGTGTTTTTTCTGATTTTTTTTAATAAAATTCAAAATGTTACTCTTAAAAAGCCCAATTACCATTACGGAAGATAGGAATTACTTTCCCATCCCGGGTAGTTGCATCGATGCTCATAGTGTCGCACCCAATCATAAAGTCTTCGTGCACCATGGAATCGTTAATGCCCAACTCCCGACACTCTTCTATGGTCTTGTTATGGTTGTCTCGAATGGTGTCAATATAACCCATACCCAGCGCCAGGTGGCAGGCGGCATTTTCATCAAACAAAGTGTTGTAGAACAAAATGCCGCTTTCGCAAATGGGGCTTTTCTGGGGCACCAAAGCGCACTCGCCCAGATATGCAGAACCTTCGTCCATATTGATAAGGCTGTTAAGCAGGGCTTCCCCTTTTTCCGCTTTTGCTTCCACTGCCTTGCCGTTTTCAAAGCGAATATAGAAGTTTTCAATCAATTGCCCCTGGTAGGATAAGGGTTTTGTAGCGTAGACAATGCCTTCTGCCTGTCCTTTCATGGGCGAGATAAAACACTCTTCCGTAGGGATGTTGGGATTGAATACAATGTTTTGCCGGCTGGTTTCCGCGCCGCCGCAGAACATTGCCTCGGGAATCATCCCCACCGTCAGATCCGTACCGTTGTCTGCGGTGAAGTGGAGTTTTTCAATGCCCAATTCGTTCAGATAGTCGCACCGGGCCTTTAAGTCCTTGTTGTGTTCTTCCCACGCTTTGATGGGGTCATCGTTTACTCGGGACGCTTTCAAAATCGCCTCCCACAGTTTTTCCATCGCCACGCCGATACGCTCGCCGGGGAACACTTTCTTCGCCCAGGCTTTTCCCGGAACGGCGGCAATGCACCACTGTTGCCAGCCCTCCCGCTTATCAATATAGGGTTTTAAAATTGGGAAAGACATCTGCCGCGCCTTTGCCACTTTTTCCATATTCACACCCTTTAGTCCATCGGGATCTTCGCTCATAATATAAACCCGGGCAGGCAGGGTGTCGCAGTAGTGCTGTTGCCGCGCTTTCTGATATTCCGAAACCTCGCCCATGGTCTTTACAGACTGATGGCGCACATGGATTTTCTGCAGAGGCTGGTACTCCCACTCTACCGTTACTTTCTTTGCCTTTGCCTTATACGCTTCTTCCACCACCATCTGCACAAATTCCGGTTGGTCCAGTTCTGCCCGAACCAGAACTTCCTGCCCTTTTTGCACATTCATTCCGCTCCGGACGATAAGTTTTGCATATTGACGTAAAACCGATTTTTTCATACACGTTTCTCCTTGTGGTTAAATCAAATCTATTTTATCAAATGATACCCACTACGTCAATTCCGGTTGCATTCTTTTTCTCAATTGGCTATAATAAGAAAAAAAGCAAAGAGGTTAAGGTATGCTGACAAGGGAAGAATTTCAAAAACACCTAAAAAATAGCCCTCTGTTTTTAGATGGCGCTACCGGTTCTAATTTACAAAAAGCCGGTATGCCCCGGGGCGTTTGTACGGAAGAGTGGATTCTGGCCAATCCGGAAGTTTTGGTGCATTTGCAAAGAGAATATGTGGCCGCCGGCAGTCAGGTGCTTTATGCTCCGACCTTTCAGGCGCAACCCATCGCCCTTACCCGCATTGGTCTTGATAATCACACAGAGCAAATCAACGCCCAGTTGGTCGCCCTTACCCGATCCGTAAGTCCGGATGTTTTGGTGGCAGGAAACTTAACAACTCTTGCCGCCTTTACCGACAGTTGGGACAGCAGTCAATTTGACCTTTTGGTAGAAAACTATAAAAGGCAAATCCGGGGGCTGATAGACGGCGGCGCAGATATTTTGGCGGCAGAAACTCTGATGTATCCCCAAGAAGCAGAAGCCATTCTCACCGCCGCAGAGTTGGAAGGCGCAGGGGCTTGCCTTTACACTTTCACAATGCAAAGCGACGGTTCTCTGTTTTCCGGTATGGATGCCGGTCCTGTTCTGCGAGAGTTGGAGCAAGCCGGCGCAGCGGCTGTTGGCTTTAACTGCGTAGGCGCAGACAATCTGACAGCCGGACTGGTCAGCAAACTGCGCCGGGTTTGCAAAGGGCCTTTGGTCTGTAAGCCAAATGCCGGAAACCCCGTAATCGGTGAAGACGGTCTTCCCTGCTATCCTATGAATGAAGAAGAATTTTCCCAAATTCTTGTCCAGTGCCATGAAATGGGCGCTGCTATTTTAGGCGGGTGCTGTGGCACATCCCCTGCATTTATTGCCGCCGCCAAAAGTCGGCTATGTTAAAAATAATGGGCTGTTGCAATTACTTGCAACAGCCCGTATTTTATTATTTCTTGCTGACACGGAAGGTCTTGATTTCGTAAGGCTTAAAGTCTGCCGTAAAGGTATTCCCCTCTGCCTGCAATTTCTCATAGACGCTGGTTTCCAGCATATCCACTTCCTGCGCAGATTCCACCGGGAAACCGCAGGTGATGGTAGTCGTGGAGCGCTTGCCTTGTGTCTCGTAAGCGCGGAAGATAATTTCCTCGCCATCGCAGGCTTCCTTGGCAACAGTGACCAAAACATCTGCCTTGTCTGTACTTACCAGACTGTAGGTTCCGGGGAGTGTGCCCTTGCCCTGAGCCTTTTTAGCCATCAGCGGGCAGTTCAGCGCAAATGCCTGGTTAACAACATCCGCCTGCCGCCAGTCACCGCCGTGGGGCATAATGGAATAGGTGAACTGATGCTGGCCGATATCTGCGTTGGGGTTGGGATATGTGCCGCACTTAATCAGCGTCAGGCGCATAACGCCTTCGTGAATATCGTGACCGTACTTGCAGTCATTCATCAGCGCAACGCCGTAGTCCGGTTCACCTAAATCTACCCACTTATGGGCGCAGACTTCAAACTTTGCCGCATCCCAGGAGGTATTGCTGTGGGTGGGACGCTCTACTGCACCGTACTGAATTTCGTAAGTCGCCTTGTCTGCCACCACATCCACAGGGAATGCGGCTTTCAGCAGTACGTGGTGCTCCTGCCAATCCACCTTTGTATCGAAGTCCACCCGGGGAATATCCCGATAAATGGTAATGGTCTGGCAAATGGTGGAGTTGAGGAACTTCCGTGTGATTTCCAAAGATGCGCTGACATCGTCGCAGTGACCGATGCGCATTTCGGAGACATCGTCAACTTCCCACATCTTCTCTTTGTAGTAGTCACAGATTTCCCAGTTGTCATACTGGTAGGGATGGTCGTCGTAGGCTTCCAGTACGTTACCCCGCTTTCCGGCAGGCAAAACTTCCCGGTTGTTCACTTTGTCATAGATAGAAGTGAACACGCCCTTTTCATCCAGTTCCAGCCGGAAGGAATCGTTTTCCATACATTTTTCAGTGATTGTCATAGCCGGCTTCTGGTCTTTTTCTTCCGGTATCACAACCCAGCCGTATGCCGGTACGTCTTTTACAAAGTACTGCTTGCCTTCGTAAACCGCCACGCCACTTTGTTTCGTGCCGGAGGGGTTATATACAAGGATACCTTCCTGTGCCACATTTTGCGCCAAGTTTGTCAGCGCATTGTCCATTCTGGCATTGCCTTGTTCAAAAATCTCCGCAAATTGCTTGTCGGAATCCTCATAAACTTCCTCGATGGAAGAGCCGGGAATGATATCGTGGAACTGGTTCAGTAAAACCGTAGTCCAGTTGTCATAAATGCCTTGCTTATCGTAGTTGCCGCCCAAAAGCAGTTTATCCGTCAAGCCGCTGGCTTCGTTTGCCTGAAGCAGGAATTCCGCTTTGCGGTTATTACGCTTAATTTTGGCAATGGATGTATAGGTAGCGCGGTGCAGTTCCAGATACAGTTCTCCGCTCCACTTGGGAATTTTCTTGCCCTCTACATTTTTCTTAATCCGAGAAAGGGTGTCTGTCACAGTGGTAAGCCGGGACTGAGGCATTCCGGGAATACCCTTTGCCATACGGCGCTGCATTTCCAGCATATCCCGGGTAACACCGCCACCGCCATCGCCAATACCGAAACTGACAAGGATTTCGTTGTTAATATCCTTTTGCTGATACATTTCCCAACCCTTCGCCAAGGAGATGGGGGACAGCCAGGAGTTATAGGTGGAGTACTTATCGCCATCCCCTAAAATGCTGTCGTCAACTGCGCCGGTAATAAAGTGGGTAAAGATTTCGCTTCCATCAATACCTTTCCACATAAAGGTGTCCACCGGCAGGTGGTTGGTGTCGTTCCAACTGATTTTACTGGTAATGAACGTTTCAATACCGGTTTTATTGAAAATCTGCGGCAGCGCGGCGGCATAACCAAATACGTCGGGGAGCCAAACCAATTTGGAATCCACACCGAATTCCTGTTTCATAAACCGCTTGCCGTGGAGAATCTGCCGCACCAAACTTTCACCGGAAGTAACGTTACAATCGCCTTCCAGCCACATGCCGCCTTCCACTTCCCAACGGCCTTCTTTTACCCGCTCTTTGATTTTCTCATACAGTTCCGGAGCTTCTTCCTTTACAAACTGGTAAAGTTGCGGCTGACTGGAAGTAAAGTGGTGCTCGGGATATTCTTCCATCAATGCCAGTTCTGTTGCAAAACTCCGCACCGCCTTTGCCCGGGTTTGCTCCAACGTCCAGAGCCAAGCCACGTCGATGTGGGTGTGTCCGATACAGTTGGCCTTAACATCCTGCTCCCGGCAGAACTTTCCATAAAATTCTTCTGCCATAAACTGCCGGGTACGAGTAACGGAATTCAAAAAATCCTCCGAACCGGGTACACGGATATCCAGCATATTCAACGCCTTTTCCAAATAAGTCTCAATTTGAATCCGGCGATAATCGTCTTCTTTATACATGCCTGCCGCCATCATCGCGGTTTTCAGGTCATAGAACAAATCCTCTGTCTCCTTGTGGAAAACATAGGTGTTCAGTCTAAATTGTGCAGGCTCATCCTGAAATTTGGGATGATACCAACTTGCGCCGGGGCAAGCCTCCCGACCGGCATATGCTTCAAATTCCAAAGCATAGGTCTCGCCGGCAACCGCATTGCCGCACAAATCAAAAGTCATATGGTTTTTGTCCAGCGCCTGCCGGATTTCACCGTTAATAAACAGCAAGAACTGGGGATTCAAGGGATGTCCGCCGTTAATTCTGCCGCAGTTCAACCGGCAGCCAACCCGCTTTCCAGCGTATTCCTCCGGAATAGTAACTGTAGCGCGAAAACGATACCAGGTATCGTGACTGCCCCAGTATGCTTGATGGTGGAAAGGTTTCCACGTTCCTTTTCCGTAGCGGTCATCGCAAATTTCCACATTGGTAACCAAAATACTATCGGTTTCCATTTGCCCGCCGATATGGCTTAAGTACTGTTTTGTTCGCTGTAAAATTTTACTCATTTCATAAGCCCTCTTTTACATTCTCCATAGACGGTTTCTTAAAAATGGGGGCACCCAAAGGATGCCCCCAAGATATTTACTTCGGTAAAATTAGTTCTTTGCCAGGTGCTCGTCAACCTGCTTCTGCAGAACATCTAAGCACTTCTGGATGCCGGCAGCCTCCAACTTATTAAGGAAGTTGTTGTACTGGTTCTCCCAGTCATCGCCGTAAGCGCCAACAACCAGCATGTTGTAGTACTCGTTATAGACGGTGTTGATCTGCGCCAGTTCGGTTTCGATCTGGGAAGTATCAACGATGAAGCCAATCAGTTCGGAAACCACATTGTCGGGGTTCTCGTTAATCTGCTTGGACATTTCGTTTTCGTTGTCAGCACAGCCCTGGTTCTCGTAAGCATAGAAGGTGTTACCCATAGCCCACTTGTAGGTGCCGTAACGAGCGCCGGTGAATGCCTGAGCGGTATCATAGTCGTAAGTACGGATGTAGTTACCCTCTACGAATTCCCAGTGAACATCTTCAATACCATAAACCAGCATATTGTACAGTTCCTTGCCTTCTTCGGTGTTCAGCAATTCCAGGAAGGCCAAAGCTTCTTCGGGGTGCTCGCAGTCAGCAGCGATGGCATTTCCGCCTGCATCCCAGTTCTTCTTAACGAAGTAGTTTTCAGCCAGAGGAATGGCAGTTACACTGTAACCGGAAGTAATAGACTGAACAGCAGCAGCCTGCTCGGCAGTGCCGATACCATTGTTACAAGAAGCAACATAGGAAATCGGTTCAATTTCCTTAGCGCTGGCTAAAGTACCACCGATATCTTCAGCAGTGATTTCATCGGGAGTATAGATGCCTTCTTTATACCAACGGGCAGCGATTTCATAACTTTCCTTACTCTCCGGACGGATGGGCAGGTAAGTAACTTCAGTGGAGCCGTATTCCAAAGCGAACTGACCGGTGATCATATCTCTCCAGTCGCGGTCATAGGTATAGGTGCCCAGAGCGCGGTAAGGCTTCATGTACTTGGTCTCGCCTTCGCCTTCCCGAATCGCCAAAACATATTCTTCCATCATTTCCATGATTTCAGTAACAGTGCTATCAGGATTGGTCAGGATGCTATACATCTTGTCGTAATCGCCGTAGCGGTCCATATAATCTGTGGGAGTGTAGAAGAACTGCTTGTTAGAAGCACGCTGATAGTTGGGAACAGAGTAGTACTTACCCTTAACTTCCATGTAGTCCCACAGCCATTCGGGGAACTCATTCTTCAGGTCGGGGTGCTTTTCCAGCAACTGCGTGATGTCCATCAAACTGCCGTCTTGTACCAATTCCTGATAGTTTACATAGTAAGAGGTGTTGATGATATCCATGGGTTCTTTAGCGGAAATACCCAGAGTCAAAGCGGTTGCGTATTCAGCAGTAGCCACTTCGTGGAATTTAATGTTGACTTTCTCAAAGCCGGGGAAGGTGTGCAACAATTCGTTGAATGCATCATTAACCATCTGGGTGTCAGGCTGACCACCAGGGCCGGGGTACCACCAAGTCAGAGTAATCATGTCGCTGTTATCGCCGGTGCTCTGCCCACCGGAAGAGCTGCCGCCGCAAGCGGCCATACTCAAAACCATAACCAGCGCCAAAACAAGTGCTAACAGTTTCTTTGCCATTTTTTATTCTCCTTTTAATTAGTTTGATTAACAGCCGGAAGGCTGAAATATCCTTTTGAAATTAACCTTTTACGCCACCGATCAACATGCCTTTGGCGAAGTACTTCTGGAAGAAGGGGAACACGATCAGAACAGGGCCGGCTGCGACCATCGCCATAGCATACCGGAAACTTTCCGAGGGAATTGCCTTCAACTGTTCCATGCTGGCCATACCAGCCTGAGCCAACTGCCGCAGGAACTGAATTTCGTTCAAAATCTTTTGCAACATGTACTGCAGGGAGTACAAAGTCGGATCATCGATGTAAAGCATCGCAGTGTTCCAGTCATTCCATTTACCAACCAGGAACAAGAAGGCAATACTGGCAAGCACAGGCTTACACAACGGCATCACAATTTTAAAGCAGATGAATATCTCTGATGCACCGTCCAATTTTGCCGCCTCGATCAGTTCTTCCGGCAAACTCTTGTAGTTTGTCCGAATAACAATCAGGTTGTAAGCGCTGATAAGGCCGGGGAGAATGTATACCCAAATGGAATTTTTCAAATGCAAATACCGGGTAATCAGTAGGTAAGACGGTACCATGCCACCGCTAAACAGCATGGTAAACAGCACATAAAATGCCAAAGGCTTACCGAACTTAAAGTTCCGACGGGACATGGGATAGGCCATAATGCCCATAGCCAAAATCGCAAGGGCCGTAGCAATTGCAGTAAAAATAATGGTAGTGCGGTATGAGTTAATTACTTGTGTGGGGTTGTTGAAAATCATCTCATACGCCGCGGTGGAGATTTTTGTCGGGATCAGTTTGTAGCCTTCCTGAATAATAACAGATTCATCCGTAAAAGAAACGGAAACAACCAAAATGAAAGGCAGAATATAGCAGGCACACAGCAGAATAAAAACAATATGTAAAATCAACTGGCCTGCAGAAAACTTTTTCTGATTAATCATAACTTAACACACCTTTCTCTCGCCTTGTTTAGAACAGGGAGTTTTCCGGAGACACTTTACGGACAACAGCGTTGGTGCCCACAACCATAATCAGACCAGCAACGGACTGGAACAGGTTAACAGCGGTGGACATCTCAAACTTACCGCCTTGCAGTGCGCGGAACACATAGGTGTTGATAATATCGGTGGTCTCATACAAAGCGCCAACGTTCTTCGGCGTCTGATAGAACAGGCCGAAGTCGCCGCCGAAGATGCCGCCCAAAGCCAGAATGGTGGAAATAACCATAACGGGAACCAGGTGGGGAATCAAAACGTGGCGAATTTGCTGCCACTTATTTGCGCCGTCCAAAACGGCCGCCTCAATCAAAGAATCATCCAAACTCATAAGGGATGCGTAGTAAATGATACTGTTCATACCCACAACCTGCCAAATATGAACAACCGTCAAAATAATCGGCCAGTATTTGGGTTCCATATACCAGTTGATCCTATCACCGCCAAGGGCAACAATCAACTGGTTGATAATACCGTGAGTGGGGGCTAACAGGATGTATACAATAAAAGAAATGATAACTGCAGAAAGGAAACGAGGCAGAATGATAACGGTATTGTAGGCTTTCATCAGTCTACGGTTGCGAACACTGTAGAACATCAGCGCCAAACCCACTGCCGTCACCAGATTCAGGAACAAAAAGGAAATACTGTAAAACAAAGTATTGCCCATC
Organism: Faecousia sp.; assembly: GCA_045659525.1. Classification (GTDB taxonomy): domain Bacteria; phylum Bacillota; class Clostridia; order Oscillospirales; family Oscillospiraceae; genus Faecousia. The sequence goes on along the minus strand of JAZOXE010000058.1, from coordinate 10,621 downwards.
GTTCTGGTAAAGTCAGAAGATGTAAAGTAGAACTCGAAGTTCTTGAAACCCACAAAGGGGCTTTCAAAAATACCCAGGTTCGGGTTATAGTCCTGGAAAGCGACAATGACACCAATCATGGGAATGTAGTTGAAAATCAGCAACAGCAAAACGCCAGGTAATGCCATAGCAGAAAGGCTTAGCGTATCCTTCATTCTGGCGCGCTTACGCTGCTTATTCAACATAGCAGCAGATGCTTCCAACTTTTCTTTTGTTCTCATAGTATATCCCTCCTCGGATTATCACGCCCATTATAACACAAGGCTCCATGTTTTGGGTAGTATGTTTTGTGCCTTTTTGCACCTTTTTGTGACTGTTTTGTGAATTTTTACGAAAATGACAAATTTGTCACCTGAAAATGCATTAAAATAACTACTTTTTTATTCAAGATACCAAGTATCTGCGCTTCCGTCGTCCGGTATCTCATCCAAATCACACAGATTGCGCAACACTTTTTCCATAGGAAGGGAAATAAGCAGGGCTGCAACCCCCGGTAAAATGGCTAAAAACAACGGTTCTGCTATAATTGTAAACACGGTTAAAGACAGCACCACCACGCCGATAACCGTAGTAAGAAGGTGTCGAATCATCAGCACAACAGACAATTCTGCCAGTTTCAGAAGTTTTTGGGAGAATCGTGTCATCATGGGGTAAATCCAGCAGGTAAAACCGAATAGTAGTACAATTTTCAGCAGAAAGAAAATCAGCGTCAGCGTGTCCCCCACTTCCTTTGTATCCACAAAGGCAAGCACATAGGGAAAATCTGCCACAAACATCATTGCCGCCAAAGCGATAATGATAATGTTGATAATCAAGCCTTGTTTGAAGTTTTCCTTAAATCCCCGGAAAAACTCCTTTGCCAAAGTACCCCGTCCCCTGCGGATAACTTTTACCATGGCATAGTAAAGCCCCGCCATAGACGGTCCGATGGTAATAATAGGGAGACTGCACAACACAAATAAAATATTGGCAAAAAGCACATCCACCACTTTATTGATAAAGGAAAACACCGGATTGTCCGGATTGAACATGTTTTCAAACACAAAATCACCTTATCTTTATATCTTATAGGTATACACGCCCGGCTGTAATCGGGTTTTTACTCCGGGAATTTCCAAGTCCGCAACGCAGGGCAGGCACACCGTTAAAGTGCTGCCTTTGCGTTCCACGGAGATTTCGCCGTGGGTTACTTTGAAGTTGCCCACTTCCGGCAGCAGCAGTGGCGCTATCCGCAACCCCTTTTGGGTAAACTGAATACCGCCGATATGCCGGTAAAGCCAAGCGTCCACTTCTCCGTACATCTGATGGTTCAGAGAACTGCACATATCCCAGTTTTCTGCCAAAGTGGTCAGTCCGCTGTTCATCCAGTATGCATAACTGGGGAATTGGGGATTGGTCACGCAACGGAAAATTACATCGCCGTAGCCGTTCAGAGAAAGGGCGTCAAACATATATTGCGTACCCTGCATGCCGCTGTTAAAGTGGTAACCCATTTTTTCCGTCAATTGGGCAAGTTCCGCCGCAAATGCCGGCTTTTCGTCTTCTTCCAGCAAATCGTAGTACAGTGCGCAGGCAAAATAGGTCTGATACTGTTTCAGAGATTCATCGCCCAGGAACGTATCCCGCCAGGCTTTGCGGTAGCGGCCTGCCATGGTCTCAAAAACAGATGCATCTTCTCCCAGCACCTTTGCCATTTCTCCCATAACATAGGCCAAGTGATAGCAAATTGCCGTCAGATGCACCGCCTTGGGACAAGTGGGCTGACCTTTCGGCGGACACCAATCGGGATAACCGAAACTGTAAATATAGTTTTCGGAAGTCCGTTCCACCATAAAGATGTACCGGCACATATTTTCCCACACCAACGCCATCAAATCTGTCCTGCCGGTGGTAAGATATATCCGCCAGGGAATCTCAATCAGCGCGCCGGACCAGGCCGTACCGCTATAAAAACGGGTGCCCCAACCGCCGCCGCTGTAGGGAACGATTCCCGGCAGGGCGCCGTTTTTCCGTTGCACGTCTTGGAAGTCCCGCATCCATTTGCGGTAGAAATCTCCCATATCAAAGTTCATTATGGCAGCGCCGCAGGCAATCATATTATCTCCGGTCCAACCGCACTGTTCCCGGTGGGGACAGTCTGTAGGAATCCCCACATGGTTAGACTGGAACGACCGGACACTGGCCCGGTGAATCCGGTTGAGCATATCCGCATCGCAGGTAAAAGAGCCCACGGTTTTCAAATCGGAGTGAATCACTTCCACTTCCACCTGAAAATCTTCCGGCGCATTTTCAATGTACAAATAACGGAAGCCGTAGTATGTAAATTCCGGCGCAAATACTTCCTTTTTCCGTCCACTGCATACAAAAATACACTGATGCTTCAGCGGCGCATTTTCTTCATAACAGAAAGCTGCCCAATTTCGCCGGTATGTCATGGTTTTCTTGTTTCTATCTTCTGCAAGGGCCGTATTGTCATCGATGCAGATTTCCCCTTGCATTTTCAGTTCATCGTACTGAATTAAAATTTCTTGTCCCGGCGCGCCGGTTACGGTAATTTTTGCCCGACCGGCAATATTCTCGCCGCAGTCATAAATGTTTTCCGCCACTTTTTTGGCAGTCAAGGTGCGGATTACCCGGATAGGCGGCGCATCCATAGGCTCCAAATCCCCGCCGGGTTCTGTTACCTGCACCGCGTTTTTCCACTGCTCTCCTTCTATGTATTCCGGCGTGTCAAATCCCACCGGCAAAAGTCTTGCATCGTACCGCTCTCCCTGCCGCATTTGGTTATATACACAAGGACCAACGGTGCATTTCCAGGAGCGGTCGGAAACGATATTTTTAACATTTCCCTCTTTGTCCGTAATCCGCAGACAGCAAAGGAGTTTCGGTTCATGGCGGTAAACGGCGGCATGCTCATCCCACACAGTCATGTTGCTGAAATAAAAGCCGTTGCCCAAATGAACGCCAACGGCATTATCTCCCTGCCGTACCAACTGTGTCACATCAAAACAGCGATAAACTACCCGCTTGTCATAGTAAGTATAGGGGGTGGACAGTACTTCATCGGTTACGGCTTTGCCGTTTATGGTGTACACGCCCAACCCCAGACCGCAAACCATCAATTCTGCTTTTTCTATCTCTTCTTTATGACAAAAAGCCTTTCGCAGTAAAAGGCTTTTGTTGTTCTCTTCATCCCGGTAGGTTTCAATCCCGCGGCCAATCCACATTGCATTCTGAAACATATTATTGCCTCCGTCTCAAAGATATATCCACTATAACACGTTCCCCCCAAAATTGCAACCATATCACTTGCTTTTCCCTTTTTTCTTGCTATAATTAAGAAATGGAGGTGCTCTGTATGAAAAATGAAATTATATATTTGGCAGACCGTTTCCCTTTTTTGAAAAAGAACGGCAATACCCCCACTTTAAAACTGTTGATCCCGGAAGAAATTCCCAATTATATGCCCAAGCGTCCCTGCATGCTTCTGTGCCCCGGCGGTGGGTGCGAATTTTGCAGTCCCCGGAATCAAGATTGGCTGCATCAGGCAAAACTGTTTTTGCAGGATATTTCCCAACTGCCTTAAAAGTAAAATGGCTGTAAAGAAATGCGTAGTTTCTTTACAGCCATTTTTGCGTAAAAAAGGACGTACTTTTGGTACGTCCTTTTTACATTTAAAAATTAAACCAATTCGATAACAGCAGTTTCAGCAGCATCGCCACGGCGTGCGCCGGTGCGGGTTACTCTGGTGTAGCCACCGTTGCGGTCAGCATACTTGGGAGCAATCTCATCGAACAGTTTCTTTGCCACGTCTTCCTTGGTGATGAAAGCCAATGCTCTACGGTAGTTAAACAGACCGCCCTTTTTACCCAGGGTAATCATTTTTTCAACTACAGGCTGAACTTCCTTTGCCCGGTAAAAAGTGGTTTCCATTTTGCCGTTTTCCAGCAAATCGGTTACCTGCTGACGCAGCATGGCTTTTCTCTGTGCACTGGTTTTACCCAGTTTACGAGTTCCGAACATGAACGTTTCCTCCTTTTAAAAGGTTAACAATTAGTTGTTGCTGCCAGAATCTTCGCTGGCCAGGGACAAGCCCATCATTTCCAGTTTCTTCTGTACCTCGTCCAGGGATTTCTTGCCCATATTACGCACTTTCATCATATCTTCGCCGGTCTTGCTGATCAGGTCAGCAACGGTGTTGATATTTGCACGCTTCAGGCAGTTGAAACTCCGGACAGACAAGTCAAGTTCATCAATCGTCATAGCCAGTTTGGCATCCGGACGATCCGTGGGCCGTTCCACAACCGTGGAACTACCGCCGGCAACGTCGGACAGATTGGTAAATACCGTCAGATGGTCAGACAGAATTTTCGCACCCAAGGAAACTGCGTCCTTAGCGGAAATTGTGGAATCTGTCCATACTTCCAGTGTTAACTTGTCAAAGTCGGTTTTATCGCCGACACGGGTAGGCTCCACCGAATAGTTCACCTTTTTAACAGGGGAATAGATGGAGTCAATGGGAATCACGCCAATCACAGTCTGGGCAGTCTTGTTCCGGTCTGCCGGTACATAACCGCGGCCTTGGGACAGAGTGATTTCCATATTAAACGTAGCATTTTCGCCCAGAGTGCAGATATGCAGTTCCGGGTTCAAAATTTCTACCTCGCCATCAACCTTAATATCACCAGCAGTGACCTCACAGGGGCCAACGGCATCGATGTATACGGTCTTGATTTCCTGTGTATGCAGTTTCATAATCATCTGCTTCACATTCAGGACAATTTCCGTTACATCTTCGGTCACACCGGGAACGGTAGAGAACTCATGCTGCACGCCGGCAATCTTTACAGAAGTTGCGGCATAGCCGGGAAGACTGCTCAGCAGGATCCGGCGCAGGGAGTTGCCCAAAGTCATACCGTATCCGCGTTCCAGGGGCTCTACAACATACTTGCCGTAAGCCTGGTTCTCGGTATCATCAAAACAGGTAATGCGAGGCTTTTCAATTTCTACCATGAATCTTAACCCTCCTTATTAAGTTTGTGGGGTGTAGAATGCACCCCACGGCAACATACCAAAAACGGGGCGTCGATTACTTAGAATACAACTCGACGATGAGGTTAACTGCGATGTCGAAGTCAATATCCGCCTTAGTGGGCATAGCAACGACTTTACCGGTAAGGGTATTTTTATCACGGTCTAACCATTGGGGAGCAGCAACAAAAGCATCATCTTCCTTCAACTTCTTAAAGAAGTTGTTGGAAACGCTCTTTTCACATACGCTGACCACATCACCCACTTTAATCAGATAACTGGGAATGTTAACCCGGTTACCGTTCACGGTGAAGTGGCCGTGGTTTACCAACTGACGGGCCTGACGGCGGGAGTTAGCAAAACCGAGACGGTAAACAACGTTGTCCAGTCTGCGTTCTACCAGAGTCAGCAGGTTGTCACCGGTGTTACCTTCGTGACGGGCGGCTTTCTCGTAGTAGTTACGGAACTGCTTTTCCTGAATACCGTAAACAAACTTAACCTTCTGCTTCTCAGTCAACTGAGTTGCATACTCAGATTTTTTGGCTCTTCTCTGACCGCCGGGGTTCTTGTTGGAAGTCTTACTGTAACCCATTGCGGCAGGGGAAACGCCCAGCGTTCTGCAACGCTTCAGCACAGGCTGCATATTTTTAGCCATATCTTAATTTCCTCCTATTCCGAAATCAGACTCTACGTCTCTTGGGGGGACGGCAGCCATTGTGAGGAATGGGAGTTACGTCCTTAATCATTACGACTTCCAGACCTGCAGTTTGCAGAGCCCGGATAGCGGCCTCACGTCCCTGACCGGGGCCTTTTACATAGACTTCCACAGTCTTCAAGCCATACTCCATAGCCGCCTTAGCAGCGGTCTCTGCTGCAGTCTGTGCAGCAAAGGGAGTGGACTTACGGGAACCACGGAAACCCAGTCCACCGGAGGATGCCCAGGAAAGAGCATTACCGTTGAGGTCAGTGATTGTTACCATGGTGTTGTTGAAAGAGGAACGGATATGTGCCGCGCCTTTTTCAACTACTTTGCGTTCTCTACGACGCTTTGTTACTTTCTTAGTAGCCTTAGCCATTTACATATCCCTCCTTACTTCTTCTTGTTAGCGATGGTCTTCTTCGGGCCCTTACGGGTACGGGCGTTGGTCTTTGTCCGCTGACCGTGAACGGGCAGGCCACGACGGTGACGAACACCACGGTAGCAACCGATTTCGGAAAGACGCTTGATGTTCATAGCGGTTTCACGACGCAGGTCACCTTCGATGGCGTAGTTACCTTCGATGGTCTCACGAAGTTGCGCTTCCTGATCTTCAGTCAGATCTTTCACGCGGGTATCGGGATCAATTTTCGTGATCTCCAAAACTTTTGCAGCGCGGGCAGGTCCGATGCCGTAGATATAAGTCAGCGCCACTTCAATCCGCTTCTCGCGGGGAAGGTCAATACCAGAAATACGTGCCATATTCTTTCAGCACCTCCTATTAGCCTTGTCTCTGCTTGTGTTTGGGGTTTTCGCAAATTACCATTACGCGACCCTTGCGCTTAATAATCTTACATTTTTCGCACATGGGTTTAACGGACGGTCTTACTTTCATACTGTTTAACCTCCATAGAGATGATCTATCTCTTGATTTACTTACTTCTCCAGGTGATTCGACCGTGTGTCAAATCGTAGGGAGACATTTGAACAGTTACCTTGTCACCGGGCAAGATCTTAATAAAGTTCATTCGGAGCTTGCCGGAAATGTGTGCCAGAATGGTGTGTCCGTTACCGATATCTACATTGAACATAGCATTCGGCAGTGCATCGGTTACGATGCCCTCAATCTCGATTACGTCGTCTTTTGCCAAGTTAGAAACCTCCCAGGTTATTACTTTGCATCTGTTGACTTAAATAAGCCAAATCTCTTCGTAATTCGCTGTTGAGCACCTTGTCGCCTGAACGTAACTTTTCGGCGACTCTGGTCTCAGAGCGAAGGACCTTACTTGTGTGCTTTAACTTTTTACGTTTGGGTTTTTCAATCGTGCGGTCTTTTCCGTTTGCCAAACTGAGCCAAATGCGGTCTGCTTCAAGCACATAAAACAAACGTCCCGCATCTCTGCCCGCTGTGGAAACGACCACATCTGCAATTGTTAAATCCGGTAAATCAGGGTCCATAATCAAAGTCCTTCGGCGACGGTGAGTATTTCCGGCTCCCCGTCGGTGATGAGTACAGTATTTTCATAGTGAGCCGAGAGCATTCCATCTGCAGTCACCGTTGTCCAGTTGTCTTTCAACACCCGAACTTCGGCGGTTCCGACGTTTACCATAGGTTCGATGGCAAGCGTCATACCGGGAATTAGTCTTGGCCCACGACCGGGCGCGCCGAAATTCGGCACTTCCGGTTCCTCATGGAGTTGCGCGCCTACGCCGTGACCTACGAAAGAACGCACAACTGAAAAACCGTTAGACTCCACATACGTCTGTATGGCGTGGGAGATATCGGACACCCTGTGTCCTTTGGTTGCAAAGCGGACGCCTTCGAAAAAACTCTGCTTTGTTACCTGGATTAATTTTTCTCCCTCGGCACTGATTTGGCCGCAGGGATAGGTAGCTGCGCAATCGCCATGGAACCCTTTGTAATAGGCACCCACATCAACCGACACAATATCCCCTTCCTTGAGAATATATCCCGAAGGAATTCCGTGGATAACTGTATTGTTGACACTGATGCAAGTACTTCCGGGAAAGCCGTTATAATTCAGGAACGACGGTTTTGCGCCCTGTTCGGTAATAAACCGATATACGGCTTTATCAATCTCTTTCGTGGATACGCCCGGTCTTACCATTTCCCCTGCCAAAGCACGGGCTGCCGCGGTAATTTTACAGGCCTGACGCATACAGGAAAGTTCTTGTCCGCTTTTGATTGCAATCATACCGATTCTCCTAACATCCGCAGGATTTCCCGGAATACTTCTTCCAAAGCCCGGTCTCCGTCTACAATGCGGAGTTTGCCTTGGGCTTTATAGTAATCCTTCAGGACCTCGGTTGTTTCGTGGTAAATCTTCAGGCGGTTTCGCACCGTTTCCGGAGCGTCATCCTTCCGAATCACTACCGCGCCACCGCAATGGTCGCAGATTCCTTCCTGCGTTGGAGGATTGACAGCAATGTGATACGTTGCGCCGCACTTGCCGCATACACGGCGGCCGGTCATACGCTTTTCAATCACGCTGTCTTCGATTTCTATGGAAACCACATGGTCGATGGTTACGCCTTTTGCATCCAGCGCCTGAGCCTGGGCCAGGGTGCGAGGCACCCCGTCCAGGATAAAGCCGTTTTTGCAATCGGGTTGCGCGGTTCTCTCTGCTACCAGGCTTAACACCAGGTCATCGGAGACCAACTTCCCTTCGTCCATATACTGTTTCACTTGTTTTCCAAGGGGAGTGCCATTGGCCATAGCCTCCCGCAACATATTCCCGGTAGAAATGGAAGGGATATGCAAATGCTTTACTAAAAGTTCTGCCTGCGTTCCCTTGCCGGCTCCGGGGGCACCCAACAAAATCAGGTTCATGCTCAGGCCTCCGAATTAATCCAGGAAACCTTTGTAGTGCCGCATCAGCAGTTGTGCTTCCAGTGCCTTCACCGTTTCCAGAGCAACACCCACAACGATGATGATGGAAGTACCGCCGATACCCAGGCTTGTCAGGTTAGCGTTCAGGTTGCCGCCGATAATAGGCAACAGAGCCACAATAGCCAGATAGACCGCACCGAATACCAAAATCTTGTTGATAACCTTTTTAATGAAGTCTGCAGTGGGTTTGCCCGGACGGAAACCGGGAACAAAACCGCCGTTTTTCTTCAGGTTGTTGGCGATTTCCACCGGATCATACTGAATGGTGGAGTAGAACCAACTGAAGAAGAAAATCATTAAGCCGTAAATCACAATATAAGCCCAACTGCTGGAACTCCAGACATTTTCGTACCACCAACCGCTGCTGATGCCGGCAAAGGCACAGATGGTAGCGGGGATGGAACAAATGGACTGTGCGAAGATAACGGGCATAACACCGGACATGCCCACCTTAATGGGCAGGTTGGTGTTCTGACCGCCGTAAACCTTACGGCCAACTACGCGTTTTGCGTACTGAATGGGGATCCGACGTTCTGCATCGTTGATGAACACGATGAACACAACCAGAGCCAACAGAATCACCACAACCAGAACGGGAATCCACCAGGAACCCAGGTTGAACAGTGTGCCGATTTGACCGGGCAGGTTACATACGATGTTGGCAAACAGAATCAAAGAGATACCGTTGCCGATGCCAAACTCGGTGATTTGCTCGCCCATCCACATAACTGCGGAAGAACCGGCAGTAAATGCCAGAATAACCACAATCGCAGCCAGCAAACCGTTGTTGGTCAGAATTTCCTGACCGAAAGTGCTGGGACTGTTGCGGAGCATGGTGTAGTAGGCAAAGCCTAACAGCACGCCCAGGCCCACAGTGGTGTAGCGAGTGATTCTTTCGATCTTCTTCTTGCCAATTTCTCCCTCATCCTTTGCCATGCGCTCCAGAGCGGGAATGGCAATGGTGAGAAGTTGAATGATAATGGAAGAGTTAATGTAGGGCTGAATACCCAGCGCCAAAATAGAGGCCTGAGAAAATGCGGAGCCCGACATAGCGTTGTAAAGTCCCAAAACCGTGGTGGACAAAGTGCCTTCAAAGTACTCAGCCATCAGGGCCGTATCCACAAAGGGAACGGGGATTACATTGCCGATTCTGTAAGCCACCAGAACCAAAATCGTAAAAATAAGTTTTCTACGCAGGTCCGGCAGATTCCAGGCGTTTCTCAGTGTTTTAAACACTTATACCACCTCGGCCTTTCCGCCTGCCTGCTCGATTTTTTCCTTAGCAGACTCAGAGAAAGCCGCTGCCTTAACGGTGATTTTCTTGGTCAGAGTTCCGTTGGACAGCACTTTCAGACCGTAGGGGCAGGAAGACAGAATGCCTTTTTCAATCAAAGCGGCAGCGTCTACCACTGCGCCGTCTTCAAAGCGGTTGAGAACCGTCAGGTTGATAGCAGTCAAGGGTTTTGCAAACACATTGTTAAAGCCGCGCTTCGGGATGCGCCGTGCCAAAGGCATCTGGCCGCCTTCGAAGCCGACGCGGGTCTTGCCGCCGGAACGAGCGTGCTGGCCCTTGTGTCCACGACCACCGGTTTTGCCGTTGCCGGAACCGGCGCCACGGCCCTTGCGCTTGCCCACAAAAGTGGAGCCGGCAACAGGAGAGAGTTCATGCAGTTTCATACGTTCTCCTCCTTATTCTACTTCTGTTACCTGCAGCAGATAGCCGATTTTCGCAATCTTGCCGCGGGTTTGGGTGTTATCCGGCTGAATGGTGACCTGACCGATTCTGCGCAGTCCCAGAGACTCAGCAGTTGCGATATGCTTCACCAAACGACCGTTCAGGCTCTTAACAAGTTTAATTTTCAGATTTGCCATGTTAATTGCCCTCCTTAACCAACAATTTCTTCCACGCTCTTACCGCGGATAGCAGCAATCTGCTCCACAGT
>JAZOXE010000057.1:0-11827 GCA_045659525.1 Faecousia sp. | reverse complement strand
GTGCAATGGATGCTGCTAAGACCCTGTCCGAGAAGTATGGCATGGAGGCTGACGTGATCAACCTACACTCCCTGGCTCCTCTGGATTACACTAAGATCGTTGAGTCCGTCCGTAAGACCGGCCGTGTGGTTCTGGTATCCGATGCCTGCACTCGTGGTAGCTTCATGAACGATGTTGCCCGCAACATCACCGAGCTATGCTTCGACGATTTGGATGCACCTCCCGTAGTTATCGGTGCTAAGAACTGGATTACACCTCCTTTCGAATTCGACGAATTCTTCTTCCCCCAGGCTTCCTGGATTCTGGATGCTATCAACGACAAGTTGGTGCCGCTTAACGGCCACGTATCCACCACCGGATGCACCGAAGCAGAACATATCCGTCGCGCTAAGGACGGCGTGTAAGCCGCTATGGAAATTCAACGCACAGCCAATGCCGGCGTATTGCTGACGCTGGATAGCACGAAATTATTGCTTGACGGTCTGTGTGACCGGGTAGAGGGTTATTTGCCCACATCTCAACAGATGTACGGCGAACTTTTAGAAAATGTTCCGGATGCGCTGTTGTTTACCCACAGTCACAGTGACCACTATAGCCCTGCGTTGGTTTCTGAATATCTAAAACAGTATCTCCGGCCCATTTATGGGCCGGAGTCTGTGTATTCGGAATCCTTTCATGTCGGCAATCTGGAGGTAATACCGGTTGCCAGCCGACACATCGGTAAGGTAGAAGCGGGACTTAACCACCAAAGTTTTGTCATTAACGGCAGTCGTTGTGTTTGGTTTGTAGGGGATGCTGCTCCCACCCAGTGGCGGGACAGAGCAGACTTACCAAAACCGGACGTGCTGATTGCACCCTATGCCTATGCCAATACAAAGACCGGCTTTGAAATTGCCGGCGCGTTAGCAAACACTTTGATTCTCCTACACTTACCCCAGCAGGATATGGACTTCTGCGGTTTGTGGCAACAGGTTGAAAGTACTGTAGCCGGTAAAGAGAAACCCCGGGTGTTTCTGCCGGGAATAGGGGAAACCATAAGGATATAGTAAATAAAAAGAGTAAAATCCGATCAAAAGGGCGCTCACTGGGCGTCCTTTCTGATTATTTGTCACATACATAGAATCCCGGCATAAACTGGGATGTAAGCAATTTGGCTTATTTCCCAATCTATAACCGGGAGGTATTTCTATGTCGGACAGTTGTCAGGAACGGTTTAGTTGCAGTCCGGAAGATTTGCATCAAGCCCTTTCCATCCACACACATAAGATTACCGATAGTTGCCGGGATAAAGATTGCATTGAGGATTTGCGGGTATACTTAACCAAAGGCTCTCAAGCAATTTTAGATACCGCGGCTGGAGCAAAAGTACGTTGCGCAGATTTGCTCTATACCTATATTGATGTAGAGCAAGTCCCCTTCGATAAAAAACATTATTGTATTGATGTAACTTTTTACTACCGAATTTTGGCAGATGCTATCGTCGGCACGTCGCGTCCGGCGGCGCTTTACGGCATGGCAGTGTTCTCAAAGCGGGCTGTTCTTTGCGGTGAAGATGCGCATACCCATATCTATTCCAGCGCCACGCGGTTAAACGGATTAGACGGGGTAACAAATTACTGCGCAAACCTACCCACCGCGGTTGTGGAAGTGTTGGAACCTATGGTGCTCAGTTCCAAGGTCAAGGAACTTTGCGAATGTAATCAGGAAAATGTTTCCTTGCAGATTCCTGCCGGTATTCGCCAGTTGTTTGACGATGAACTGGTACTTTCCGGTGACCGCAGACGGTTGTTTGTAACACTGGGACAGTTTTCAATTATCCGTCTGGAACGGGATGCCCAACTGATTGTACCGGTAGTGGATTACAGTATTCCCTCGAAAGAATGTTGCGATTCTCCCGGATGTGCGGAAGACCCCTGCGAAATGTTCTCCCGCATTCCTTTCCCGGAGCAGAAATTTGCACCCCGGGAATGTGACTGCAAAGAGGACTGTGACGGTTGCAGTTACAAAACCACATAAAGAAAACCCCCAGGCGTAGGCCTGGGGGTTTGTATTATATCATTTCGAGTTGTGCGTTCTTGCGCTGGTGCGGCCTTCCGGATTGATTTCTCCGGCTCGGGTGAGGGCTTGTTTTGTCAGAGCCGGGCCAACCAATTCATAGACCAAAACGGCAAACAAGACAACGTTGCGGACAATGCCACCGTCCGGTAAGGAAGCGGCGGTCAACGCCATTCCCAGTGCGACACCGGCTTGAGGCAGTAAGGTAATACCCAAATTTGCGGTGATGTGTTGAGAGCAGTGGGTTAAACGGCAACTGAAATTTGCACCGAAGTATTTACCGGCAGAGCGAGCCAAAATATAGACGACGCCGATAATCAACGTAACCGGACTTGCCAAGATGTTTAAATCCAATTCCGCGCCGGAAATTACGAAGAACAAAATATTAATGGGAACAGTCCAACTGTCCACACGGGACATCAGTTCTTCGGAAGTGGAACAGATGTTGCAGAAGATTGTGCCGGTCATCATACAAACCAGCAGGAGAGAAAAACCAATGTGTACCGGTCCAATTTGGAATTTCAAAGAAGAAAGACCGACAGTGAGTAAAACGAAAGCAACGGAAATTGCCATACGTTTACTGCGGGAGTGGAAAAACTGTTCTACAAAATTAAGAAGGTATCCCATAAGAGAACCCAGTGCCAGGGAAAGGATTACTTCCAAAAGGGGTTCAATTACTACCGCCAAAATGCTTACTGCGCCGGAAGACAGGGCGGTGGCAATACCGAAAGACAGGGAAAACAGCAAAAGTCCCACGGCATCATCAATGGCAACAACCAACAGAAGCAGTTTCGTTAAAGGACCGTTTGCTTTGTACTGGCGTATAACCATCAATGTGGCGGCAGGGGCAGTGGCAGAGGCAATAGCACCCAAAGTAATTGCAGAGGAAACAGACAGCATTTCCGGAAACAGAAAATGAAGTGCAATCAGAACAATATCTACAATTACTGTGGTAAGCACGGCCTGCAAAATGCCGATGGTGATGGCTTTAGAGCCGGTAGCCTTTAGTTGAGAGAGTCGAAACTCGTTACCTATGGTAAAGGCAATGAAACCCAGAGCAATTTGGGTTAAAACCGAGAGGGAAGAGACCTGCTCCAAAGACTGAAATCCCATACCGGGAATGTTCAGGCGACCAATGAGAAAGGGTCCCAGTAAAAGACCGGCGACCAGATAGGCAGTAACAGCCGGAAGTTTCATAATTTTCGTAAGGCGGGACATTAATAGTCCGCCAATAATGGCAATGGCCAAACAAATTAAAGTAATTTGCATAATACGGTCCTCTTTTCCTATATTTGACAACCGTTATGGATAATACCACTTTCTGCACTTAAATGCAAGGGGAATTCCCACCAAAGAAAATAAGTAAAAAATACCGGGTTTGTATATTTTGTATGATTGTTATACAGGTTTGGTTGTGATATAATGAAAAAGTTAGGAGGGACGGTTATGGATATTGAGAAAGCAAAAACCGTAACAATGGAGGAACTTATCCGTATGGACGGCTTTTTGTGCTCCTGCGGAAAAACCCATAAATGTGATACCAAGAAAGTGCTGATTGCCTCCGGCGCAATTTTTAAATTACCGGAACTTCTGAAAGAAGCCGGTTGTAAATATCCCTTTTTACTTTCCGGAGATGCAACATTCCGGGCAGCAGGGGACAAGGTCTGTAATACTTTGAATGATGCGGGAATCAAATACGATAAATATGTTTTTCCCCAATCTCCAGTTTTACCTACGGAACAGTCCGTAGGCAGCGCGGTGATGCATTTTAACCGGGATTGCGATTGCATTGTCGGTATCGGTTCCGGTGTAATAAACGATATCGGTAAGTTGCTTGCCCGTACTGCCGGTAAACGGTATCTGATTGTTGCTACAGCGCCTTCAATGGACGGATATGCCTCTGCAACATCCTCTATGGAGCAAGACGGACTGAAAGTGTCCTTAAACAGTACGGCAGCATGGGCAGTTATTGGCGATTTGGACGTGCTTTGTAATGCGCCGATGCATATGCTTCACGCCGGTGTAGGGGATATGGTGGCAAAATATATAAGCCTTTGCGAATGGAGAATAGGCAAACTCTTGAAAGGGGAGTACTACTGCCCGGTAATAGCAACCTTGGTAGAGTCGGCGCTGAAGCGGTGTGTGGATGCCGGCCCGGGACTGGTAAACCGAGAACCGGAAGCAATCAAAGCCGTGATGGAAGGTATGGTACTGACAGGACTTGCTATGAATTACGCCGGCATTTCCCGTCCGGCTTCCGGTATGGAACACTATTTTTCACACATTTGGGATATGCGCGCTTTGGCTTTTGGTACACAATCGGATTTACACGGAATCCAGTGCGGTATAGCGACCCTTATCAGTTTAAAAGTGTATGAATATATAAAATCAGTTACTCCAAATAAAGAAAAGGCTATAGCCGCAGTTCAGGCGTTTTCGCTGCCACAGTGGAATGACAAACTCCGCGCATTTATCGGTGAAGGTGCGGAGGCTATGATTGCCGGCGAAATTAAAGAGGGGAAATATGATAAGCAAAAGCACGCAAAACGCTTGCCGATTATCATAAACAAGTGGCAGGAAATCCTTTGCGAAATCGATAAAATGCCCACCTATGAGCAACTTCTTTCCTTTATGAAAACCATCGGTGCGCCAACATCGCCTTCGGATTTCGGAGTTACCAATGATCAAGTCAAAGAAACATTTACCATGACAAAGGATATCCGGGATAAATATATTGCCAGCACCCTGCTATGGGATTTAGGCGAACTGGAAGAAGCAATTAAGATTTTATAAATGAGAAAACGGAGTGCCAAGGGCACTCCGTTTTTGTTATTTTGGTTTCTTATCGGATTCTGTAATGGGACGCAAAACGCGGCAGGGATTACCGCAGGCGACCACGTGGTCGGGGATGTCTTTGGTGACAACACTGCCGGCACCAATCACTACGTCACTACCGATGGTGACACCGGGAACAACCACTGTACCGCCGCCGATCCAGACATCATCTCCTACAGTAATAGGCAATGCCTGCTCCAGTAGCGCATTGCGCATCTGCGCATCAACAGGATGATGCGCGGTATAAAAACCGCAACTCGGCCCAATAAAAACGTTGTTGCCGAATGTGATTTTGCCTGGGTCTACGAAAATACAGTTGTTATTGGCAAAAAAGTTATCGCCTACGCTGATATTAAAACCGAATCCACAGAAGATGTTCGGTTCAATATAGGGATTTGCGCCAACTTTTCCAAAGAGTTTTCGAATGATTGATTCCCGGGTTTTCATATCCGAAGGGCGGGTGTGATTATAATCGTAACACAAATCCGCACAGACCAAATGCATTTCTTCCCGGCCGGGAAAAGTTGTGTCATACAGTAGTCCGTTATCACACTTTTCCTGTTCTGTCATATTACAATTCAAAACCCATTTCCTCCGGGAGATTATCAAACACAGCGTCGTCAGCGCCGGTTCCGTGACGGAAAATCACAGCACAGGTGGCATCTCCACCAATGGGGAAGGGAGCATAGTGCCAAGCACCGGGAGCCCAGGAAATGCCTTTGCCCACGGGCACATAGAAAGCCTGAACTCTATCCTCGGTTACTTCACCTGCAGGCACACCGGCAACCACCAAACCACCGGTAAGGGGTAAAACAGTCTCTGTTGTCCGGGCATGGGATTCAAATTTCTGGAAGACGTAATCTCTCTGAATAGCGGTAAGCAGGTTAACGGATACGGTTTGGGCATCGTTTACTTCTGATAGTTTTTCATACCATTTATACATTCCTGCTTCTCCGCCGTACGCCTTACCCTCGGTTTCAATCACAGAACCAAAAGGTGCAAAGTTTTCAGCAGTGACCATTTGTACTTTAATTTTTTTCATATGATACACTCCTTATTGGATGGCTTCCCGCAGCCATTCCAGTGTGCAGGCAACCATGTGTTTGCCGGTTTCTTCCGATGCTTCCACAGCACTCTTTGCAAACCACTCAGTATTCCGGTCGCAACGGCTTAAATCTACGTTTTCGGGCCAAGTTCCCATCATCAGGCTGGTTTCCCATTTGCCTGCGTGGTCAAATCCACCGCACTTGCGCTGGGCATCAGCGCCAATAAGGGGAATGACTTTCACATAGGAGAAGGGATCATCTTCGCTACCCATATCTTCATAATAGGTAGCCTGGTTATCACTGCCCCACCAACCTTTGCCTTGGGTGTCTTCCATATACTCCATGGCCACTTTTTTTGCGGCTTTATGGCAGGCAATGGTCATGGGCATTAGACCTGCGCCCTCTGTTTGATGGTGGGGAACCAGATAGATATTCTTAATGCCACCGTATACCATAGATTTTACGATGTTATAGATGTAATCTGCATAGGCATCTTCATCCACGTGAATGTGCCCGGGACGGGGGCCGCAAACCGCATAAGACGCTACGCCATACCAAATGGGAGGACATACCACAATTTCTTTTTCCTTTTCCAGTTCCCGCATACAGCCGGTAATTACCATGGTGTCTGTACCACAGGAAGCATGGTGGGCGTGGTATTCAATGGTGCCGATGGGGATGATAAAAGGGACTTTCCGTTTTGCGGCATCGGCGATTTCATCATAGAACATATCTACTAATTGCATAATAATATCTCCTTATTTGATACATCCCCACAGATGGATTCTGTGGGGATGTGTGTTAATTTAGAAGTGCAGTTCGGGGCAGATTTCGGGAATTTCCGGAGACAGCAGTTCAAAACCGCCGTCCTTAACAACGATACCCTTTTCCCAACGAACACCGAAGGTGTCACCGGAAATGTAGGTATCAACCTGATAAGTCATATTGGGCATCAGAATGTAGTCAGAAGAAGTTTCCACCCAGGGGGCTTCCACTTCGATCATACCGGTGCCGTGAAGCGGTCCGTATACATAGTTCTTTTCGTAACCGCCGTCAACGAAATACTTGTAGAAACGCTTTGCGATATCGCAGGCTTCTACACCGGCTTTTACCTGCTGGCAGGTCCAGGCGTGGGCTTCGCGGCAGAATTGAACGGTATCCCGGCGTTCGCCTTCCAGTTTACCCAAGCAAATGGGATAGCCAACGGCAGCGGAGTAGCCGTCAATTTTGGCGGACAGGTTCAACTGAACGATGTCACCCTTCTGGAACTGACGGTAGGAAGAACGGGAGATGGCGTGGCGGGTAGAGGCTTCGGAGAAAACATACATAGGCAGACCTTCATATTCTGCGCCGTTTTCATATACAACCCGTTGCGCAATACCGACGGCCTGCAGTTCTGTCATACCGGGGTGAATTTCCTGCATAACGGCCTGGGTAGCCAGGTCAGCGATGCGGTAACCTTCCCGCAGACAGTTCAGTTCGTTTTCGGACTTGATTTTCCGCAGTTCCACCATAACGTGGCCGGCGTTAATCAGTTCGGCCTTGGGGAAAGCGTCGCGGATGGCGTTAAAAATGGTAACGGAGGTGTCCAGGAAAGAGGCAATACCGATACGCAGGTGCTCACCGGAGATTCCCAAAGACTTAAACACATCGTGGAAACTGTCGGGCTTCAGTTCGGGGTAGGCAGGGTCTGCGCCTTCCCGGTATGCAAGGAGGGTAAAAATCTTGTCCAGTTTGTTCCGGTCAGCGCCGAAAACAGAGGATTCCGGACCTACCATCAGGGCTGCATCGCCGTTAGCGGCAATGGCAACGCCGGCGCGCTCAAACAGCGGCCAGAAGCCGGAGAAGTAACGGGGGTTTGCGTAGTCCGCTTCGTTACCGTTAACAATCAGAACGTCAAGATTTTCACGGCGCAAAATAGCGGCACAACGCTGTACTCTTTCTTTGTACTCGTAATCAGGGATGCAAATTCTTTCCATTTCAATAACTCCTTAACTTATGTAAATTTTAATTATTCGCAATATCCGGGGGTGGTGTAGAAGTTTACTTCTCTGGGTTCCGCGCGGCCATATTGGGCAACAACGGGAACGTCACTTTCCAGCATGATAGCGTATTGTGCGCCAAATTCTGCAGTGTAGGGACCAAAGTCTTTTTCTTCGTTGGTGCGCAGGCAACGTACCCGCATAGCATCAACGGTCACTTGAAAACTCACCGGGTCTTTACAGTCGTAAATCAAGGTGATTTTCACATTGGCAACGCTGTCAGTCACGTTGGTGATGATAACGGATTCGTGTCCCGGGATGATATTTACGCCTTCAGGGGGCAGTTCCGCATCCGGGAAAATCCAAACTTTCTTGCCGTAGTTCATATGTTTCCTCCTTATTCATAATGGAAAATACATTCCATATCATGATAAAATTCGCTCAAATCAGAAAAAGCGTATTTTACAAAACAGGGTTTGGTGTAAGTCCACCATTCTTGGGTTACCGGGTCTTGCGCCATCTTATCCATATCGGCGTCGTAATCTGTGCCTGTATATTCAAAATAACTAAATACCATATCACCATGACGGAAAATGGAGTAGTTTTTCAAATTACAGTCAGAAATGGTTTTCAACACGCCGGGCCAGACTTTTGCGTGGAGTTCGCAATATTCTTGGATTTTTTCGGGTTTGAGGCGTCCGATTTGTCCGAAGAGTTTTTTCACCAAAATCCCACCTTAAATTTATTCATGCACATCATACCATAGAAAAAAATGGAAGTCCAGTCCTTTTCGATAAATTTATTCTCGATTTGTTTTAATAAATTGCATAGGGGAAGTACCGGCACTGCGTACAAAGGCTTGATAAAAACAAGGATAGGAACGAAAACCGCATTGATTACATACTTGTCCAACAGGAACGCCGTCTTTTAGCAGACTTTTTGCCAGTAAAATGCGTTTTGCGCAAATATAATTATGAACGGTTGCGTTGGTGTGGCGCTTAAACAGCCGCAGAAGATGGGATTTGCTGATATAGAAATGAGCAGCAATATCTTCTAATGACAGTTCTTGGGTGTAGTGACTGTTGATATAGCGGATAATTTCCTGAATTTGTTGTACAGGAGAATCTTCCGGGAATGAAATTTCCTGAAAATAAGTTTGGAACTGAAGAAGAAGTAAAGTGCAGATACTGTCCCGGGCCAGTCGCCCGGATACGTTATCAGGTAACTGCAAAAGTTTGTCTGTATCTTTTCTGTAATCGGCTAATTCCTCATCATTCAGATGTACTCGAACGGGCTGGGGTTGCGGATTAAGAAAGGGATGACGTAGCCCCTGGACAAGTTGAGAGCAAAATGAACCGGAAAGTGTTAATACAATCCGTTCATAGGTTGCGTTTTCATCAATAATAACTGCTCGGTGCATGATAGAAGGAGGAATTACCAGTAAATCCCCGGGAGCAAGGGAGTAGATTCTGTCTTCAATGTGATATTGAACATGACCGGCGAGAAAACAAAAAATTTCAAAATAGTCATGGGCGTGAAAGTCGAAAGTGCGAAAAGTGGGACTTACTGTATGGAATATGGTAAAATCTGCGTTATTCAGCGCAGAACCCTCTTTCATATGCATATGGGCAACCCCTTTTTCAATATATAAACCTATTAAATATAGTATATGACAATATTTTTAATATTTCAAGCACTTTTTTGTATTTACATATGGAAAATTATCTGTTACAATACGGCTAACCAATAAATTGGAGGTATATGGAAACTATGAGCAAATTTGTATTGAGTGCGTTTGCAGACGAAGCAGGTCAACCGTTGCAGGAACAAATCGACGCGTTGCTGGCAAACGATATCCACCATATGGAAATCCGTTTTGTGGATGATGTGAATATCTGTAACACACCGCTTGAAAAAGTAATTGAGTACAAGAAACAATTGGATGCGGCGGGAATTACCGTAACTACCATTGGTTCTTGCATCGGCAAGTTCACCCCGAAGGATGATTACACACAGCATATTGCTCTGTTCTTGCATACATTGGCAGTGGCAAAAATTCTGGGCGCAACCCGTATTCGGATGTTCTCCGTAATTTTGCCCCAGGATGAGGATGCTGCCGATTACCGTGAATTTGTGATGAACACCATGAACGAAATGTTGCGCATTGCAGAGGGCACTGGTATTACTTTGTATCACGAAAACGAAAAGGATATCTATGGTGATGTAGACAGCCGTGTTCTGGAACTGATGGATGCCTTTGACGGAAAGATGAAGTTCATCTTCGACCCCGCAAACTTCATTCAGTGCGGTTGTGATCCTCTGGAGATTTACCCCAAATTGAAAGATCGCACTGCATACTTCCATATGAAAGACGCGCTGAAAGAAAATGGCAGTGTTGTTCCGGTGGGAGTGGGCGACGGTAATGTTGCCGCAATTTTGAAAGATTTTGCAAAGGATCACGATAACACAATGCTTACCATTGAACCCCACCTGAAAACCTTCGGCGGTATCGTAGATGAAGTTAGCATGAACCGTGACAAGGAAGTCATTTATAACACCAACCGGGAAGCCTTTGACGCAGCAGTAGCCGCGCTGAAGAAGATTTTGGATGATGAGGGATTGAGTTATGAATAATTTGAAAGTAGGCATTATCGGACTGGGTAATATGGGTTCTGCCCATGCCAAGCACATTGTTGACAACTGCGTAAAGAACATGACTTTAGTAGCAGTCTGTGATGAGGATGCGACCAAGTTGGAGTGGGCTGCCGAACATTTGGGCACCGGCGTACAGCAGTTTGAAGATTACCATGCTCTTTTGGATGCTCATGTATGTGATGCGGTAGTCATTGCAACACCCCACTATTTGCACCCGGTGATTGCTATTGAGGCTTTTGAAAAGGGCTATCACGTAGTCAGTGAAAAACCCGCTGGTGTTTACACCAAAAAAGTACGGGAAATGAATGAAGCCGCAAAGAAGAGCGGAAAGGTTTTTGCCCTGATGTTTAACCAGAGAACCAATCCCCTTTATCAGAAAGTGCGTCAGATGGTGCTTAATGGCGATATCGGTGAACCCAAGCGTTTAATTTGGATTATTACGGACTGGTACCGTACCCAGGCATACTATGACAGTGGCTCTTGGCGTGCAACTTGGGCGGGGGAAGGCGGCGGCGTGCTGCTGAATCAGTGCCCCCACCAACTGGACTTGTGGCAGTGGATTTTCGGAATGCCCAAGAGTATTTCCGCAAAATGTAATGTAGGCAAATACCACGACATCGAAGTGGAAGATGACGTCACCATTACTGCAGAGTATGAAAACGGCGCGTCTGCCTGCTTTATTACCACAACCGGCGAGTACCCCGGTACCAATCGTTTGGAAATCACCGGTGACCGCGGTAAAATTGTTGTAGAAGGTACAAAACTGACATTCTGGAAACTGGAGACACCGGAGCGGGAAGTGAACCGTACCAGTGACCAGGGATTTGCAGAAATTCCCTTTAGCGTGGAGGAGACTGTGATTGAGGACGGTGGTCCTGCCCACGTTGGTATTTTCCAGAACTTTGTTAACCATATTTTAGAGGGCGAAGAACTGATTAGTTCCGGCTATGAAGGCATCAACGGCTTGACAATTTCCAACGCTGCATTTTTGTCTGATTGGACCGGCAAAGAGATCACGCTGCCTATGGATGAAGATTTGTTCTATGAATTGCTTCAGCAGCGCATTTCCAATTCCAAAGTGAAAAAAGAGGTAAAACCGTCTAAAATTGAGGACTTGTCCGGTACTTATAACCGCCGGTGGCAGGGTAAACCCTGATAGTAAATAAAAAATAAGGCAGCGATGCTGCCTTATTTTTTATCTTTATAACGTTGCGCGTCCGCTCTTGGAGGGTGGCCGAATCTTTGCTTATAAGC
>JAZOXE010000056.1:0-11048 GCA_045659525.1 Faecousia sp. | reverse complement strand
CACGCGGGATACAGAATATGCGGTATCTCAATGATTTCAAACGCCGCGGCGGGAATGTCCGGTGCGCCGCTTACTCACGAGGAGGTCAAAGCGGCGGCAGATATGGCGTCGGCTAATTTTACCGCTCTTGTTGAGGCGAATATAAAGGGAGGACAAAACAAATGAAACAACAACCCGAAATTTCGGTAAAGCTGTCGGACGATCTTATGCGCCGTTTGCTTTATATTTCAAAGGCGGAGGGCAGAACGCCCAACAATCAGTTTAATCTGATGCTCAGAAATTATATTTCGTATTTTGAAAGAACAAAGGGCAAGATACCCCAGGGCGAGCTGTCAAAGATCGACATCTCCGAATATATGCCCAAGGAAACGGAAACCTTTTCAGAAGGACTTTGGTTTATAATTAAGTCGGCGATTTCAAATTTTCAACCCAGTTTTGCAGAAGCAATGAATGTGTGTTTATCACTGGTTGGAATATGTCTGTTTATTACGCTTGTAAAAATCCTATCCGAAAAAGCGGCAACAATCGCAGAACTGACAGGAACTGTCACAATTGCTGTCATTCTTTTTAGCGCAACCAATACGCTTATACACTTAGGCGGGGATACAATTAACGAATTGAGTGAATACGGAAAATTATTACTTCCGGTAATGACTGCAAGTATGGCTGCCCAGGGAAGTATCACAACATCAGCGGCATTGTACGCCGGTTCTGTGTTTTTCATTACAATTCTTACCCAAGCCATATCCAAACTGCTGCTGCCGGCAGTATATGTTCATTTATGTATTTGCATTGCTGCAAGGGCAACACAGGACACATTACTGGAAAAAGTTCAAAAGTTCATTAAATGGCTCTGTACGTGGGGAATTAAAACCGTTTTGTACACCTTTATCGGTTATATGGGAATCACCGGTGTTGTGAGCGGCACAGCAGATGCGGCCGCAGTAAGAGCCGCAAAATTGACAATATCCGGTATGGTGCCTGTAGTTGGTGGTATCATTGCAGACGCATCGGAAACGGTGCTTGTCAGTGCAGGTGTTATGAAAAGTGCCGCCGGCGTGTATGGACTGCTTGCCATAATGTCCGTTTGGATAGGACCGTTTATACAAATCGGTGCTCAATACCTTATGTTAAAATTAACCGGTGGAATGTGCAGCGTTTTCGACTGTAAGCAGTCCAGTGGATTTATTGAAGATATATCCGGCAGTATGGGTTTGATACTGGGAATGGTAAGTTCCGTATGTCTGCTCTTATTAGTCAGCACAGTTTGTTTTATGCGGGGGATTACATAATGGATAGTATTCGAGCATATTTACTTTCCGTTACAGCTGCCGCGATTCTGTGCGGCTGTATTCGGACAATTTTTCAAAAAAAGGACTTTCATGGAAAAATTACAAAACTTTTAACAGGACTGTTCATTTTGGTCACAGTTATTGCACCTATAACCGGCTTTCAAATTAAAAACTGGAGCGATTATATTCATGATATAGAACTTGATAGTGCAGATGCCGCGCAAGCAGGAAAAGAAGACACAATTTATGCGGTACAAACTATCATAAAAGAGCAGTGCGAAGAATATATTGAGGATAAAGCCGCAAGTTATGGTGTAACCGTGGATGCGCAGATTATATTTGAAAGCAGCGAGTCCACTGTTCCTTATGAAATATCCATATTGGGGGAGGTTTCACCGTATAGCAAAGGTATATTGTCGGAAAAAATTACCAATGATTTAGGTATCCCAAAGGAGCACCAAATATGGAACAAAAGGCAATAAAATCAAAACTTATCGATGCCCTTAAAAAATATAAATACATTCTTATAGTTTTGACGGCAGGAATTTTAATAATAAACATTCCAAGCGAGAAAAAAGATAAGCAATCCAACGTGATTTTACCGGAAATCAATGTTGTACAAGAGGAATCTACATCTGACAAATTATCAAGAATTTTAAGTAAAATTAGCGGTGCAGGGGAAGTGAGCGTCTATTTAAGCGAAGCAAGCAGTAAGGAATATGTATATCAAGAAGATTCCGGCAGCAATTCAACGGACACGGTACTGATTACCGACGCGAGCCGAAACGAATCCGGTCTTGTAAAACAGGAAAATGCTCCGATTTATCGTGGCGCAATTATCGTATGCAAAGGCGCAGATAACCCGGCTGTGCAACTATCTATCGTAGAAGCAGTTTCCAACGTAACCGGTTTAGGGGCAGACAAAATATCAGTTTTAAAAATGAATTGAATGGAGGATTCATAGTATGAAGACATGGAAGAAAAATCTGATGGCCGCGGCGGTGCTGGTTACAGTATGCGCCGGTATTTACGTAAACTGGGCCTATGGTGAAGACCAGGCAACCATGAACCTGGTAGACACATTGGACAGCGAGAAAGTTATGTCCGTAGATAATTCAGCAAGTGACAGCCTTGTTTCTGCAGAGGATACTGCAACCGACTATTTTGCTGCCGTAAGGCTTTCAAGACAGCAGGCAAGAGACAGTGCAGTTTCCTTACTTCAGGAAGCCATGGCTTATAGTGAAGACGCGCAGACTTCTCAATCCGGTGCGCAACTAGAAAATATTGTGCAAACAGCGCTTTGTGAAGCGCAGATTGAAAGTTTAATTATCGCAAAAGGTTATACAGATTGCGTCACATACATCGGTGATGAGGGTGTTTCCGTTGCCGTTGCATCGCCGGAAGGCGGTTTGACACAGAACGATGTGGCAGTAATCGCTGATGTCGTACTAAATCAATCCAGTTACACTATGGATGACATTCGCGTTGTGGAGGTCCAATGATCAATTCCCCAGAGGATTTATACCTCTGGGGAATCTTTTCACAAAAAGAAAATGGTTGTATTTTTTGGAATATGTGGTACAATAAACAAAATAAGTGTACTATCATACTTTCAGGAGGATTTTCTCATGGCAGATAATAAACAGTATATTACACAGACGCTGGATAACGGCAGTGTTATGATTTCTGAAGACGTGATTGCATCCATTGTTGAGCACGCTGTTATCGATGTTGAGGGTGTGGTTGGTCTTAACGTGAAGCCTGGCGCCGATATTGCTGAATTAATCGGAAAAAAGAGTTGGGCCAAAGGTATGAAGATCGCCATCAATCAGGATAACGAACTTTCTGTAGACTGCAATATTACCGTTGCCTACGGTCAGAGTGTTGTTGATGTTGCGAAGACTGCCCAGGCTGCCGCAACTGCCGCGCTGGAAGCGATGGCCGGTGTAAAAGTTTTGTCTATGAACATTAATGTTTGTGGCATTAGCAATCAGTGAGGCGCGCTATGACAAGAGCAAATGCCAGAGAATTGGCAGTACATCTAATTTACGGCCGTGATTTTACCGGTGAGGAACCGGAACAAACTGTAGCTACCAGACTGGACAAAGATTATTACGGTAAACTTGCGCCGGAGAATCCAGTCTATACAGAACGTCCATCAAAGGTGCAAACGGCCTATATTAACAGCGTTGTATCCGGCGTCTCCAATCGCACGGACGACTTAAATAACATCATTCAAAAGTACGCCATTGGCTGGGATGTATCCCGGATTTCAAGACTGGCACGCACCGTAATGCAACTTGCAATTTTTGAATGTCTTTATGTGGAGGATGTTCCGGTAAACGTAGCAATTTCAGAAGCCGTTCGGATTGTGAAACTTTACGACGGTGAAGAGGTATCATCTTTTGTTAATGGCATTTTGGGTGCATTTGCCCGGGAATCCTGCAATGGGGGAAACGAATGGCTACCATAGGTTTTGACACAAGCAACTACACAACATCTATTGCCTATTATGACGGTGATTTGGGAATCAACTGTTCAAAACTATTGCCGGTGAAAGAGGGGCAATTAGGTTTGCGCCAAAGTGACGCTGTATTTCACCATACAAATAGCCTGCCAGAACTATCCGGCAGGCTTTTTTCCCAGATTGAAACTGAATCTATCAGTGCAATCGGCGTCAGCACAAAACCACGGGAAGTTGAAGGCAGTTATATGCCTTGCTTCTTGGTGGGTATTTCCCACAGTCAATTGCTTGCAGATGCGTTAAAAGTCCCTCTGATTCAAGTATCTCACCAGCAAGGACACATCGCATCTGCCCTTTGGAGCGCCAACAGACTGGATTTGCTGGATTGTGCCCACCTTGCCTGGCATTTGTCCGGTGGAACAACAGAACTTCTTCTGGTTGAACCGGAAAATAAAAACGTAAAATGCACAAAAATCGGCGGTTCTACAGACATTTCTGCCGGTCAGTTGATTGACCGTACCGGTATTTTGCTGGGATGTCGTTTTCCTGCCGGAAAAGAACTGGACAAATTAAGTTTAGACGCAGAAAAAACTGATTTCTTTAAGATAAAGAGTCTGGATTTGTTATTTTCTTTATCTGGTGTTCAGAATAAGGTTATGCAGTATTGTGAATCCAACTCAAAAGAAGAAACTGCCGGTTATGTTTTACGTTGCATTTCCGATGTAGTTTGCCGTACTACGCAGGACGCAATTAAGAAATATCCCGGTTTGCCTGTTGTTTTTTCCGGCGGGGTTACGGCAAACACCATGATGCGCTCCGTATTAAGTCGGGTTAATCCGATATTTGCAACGCCACAATATTCAACCGATAACGCATTAGGCGTCGCTATACTTGCCCACAGAATAGGGGAGGGGTCGTAATGTCCCGGCAAGTACTTTCTATTGCACAAGTAAATGAATACATCCGCAGTATGCTGGATAAAGATGCGCTGCTGGATAACGTCGCTGTTTGCGGAGAAATCAGCAACTACAAACTCTATCCGTCCGGCCACCACTATTTCACTTTGAAAGATGAAACTTCCGCGCTCAAATGCGTGATGTTTCGTAATTATGGGATAAGACTCAAATTCAAACCGGAGAACGGCGTAAAGATTATTGCTCTGGGAAAAATTTCTGTTTATCCCCGTGATGGCGCATATCAATTATACTGTACCGCTATGGCTGTCGATGGCGAAGGCGACTTAAACGCGGCATTTGAAAGGCTAAAAGAAAAGTTAGCGGCTCAAGGCTATTTTAACCCGGAGCATAAGAAGCTGTTACCCAAATATCCGGGAACTATCGGAATTATTACAAGTTCTGCAGGTGCGGCTGTGCACGATATGTTGCGTATTCTGCGCAAGCGTTATCCCTTAACACAGGTAAAATTACTTCCTGTTCGGGTGCAGGGCGCAGAAGCCCCTGGTGAAATCGCAGCGGCAATCGCTTATGCCAATGCTCATAATCTTGCAGATGTATTGATTGTCGGTCGCGGCGGTGGTTCCTTGGAAGATCTTTGGGCATTTAACGAAGAAGTGGTGGCAAAGGCTATCTATCATTCGGAAATTCCGGTAATTTCTGCTGTTGGACACGAGCCTGACGTTACAATTTCCGATTATGTGGCTGATTTGCGGGCGGCTACGCCATCAAATGCAGCCGAACTCGTAGTTCCGGATCAAGGTACCCTGCGACAAAATTTGGATGGCATTATGCAGTCTATGACTTTCGCCTTGAACAGACAGTTACAGACGTCGCGCAGACACCTGAAAATTATTTCTGAAAGTTCAGCGATGCAAAGTCCACAAGCATATATACAGCAAAAAGAAAAAAATTTAGCCTTGCTAAAAACCCGTTTGGGTTCTCTTGCACACCATAAAATTGATGTTCAGCGAAACCGTTTTATCTCCTTCGCTTCAAAACTGGATGCTATGAGCCCGTTAAAAGTGTTGGCGCGGGGATATTCTATGGTAACAGATGATGACGGTTCGGTTATCTGTAGTGTAAAACAAGTAACTCCGGGCAAGCAACTTTCCATATCCGTTCGCGACGGAGTGGTGCTTGCAGAGGCTAAGGCGATTGAGGAGGCTCTGTATGAATCAGAAAAGCAAAACATTTGAAGAGAATATGCAACGCCTTGAACAGATTGTTCGGGCAATGGAGAGGGGAGATGCCCCTTTGGAAGAATCGCTGAAACTGTTTCAGGAGGGAACTGCGCTTATTGAGGCTTGTGGAAAACTTTTAGATGAAGCACAGTTGCAGATCAAAAAAATTACTGCCGCCGCAGACGGCTCTCCAAAAGAGGAGGACTTTATAGATGAGCAGTGATTTTATCCAGCAAACCCAACAGTATAAAAATTACATTGAGAACTACCTGCAGGAACAGTGCTTCCAGTATAAAGACCAACCGCAGACAATTATTTTTGATGCCATGCGGTATAGTTTGCTGGCTGGTGGAAAACGTATCCGACCAATTTTCACACTGGATTTCTGCAGAATGTGCGGTGGTAACTGGGAAAATGCCATTCCATTTGCCGCGGCCGTTGAAATGATTCAAACATACAGTTTAATTCATGATGACTTACCTTGTATGGATAATGATGATTTTCGCCGGGGTAAACCTACAAGCCACAAAGTGTATGGTGAAGCCATTGCCGTTTTAGCAGGAGATGCATTACTTACCTCTGCTTTTCGCTTCCTATCTGAAGCCCCCTGCAGCCCTCAGGCAAGAGTTGAAGCAGTGCGGTTACTTTCGCTGCGCAGCGGAGAACTGGGTATGGTGGGTGGTCAGGTGCTTGACATACAAAGTGAAACACGGCAGTGCACACCGCAAGATGTTTTGGATATCCAATCCCGGAAAACCGGCGCGTTGATCCGCGCAGCCTGCGTTTTAGGTGTTGTTGCGGCCGAAGGCAGTCAGGAACAGATAGATGCCGCCGATGAATTTGCAAAACATTTAGGACTTGCATTCCAAATTCGTGACGATATGCTTGATGTCATTGGTAACGCCGAAGAAATGGGTAAATCCGTTGGAACGGACGCAAACAAGAATACTTTTGTTCACATCTACGGCGTCGACAAGTGTGATATTTTGGTAAAAGAACATACCGATATAGCCATTAACGCATTATCCGTATTTCAGGATAATGCATATATGGTTGAACTTGCCAAGAGTTTAACAGGAAGAACCAACTAAAAAATCCCCGGCAGTTTCATACTGTCGGGGATTGTATTATATGTTATTGATTTGCTTTGTCACAGCCGATGCACTTTCCGGGATATGGTATGTGTTCGGCCGGGGGAAGTTAAGAATCAGTGAAAACAAGATGCAAACAATAATTGCCGCGGCGGCGGTACTCATCCACAAACTGCGTCTTTTCAGAAGTTCTTTTGTGAGGTACAAAAAGCCAAGGCAAGCGCCGGATAATATAATCGCTAATATTGCAGTAATTGCCTTTAACCAGATAATTCCGAACCCAGCGAATATCAAATATAAAATGAACAGCGCCAAATCAGCCACCAGGGCATAAGTCATATACCACTGCATCTGTTCATAGCGTTTGTTTTGTTTTGCCATATCATATCCCCCTAAACTTTATAAAGTATTTATAGCATAATTTGTCGAGAATTGCAATCCCCGTGTATTTTTGCAGAAATACTTGCAGGAAAGGGAATTAAGTGGTATAATATTTGCAAAATATAGCAAAAGTCTTTTGAGGGATAATTATGAGTGAACCGAAGTATCACCTGGAAGGAATCGTCCGTTCCCGCAGCGCGGAAATGGAGGATTTTGAAGGGCCTTTAGATGTTATATTTCTGCTTCTCAGTAAAAATAAAATAGAGATTCAAGACGTATCCATCACTGCAATTTTAGAGCAGTATCTTGCTTATTTGGATGAAATGAAGCGCTTGGATATGGAGATTGCAAGTGAATTTATCACTATGGCGTCTCACTTGATGCTGTTTAAAACCAAAATGCTTTTGTCTGCCGCAGAGGCCGCCGAAGCGGAAAGCGAATTGGATCTACTCCGTCAGTCTTTGGTTGAACGTCAGCGCAGAGAAGCAATGGAACAAATCCGCGTTGCAATTACAGTATTAGAGCCGCTAAATGAAGTTGGACGCTGTATTTTTGTCAAACAACCGGAGCCTTTGCGCCGGGACAGCACATACCGCTATCAGCACGAACCGGAAGATATGCTGCTTGCTTTGGAAGAAATTTCTCAGCGCAATTTGCGACGGTTGCCCCCACCGACTGTAAACTTCAAAGGAATCGTAGGTAAGGAGCCCTATCCGGTAACCCGAAAAGCAAAAGACGTTGTCAGAACACTCATACTAAAAGGTGTCGAAAAATTGAAGAATTTATTCCGGGGAAATCGCACGCGTTCCGAAGTCGTTGCAACTTTTCTTGCAATTTTGGAACTGTGTAAAACCAATTCCGTTTCCTTGGAAGAGGATATTTCCGGAGAAAATCCGAACGTACGGTTAATTCAAGAACCGGACGCAATGACGGAGGAGACAACTTAATGGAAGAAAAAGAATTACAAAGAGCCATAGAAGCAGTTTTATTTGCAGCCGGTGAGCGGGTAGAAGTTTCCCGGCTTTCTATGGCGTTAGAGATAGATGAAAATGAAATCCGTCATGCAACCCAAGCCCTTGCCGATGAACTTTCCTTTAACCGCAGAGGGATTCGGATTCTCACTTTGGAAGACGGATATCAGATGGTGTCTTCCGGTGAGATGGCAGATTATATCACCAAGGCGCTGGAGACCAGAAAACCGCCGAAACTCACTTCTTCACAATTAGAGGCACTGACAATTATCGCCTATTATCAACCGGCTACAAAGGCCATGGTAGAACAAATCAGAGGCGTGGACAGTTCCTATTCTATTTCTGCGCTGATCAACAAAAAACTGATTGAAGATGCCGGTAGACTGAACGTCCCCGGCAGGCCGATCCAATACCGCACCACGCCAAACTTTCTTCGGACTTTCGGCCTGACTTCCTTGGACGAACTACCGTCCATTGAAAAAGTCAGTTTGGGTGAACCGGTGATAGTGGAAGAAACAACGGAAGAAAACACTGCGCCTACACCGGAGGAGGTAGAAGCCTGATGGGGTTTCTGATTGCGCTGGCAGTAATCCTTTTTCTTTTATTTTTGCCTATATCCTTTCGTATCCAATTTAATGAAGATGGGTTAAAGACGTGGCTGGGTGTCTGGCTGTTTTACTTTCCTATTCGTTTATTTAAGGATAAGAAGAACAAAAGTAAACAAAAGAAAAAAGCAAAAAGTTCCGGACCCAAAATCACGCAAGGTGGAAAGGCCAGCGATTTTAAACCCATAATCCACGTCATACTGGAATTTATCAAAGACTTTCACAGTCGTGTGACGGTTAAGATTTTGGAACTAAAAATCACACTGGCCAGCGATGACCCCTGCGATTTGGCTATTAACTACGGGAAGGCGTGGGCAAGTGTTGGGAATTTGATTCCGTATTTGGAAGAGCATTTTAAAATTAAAAATAGAGATATCCAAGTTTTTTCCGACTTCACATCTTCTGAAATAAAAATTTATGCACTGCTGGAATTTGGTATGCCTGCCGGGATTTTAATTTGGCGGCTTTGTAAGTATGGAATTGCAGCATTGCGGGAATATTTAACCATTAAGAATCAAAGAAAAGGCGGTACCAAGAAATGAGTCAAAAATTACCCAATATGTTAGAAAACACCATTGCTAAAATCCGG
Organism: Faecousia sp.; assembly: GCA_045659525.1. Classification (GTDB taxonomy): domain Bacteria; phylum Bacillota; class Clostridia; order Oscillospirales; family Oscillospiraceae; genus Faecousia. The sequence goes on along the minus strand of JAZOXE010000056.1, from coordinate 1,518 downwards.
GAAATGGTGGATGTAAACTCTGTGGTAGGAGATCCGATTCTTCTGCCTGACGGAATTTCAGTAATTCCCGTTTCCAAGGTTAGTGTCGGCTTTGGTGGCGGTGGCTCTGACTACGTTTCCAAAAATGTAAACAAGGAAGAAAACCCCTTTGGTGGTGGCGTAGGCGCAGGCGTTAAAGTAACGCCGGTTGCTTTCTTGATTGTAAAAGAAGGCAGTGTGCGGATGCTTCCGGTTGCAGAAGCCGCAAACACCACAGTTGACCGTCTTGTAGAAATGATTCCGGATACTTTGGACAGAATTTCTACATTTATTGACTCCAGACTGGACAAAAAAGCGGAATAAACATATCTCCTCGGGAAATGCTATCCTGAGGTGAAAGATATGAGAAAACTTTTCACCGGGATAACAGCCGCAATACTGGTTGTTATCCTGGTTTTTCCCTGTAACGCACAAGATATTTCCGGAAAATCCGGCATTTTGTATGATGCACAAACCGAACGCACATTGTTTGAAAAGAACGCCGATTCCAGAAGTTTAATCGCTAGCACAACAAAAATTATGACAGCGTTGATTGTATGCGAACAGTGTAATGTTTTGGACCGTATGCGTATTCCCAAGGAAGCGGTAGGCATTGAAGGTTCCTCTATATACCTAAAAGAGGGAGAAGTGCTTACCATTCAGGAATTGCTTTACGGATTGATGTTACACAGCGGTAACGATGCAGCAGTGGCATTAGCCATTTATTGCGGCGGCACAGTGGAAGGCTTTGCGGAACTGATGAATGACAAAGCACACGCCTTGGGATTAAAGAATACGCATTTTGAAAATCCCAACGGATTAGACAGTCCCGGGCATTATTCAACTGCTCATGATATGGCAGTTTTAGCGGCTTATGCAATGCAAAACCCTATTTTCCGTCAAGCCGTCAGCACCAAAACGATTACCATAGGAAACCGCTCATTGCGAAATCACAATAAACTTTTGTGGCAAGTTGACGGTGCAGATGGGGTTAAAACCGGATATACCAAAGCCGCAGGGCGAATTTTAGTTTCCAGCGCTGTACAAAATGGGCGTAGACTTGTTTGTGTGACTATGAATGCGCCAAACGATTGGACTGACCACAAAAAATTACTTGAAAGCGGATTTGCAACATTCCAGACCGTTTCTATTGTTAATGCAGGTGACTGCCTTGGTTATGAAGACTTAGAAAGTGGGCAGTCAGGGAAAGTTTCCTTAATTGCGCAAGACAGTTTTTTTTACCCACTTTCTGATAATGAAAAACCGGTAATCGTATTACCCAAATCAGGTTTCACCTACGCACCGGTTGTCCAAGGCCAAAGCGCAGGTTATGCATATGTTTGCCTTAATGAATGTGTAGTTGGCAAAATTCCGCTCATATATGGGGAAACGATTGAACTGTCACCCGAAGAGAATAAATCAATATGGCAACGTCTTTTTAGAGGTTAAATATGAAAGAACGAAGTCGGAGGCCAAGCGGTCTTAGGAGGACAATTGATA
>JAZOXE010000055.1:0-3705 GCA_045659525.1 Faecousia sp. | reverse complement strand
ATTTTTGGTGCCGGGTGTCCTGTTGCGGTGCCCTATATTTTTGGCGGCGGTCAAAGCCGCCTTAAAAATATAGACCGCGGCCACTCGCTCCCCTCCCTCCTCCCGCCACTGGCGGCGGTCGGGTCGCTCCCCAGACTCTCACCTGCGGGTCGAGTCCGACCACCATAGAAAAAAGCAGACACCCCTCTGGGGTGTCTGCTTTTTTGGTGCCGGTGGCCGGACTCGAACCGGCACGATATCGCTATCGGTGGATTTTGAGTCCACTACGTCTACCAATTCCATCACACCGGCGGCTACTGGGGTATTATACACCATCTTTTTCAAAATAGCAAGTAAAAAATGCCCCAATTTTCATTATTATTTTTTTCCGGCTTGGGTTTCGTACAAACTGGCATATACGCCACCGTGTTTTATCAGTTCTTCATGGTTTCCACATTCGGTAATCACGCCGTCTGCAATGGAAACAATCCGGTTTGCAGAGCGAATGGTGGAAAGCCGGTGGGCAATAATCAGCGTCGTTCTTCCCACTGCTAAATTGTCAAATGCCCTCTGAATTTTCGCCTCCGTTACTGAATCCAGAGCAGAAGTTGCCTCATCGAGAATCAAAATCGGCGGATTTTTCAAAAAAATCCGGGCAATGGCTATACGCTGTTTTTGCCCGCCGGACAAGAGCGTTCCCCGCTCGCCCACATAGGTATCGAAGCCATTGGGCATTGCCATAATATCCTCGTAAATCTCCGCTTTTTTGGCTGCCGCCACCACTTCTTCCTCTGAAGCATCGGGTTTTCCGTAGCGGATATTCTCCCGAATGGTGTCGGCAAACAAGAAAACATCCTGCTGAACGATGCCAATATTGCGGTGGATAGAGTCTTGAGTAACGTCCCGGATATCCCAGCCGTCAATGGAAATCTTACCGCCGGATACCTCGTAAAACCGAGGAATCAACTGACACAGCGTGGTCTTACCGCCGCCGGAGGGGCCCACAATAGCCACTGTTTCTCCGGGCGCGATGTGCAGCGTAACATTGTGAATTACATCCAACGTACCGTCGTAGGCAAAGGATACGTCTTCTACTTGAATATCCCCCACCACCTTATCCAGTTCGTGGGCGCCCGGTTTATCCTTTATGGTAGGTTCTGTGCGCATAATCTCCACAAAGCGGTTCAGCCCTGCAAAACCAGAGGCAAACAACTCGGAGAAGTTTGCAAGTTTACGCATTGGTGAAATGAAAGTTGCAATGTAAAGGGTAAAGGTCACCAAATCCCGGTAATCCATTTTGTCTTTCATAATTAGGTAACCGCCTACGCCGATGACCGCCACATTCAAACTACACAAAAAGAATTCCATTGAGCCGTGGAACATACCCATTGCCTTATAAAAGGTCCGCTTTGCTCCCCGGTATTGCCGATTTGCGGCATCAAATCTGGCAATTTCCACATCTTCATTTGCAAAGGCTTTGGCTGTACGGATGCCCGACAGGCTGGATTCGATTTCCGTATTGATATGTCCTACTTTTTGTTTTACGCTTTTAGATGCAGAATCCATCCGCCCCCGCAGTAGCATAACAATAATCAGAAAAACCGGAATCATCAGCCCCACTACCAACGCCAACTGCCAATGGATTGTACCCATTACCACCAGCGCGCCAATAATAGTCACAAAGGACGTCAGCACGTCTTCCGGGCCGTGGTGAGCAAGTTCCATCAATTCAAAAAGATCTGTCGTCATACGGCTCATCAGTTGTCCGGTACGGTTGCTATCGAAGAAATCAAAATTCATTTTTTGGATATGTCGGAACAAATCCGCCCGCACATCCGCTTCTACCCGAACACCAAATATATGTCCCAAATAGGTCACCGTATAGTTTAGCAGTGACCGAAGAATGTAGCATACAATCAAAATGCCCAATACCGTAAAAAAAGTCTCATACTGTTTTCCCGGCAACATATCATAGAGGGCATTACGAGTAACCAGAGGAAATGCAAGGTCGATGGCCGCAACCAATGCCGCGCAGGAAATATCCAAAGCAAATAATTTCTTATGGTTTTTGAAATAGTGAAGAAAAATCCGCAAGGGAGATTTCTTCTGAAAGTCTTCTGTTTTCATAGCATGTCCTCATTTTCGTTACATTTAGACTATTATATCCCATCTTATTCAATCTTGCAATGATAAACATTATTTGATATAGTATGGAAAACGAGGTGAAAGTATGGAAGTGCTTTATCAGGATTCCGGGTTAGTGGTCGTAGTAAAACCTGTGGGGCTGGACTCGGAAAAGGATATGGCTGACCGCCTAAAAGAGCAGTTAGGAGGAGAGATTTATCCTTTGCACCGACTGGACAAGAATGTGGGTGGACTTATGGTCTACGCCCGGAATAAGAACTCTGCTGCCACCCTTTCAAAAGCCATACAAGAAGGCTTAATGGTGAAAGAATATGTGGCTTTGGTACACGGTACACCACCGGAATTCGGGGAATTTACAGATTTTCTCTTTAAGGACAGCCGCAAAAACAAAGTTTTTGTGGTAAAAAAGCAGCGCAGTGGCGTAAAGGAAGCCCGGCTTTCCTATACCCGCCTGCGCGCCGGAGAAACTTCTCTGGTTCGGATTCGACTCCACACCGGCAGAAGTCACCAAATCCGGGCGCAATTTTCCAGCCGAGGGTTTCCCCTGGTGGGTGACCATAAATACGGCAGTCGGGCATTGGAGACTAACCCCATGCTTTTTTCCTGCCAACTTTCCTTCCCCTATAACGGAAAAAACGAAACTTTCTCTGTATTGCCCCCTTGGGCAGAAAGGTAACTATGCAAAACGCAAAAATTAAAATGCTTGCCGCCATGGTCATTTTTGGCAGTGTAGGCATCTTCGTAACCCAAATTCCCCTGCCCTCAGCGATGATTGCCTTTTGTCGCGGACTTTTAGGCGCTGTTTTTCTCCTGATTGTGGCGCTTGTAACCAAAAAGCCCCTATCCCCCGGAATCATAAAACAGCATTTGCCCACACTTTTACTCTGCGCCGTAGCCTTAGGCGCAAACTGGATTTTTTTATTTGAAGCATATCGGTATACCACCGTTGCCACCGCTACGGTCTGCTACTATTTCGCGCCGGTCATTTTAGTATTGGCCTCTCCCCTTTTGGGAGAAAGATTGACACCTAAAAAAATCATCTGCGCAACAGTATCTTTGTTGGGGCTGGTGCTGGTTTCCGGGGTTTTGAAAACCGGGTTCTCCGGTCTTGCCGGGGTTCTCTTCGGTTTGGCCGCCGCCACTTTATACGCAACTGTAATGCTTTTAAGCAAGAAATTGGCGCCAGTGCCCGCCTATGACAAAACGCTGTTCCAGTTGGGCGTTTCCGCGCTGATTCTGATTCCTTATCTGCTTATCACCGACGGTTTTGCCCCCGCCGCGCTGACACCGCTACAGTGGGCGCTTTTGTTAACCGTTGGTATTTTACATACCGGCGTTTCCTATGCCCTTTATTTTGATGCTATTCACAAACTAAATGCCCAAACCGTTGCGGTGTTTTCCTACATAGACCCGGTAGTGGCAATTTTACTTTCCGCACTTTTATTAAAACAGCCTATGGATGCCGCAGGCATTTGCGGCTCTGTGCTGATTTTGGGTAGTGCCCTATACAGTGAATTACCGGATAAAAAATAAGAAAATCCCTATGGCCTCCATAGGGATTTAATTTTGCATTTTTCGCAA
>JAZOXE010000054.1:0-6146 GCA_045659525.1 Faecousia sp. | reverse complement strand
TTTCTGCTGGCAATGGCGGAAATCATTTCTTCTATAAAATCTTCCCGTTGTCCGCTGCCACCAATAACATCTATACCCAAACCCGCCAAAACTGCCGCGCTGTGCTGGGGATAACATCCGCATACGCCTAAAACCGCATCCGGATGTTCCCGCCGACAGCGGCGAATCATACTGCGGTTCTTTCGGTCCGCCATAGCGGTAACGGAGCAGGTATTAATCACATAACCATCGCAGGGTTGGTTGAAAGTTCCCACCTGATGGCCTTTGGATAAAAGAAGTTGCTCCATGGCCTGGGTTTCGTATTGATTCACTTTGCACCCGAAGGTGTAAAAACCGATAATCATTGCAATTCCACCAAAAGTAAAAATTGAGCAGGTTTGTTTTATTCGCTTCCACCCGTAACTCTGTCCTCGATCCGCTCCAAGGCGTAGGTCATAGCATGATAGGTTTCCGGGGAAATCCGGTCGATATATCCCTGGTCGTAGGCCTCCATCGTTTCCCGGATACGAACCACCCGGGCAGGCTTGTCCGCTTCACATACGGTAAAGATGGGGGTATAGGAATAGTTTGTGATTTTGGTATCTCCGGAGCGGTTGTCTTTGGTAATTTCCAAATCCAAGATCACGGAGTACTCGGTTCCTGCCCGTTGAGCATCGGAGAAGAAATCCCCCAAAGAGTAGGCAAGGAATTGCCCGGATTCCGGGTTAAATTCCATCTTCTGCACGTAGTGGGAGTGGGTGCCGATAATGGCGTCAACGCCTTGGGATTGGAGCAAACTAACGATTCTCTCCTGACTGGCGCTTACGGTGTTGTTAAATTCACTGCCCCAATGCAAAAGCGCCACGGTCAAGTCCGGATCTGCCTTTTCCACTTGTGACAAAACCCGGGAGATGCCCTCGGTGTCAATGGTTTGATAAGTGCTGTCGTAATCGGAATAAAGCACATGCACACAATTTTCACTGCCGGCAGGCAACCGCATACCGTTCATACCTTTTGTGAAGGCCACAAATGCGATGCGAATACCGTTCACTTCCCGAATACTAAATCCTTTTCCCGCTTCCTGGGCGGCCTGGTTTTCATATACACCCAAAGGTTCCATAGATGCGCTGCGTACGGCATTGATGGTGGCGGCAAGGCCGGACATGCCTTGGTTGATAGGGTAGGAGTTGGCAAGTTGCAAAGCATCTACGCCCACATCCCGCAAGGCCGTGGCCATTGACTGGGGGGCGGACAGGGTACTGCTGCCGTAGGGAGCGCCGCAGAAGTTGCCTTCAAAATTCAGCACTGTGATGTCCGCATCGGCAAGAATACCGCCTACATCCAAAAAGGCGTTTTGGTAATCGTAGTCATTGCCGCCGGCGGCAACAACCCGGTCGTTGATATTCAAATCCCCGCCGGCCGCCAAATGGATAACGGTGGTGGGGGAAGAAACGGCTTGGGTGTCCAGGGGTTCTTCAGAAGGGAGGGTTTGTGTCGGCTCAACGGATTCTTTGTCGGTTAAGACAAAAACCAGTGCCACACAAAGGAGCAGTATGCCGCCGACAATGGCCAAACGCAGTATCATTTTTTTTCGCTGTTTTGCCGCTTCTTGCTTTTGCTGCAGCCGTTTTTGACGGCGTTTTTTCAGTTCTTCCGGATCCAGCGCCATATCTGCACCTCCTTTTCTTTTTAACTTTCTTATTTTACACCATTTTTCCCTGTTTCACAACCCCCTAAACCCGGAAAATTGCGGTAGAAACCGGGCAAAAGATGTGTTATACTAAAGAAAAACTCAAAGGAGGTGTCCCGGTGGCAAATCTTACGGATCCGGTAACGGTATTAAAAGGCGTAGGGCCGACAAAACAAAAGCAGTTTGCGGCATTAAACATTTATACCTTGGGGGATTTGATTTGCCATTTCCCAAGAGGGTATGAGGACAGAACAAAACTTGTAACCATTGATAAGTTGGAGCCGGACGTGCCGGCTTGTTTCCGGGCGATGGTTATGAACACGCCCCACACCGCCCATATCCGCAAAGGGCTGGACTTGACAAAAGTGCAGGTGGCGGACCATACCGCCCGGTTGAATCTGACGTTCTTTAATCAGAAATTTACAGCCGACCAGTTGCAATACGGAAAAGAGTACATCTTTTATGGCGCAGTTTCCGGGGACTTTATCGGCTATAATATGACCTCTCCGGTGTTCGAAACCTTGGATTCTTCGCCGGTGGTTACCCGGCGGGTGTTGCCGATTTATCCCTTGACGGCAGGGCTATCCAATGCCTCTGTCTTGAAAGCGGTGCGGCAAGCATAGGCGATTTGCGACCCGCCCGCAGAAATTTTACCGGAAGAAATCCGTCGGCAATATGGCATTCTGCCGGCAGAACAGGCGTACCGCGCCATACACGAACCCAATTCTATGGCCGAGGCGGAGCAAGCGAAAAAACGGCTGATTTTTGAAGAGTTTTTCGTCTTTTCTGCAGGTCTTGCTCTAATGCGGGCGACCCGGGCTGGAATCAAAGTTCCCCCTTACCGCTATCGGGATACGGAAGCCTTTTGCCGAGGCTTGCCCTTTACACTAACCGTCGCCCAAAGCCGGGCAATCCGGGAGATAGGGGAAGATTTCGGAAAAGGCGCGTCTATGAACCGGTTGGTGCAAGGTGACGTGGGAAGCGGAAAAACAATGGTAGCGGCGGCGGCCATCTATATGGCGGCGAAAAACGGACAGCAGGCGGCATTGATGGCGCCTACGGAAATTCTTGCCCAACAGCACTATGGTAGTTTGTCCGTACTGCTTGAAAAGTTTGGGGTTTCTGTCTGTCTGCTCACCGGCAGTATGACGGCAAAGGAAAAGCGGCTTACCAGAGAGAAAATCCAGTCCGGAGAAGTGGATTTTGTAATCGGCACCCATGCCCTTCTTTCCGAGACAACGGTGTTTCATAATTTAGGACTGGTGGTAACGGATGAACAGCACCGCTTTGGCGTGGGACAGAGAGCAAAACTGTCGGATAAAGGCAAATCTCCCCATTTGCTTGTGATGTCTGCTACCCCAATTCCCAGAACTTTGGCACTGCTCCTTTATGGAGATTTGGATGTATCCATTTTAGATGAACTACCCCCGGGAAGACAGACGGTGGATACATTCCTGGTAAACGAAAGTTACCGCAGCCGTATTAACGCGTTTATCCGAAAACACGCACAAGAGGGACACCAGAGTTTTGTGGTGTGCCCTGCGGTGGAAGAAAGCGAAGACTTGGGAATTAAGGCGGCAACGGCTTGGGCGGAGACCTTACAAAAAACTGTATTTCCGGATTTGCGTGTATTGCTGATTCACGGCCAGATGAAAGGAGCGCAAAAAGAAGAAGCCATGGCGCAATTTGCCGCCGGAGAAGCGGACGTGCTGGTGGCTACCACGGTGATTGAGGTGGGGGTTGATGTGCCCAATGCCACTTTGATGGTCATTGAAGATGCAGACCGCTTCGGCTTGAGCCAGTTGCACCAACTCCGGGGCAGAGTGGGCAGAGGAAAGGACAAGAGTTTCTGTATTCTTACCAGCCACAATAAAAACCCGGAAACCCTTCAACGGTTAAAGGCGCTGTGTAAAACAAACGACGGTTTTCAAATTGCAGAGGAGGATTTGCGTTTGCGGGGCCCGGGTGACTTCTTCGGCTCCCGGCAGTCCGGCTTGCCGGCATTCCGCATGGCGCAGATGATGGTGGATTTGCAGACACTAAAGCAAGCGCAGCAGGCATCTGCCTGGTGGATAGAAACCCAGGGGGATGGAAAAACGCCGGAGGCAGAGGCGCTGCGGTTGAGAATATCAACGCTGTTTTCAACTGGCGTAGGCAGTATGAATTAGGAAAATCCAAAGCAGGGCGCGATGCAAATCGCGTCCTGCTTTGCTTTAAACAGGCTTGTCAAGTCCCAATTTTCAAGACGGATTTGATGGGTATGGCAAAGTGCTTATTGGGGAAAAAATTAGAACGGTGTCGCTCTTTGTCGAAATAACTTATGTAAACTAAAATGAATATTACCCGATCAAAAAGTTGGAAAGTGTGGGGTGTGGAAAACCATGTGGAAAATGTGGAAAAGCACGTCTTTTTAACAGTTTTCCACTGCCTTAACCGGGTTTTTCACATAGAAGAAAAAGAGAAAAATTTGCCCAAAATCTTATAAGTGTTAACCGCATAAAAATAATTATGTAGCCGTTTTTCCAAAACAATTTTTTGCCCGTTTTCCCCAAAAAAGTTGGAAAAAATGAAAGGGGTGTCCGGTTTTGGCAGAGAGAACCGAACACCTCCTTTCAAAAATTTGTTAAAGTTTCACAAAAAGGTATTATTTCCCTGTGGAGCGTTGCCCGATGACCTACGGTATTTTTTTCTTCTTCCGGGCAACACTATCTCTATTAAAGGGTAAGGAGGATACAAATGCAGGGAAAAGTGGAACTTTGCGGTGTCAACACCGCCCGGTTGCAAGTTTTAACCCAAGGACAAATGGAAGAACTGTTACCCAAGGCGAAAGAGGGCAATAAAGAAGCCCGGGAAGCGTTGATTGAGGGGAATCTTCGGTTGGTGCTTTCTGTAATTCAGCGTTTTGAGCGCCGGGGAGAGAGCCCCGACGATTTGTTTCAGGTGGGCTGTATCGGACTGATGAAAGCCATTGAGAATTTTGACTGTTCGCGACAGGTAAAATTTTCCACCTACGGTGTGCCCATGATTGCGGGAGAAGTGCGGCGATACCTGCGGGATAACGCCCCAATCCGGGTTTCCCGGTCGATTCGTGACGTGGCGTACCGGGTACTGCAATGCAAAGAGAATATGATTTTGTGGTTGGGGCGGGAGCCTACATTGGAGGAAGTTGCGAAAGAACTTTCTCTGCCTTTTGAAGATGTAACAGAAGCCATGGACGCGGTATGCGCACCGGTGAGCCTTTATGATCCGGTGTATGCAGATGGGGGAGATCCCCTGACAGTTATGGATCAGGTGCGGGATACCCGCAATACCGAAGGCAGTTGGATGGAGCATATCGCGCTGCGCACTGCCTTTCGGGACTTAAGCAGTCGGGAAAAGCAGATTTTATCTCTGCGGTTTTATGACGGCAAAACCCAGATGGAAGTGGCAAACACATTGGGAATATCCCAAGCCCAGGTCTCCCGGCTGGAAAAGGGCGCAATTAATACAATGCGAAAGTCTTTCGTATGCTGATAGGGTAGTTTGCAGGCATAAAGGGAAAGCCCCGGTCATAAACTTTAGAAATCGGGCCGGGGGTGAAAAAATGGCATGTAGATTTACGGAATTACAGTGTAAAGAAGTGATTTGTGTCGGTGACGGTCGGCGGCTGGGGTATGTCTGCGATGTTCGCGTGGAAATCCCCCAGGGGCACATATTAGCGCTGGTGGTGCCCGGACCCTGCCGGGTACTGGGGCTTTTTGGCCGGAGGGACGATTATGTGATTCCCTGGCACTGTATTTGCAGGATTGGACCGGACATTATTTTGGTGGATATGAAACCGGAAGACTGTCGGGTACCCCGCCAAAAACACAATTTTCTGTTTGGATGAAACAAGTTCTACCCGGAAAGATATCCGGGTAGAACTTGTTTTTGCCCCAATTTCAAAAAAACTTGGAAAAATGGGAATATTTTCATAAAAAATTGAAAAAAATACTTGCAAAAACCTAATCCATGCTCTATAATAATTCGGCATGGGAAAAATATGCCCATAGTATCAAAACCACACACCCGGTGATTGCGCCCCCAAGTGCCTGAAAAGGCGGGCAGCGCAAGATGAACGGGGTGGAGGACAAAAACAAAAGGAGAAAAGCAAATGTCAGTCGTATCTATGAAAAACCTGTTGGAGGCCGGCGTACACTTCGGTCACCAAACCCGTCGCTGGAACCCCAAGATGGCTACCTACATCTACACCGAGCGTAACGGCATCTACATCATTGACCTGCAGAAGACCGTTAAGAAGTTGGAGGAAGCCTACAATTTCGTTCGCGATACCGCTGCTGAAGGCGGCAACATTCTGTTTGTCGGCACCAAGAAGCAGGCCCAGGACGCAATCAAGGAAGAAGCCATCCGTTGCGGCGGCTACTATGTAAACGCTCGTTGGTTGGGCGGCATGCTCACAAACTTCCGCACTATGCGTACCCGTATCGACCGTCTGGCA
>JAZOXE010000053.1:0-5308 GCA_045659525.1 Faecousia sp. | reverse complement strand
CGGAGCAGTACCGGCAGGCCTGCGAAAGTCTGGGCGGCAAAGCCGTACCCGGCGGCGACATCGGGTTTGCCATTGAACTTTTTGACGGACTTTCTGTTCGTGTTCTTTTTTGGTTTGGAGACGAGGAATTTGCGCCCCAACTGCGGTTTTACTGGGATAAAAACGCCCTTTCCTACCTGCGGTACGAAACGATGTATTTCGCTGTGGGGCTTTTGACGGAGCGACTGGTTTACATTTTTAACAGGCTGTGCTATAATAACTCCTGGAGTTGAAAGATTTTGAAAATTGATACTACATATGTTTCCATTGATTTAGATGCCATTACCCGGAATTTTCAGGCGATTTCCCAAAAAGCCGGCGTTCCGGTGATGGCGGTTATAAAAGCAGATGCTTACGGCCACGGCGCAGTACCGGTGGCAGAGCACCTGAAAGATTTGTGCGCCTTTTTTGGCGTGTCGTCTATGTTGGAAGCGTTGGAACTGCGGCAGGCGGGCCTGAAAAACCCCATTCTGATTTTGGGATATACACCCCCGGCGGCTTTTGAAACGGCAGTCCGGGAAAACATCCGCCCCACAATTTTCACTTGGGAAGATGCAGAAAAACTCTCTGCAGCGGCGCAAAAAGTGGGCGCTGTTGCGCCATTCCATTTCGCGGTGGATACGGGTATGAGTCGAATCGGTTTTCAGGTGACAGAAGAATCAGCAGACATCTGTGCGAAAATTGCAAAACTCCCCGGATTAGAGCCAGAGGGACTTTTCAGTCACTTTGCCACGGCGGACTGTCGGGATTTAACAAAGGCCAAAGCCCAGGCGGCGCTTTTCGACCGGTTTTACGAGATGCTTAGCAGCCGCGGGGTTGCGGTGGCTATGCGCCATTTAGATAACTCCGCAGGCTTAATGCAGTTTGATACTCACTACGAAATGGTGCGGGCGGGGATTGTGCTTTACGGACTGTATCCCAGCAGTGAAGTGGAACCTTCTAACCTGCCTTTGCAACCGGCACTTAGTTGGTACAGCCATATTACCCACATAAAAACCTTGCCCAAGGGCCGGGAATTGAGTTACGGCGGTACGTATGTAACGGAAAAAGACACTGTGGTCGCAACCGTTCCGGTGGGATATGCCGACGGCTACCGCAGAAGTTTGAGCAACCGTTTCTATGTGCGGATTCAGGGCAAGCCTGCCCGTATTTTAGGACGGGTTTGTATGGACCAAATGATGGTTGACGTTACGGATATTCCCCTGGCCCGGGTGGGAGACACCGTTACCTTGCTGGGAAATGACGGTGGGGAAATCACCGCAGAAGAAATGGCGCAAAGCGCAGATACTTTTAACTATGAACTGGTTTGCGGTATCAGCCGCAGAGTTCCCCGGCGGTATCTCCGGGACGGAAAAACCGTCCGGCAGGTACATTATTTGCTTGATACATAAAAAGACGCAGAAAACTATATTGATAAAAGAGTTTTGAACGTACCCTTTTCTCCAACACCACACAAAAACTCCCGGAATGTCAATGGCAACATTCCGGGAGTTTTATCGTTAGTTTACAAAATTGCTGCTTTTACTGCAGATAGGGCTCTAACTGACGGTACCAGTGTTGATAGGCTTCCTCTTTGATGTGGATTCCATCTACGGAATACGCCGGGTTCAGTTCTCCGTCCAAAACGTAATCCGGATACAAATCCACAAAGGTATATGTACCGGTTTCTGCGCCAACCCGCAAGAGCGCGTTCAGCGCCTGAATGGCGCTGTTATTGGCTCTTTTCTTTGCTACATCCCGGGAAACCGGCAGCAGGGAATGAACATAAATTTCTGCCCCGGGCACCGTCTGCCGGATGGCAGAAAGCAGGGATTCGTACTCCTTGTAGGTTAACATAACACTGTTATTCTTCAGACCGTTTATGCCTGCCAGCAGAAAAACTTTTTGGGGATTGACCGCCTGTAGCATAGCAACTCTCCCCTTAAGCGCCTTTAGGGTATTGCCGGAAATTCCCAAATTGAGAATCCTTTTTTTGGGGAAAGCCTTTTGAAAATCGCCGCCCCGGACAATGGAATCTCCAAAAAACACGCAGTCTACGGTGGTGTGCATTTTCTCCAAACTGGATTGCCAACTAAAAAGAGTCCAATCCGTAACCGTGTTACGGCCGACGATTTTATTGAATATTCTGCGAAAAACACCGCAGCGGAGCATCAGCAAAATTGCCCCGGTCAACAAAAACAACAAAATGCCGCAAAAAACGGACAAAACTGTGCAAACTGTATCCATAAAACCTCCTTACTTGTACTATAAAGGCTATTTACTGCCTATGCAGTTTATGTTAGAGTATCACAACTGCCGTTATAATTCAAGTAGAATTAAATTGAATAGGCGGTGTTTATATGGATTACAAACAAATCGGCAACCAAATCCGGAAGTTTCGCAAGCAAAAAGGGCTTTCCCAAGAAGAATTGGCAGAAAAAGTAAACATCTCCACAACCCATATGAGCCATATTGAGACCGGCAACACGAAATTAAGTCTGCCGGTACTGGTAGATTTGGCCGCTGCACTGCAGGTAGGAACAGATGTTTTGCTGTTTTCCGGCGAGGATTTTTCTGATGACCGGTTAACCCGGGATTTTTCTGCGGTTTTCAGCCAGTGCGACCGAAAAAAAGCCGGGGTACTGCTGGATATTCTTCGGGGAGCAAAGACGGCCCTGGATAAAGTTTTATAATGAAAGCGGCACACGTCTGCGTGTGCCGCTTTGCTTTTGGGAAGAAAACTCTAAAACAACACAAAAAATGGAAACATTTCCAAGAAAAACAACAAAAAGGTTTACTTTTTTTTCGGTTTGTGCTATACTATTTCCGCGTTTATAGAAATTCTGCAAAAATAAAGAAAGTTTTGGCGGCATGGCGCTGTCAAAAAACGAATTGAAAGGAGTATTTTCAATGGCTCACAAGTATGTTTATCTGTTTACCGAAGGCAACGGTTCTATGCGGGAACTGTTGGGCGGTAAAGGTGCTAACCTGGCAGAAATGACCAACATCGGTCTGCCTGTTCCCCAGGGTTTCACCATCTCCACCGAGGCCTGCACCCAATATTATGAGGACGGCCGGAAAATCAATGACGAAATCCAAGCCGAAATTATGGAATACGTAGAAAAACTGGAAGGCATCACCGGCAAAAAGTTCGGTGACAAGGAAAACCCCCTGCTGGTTTCCGTGCGTTCCGGCGCCCGCGCATCCATGCCCGGCATGATGGACACCATTTTGAACCTGGGTCTGAACGAGGAAGTTGTGGAAGTGCTTGCTGCCAAGTCCGGCAATCCCCGCTGGGCTTACGACTGCTACCGTCGGTTTATCCAGATGTACTCTGACGTGGTTATGGAAGTCGGCAAGAAGTACTTCGAAGTCCTCATTGACGAAATGAAGGAAAAGAAAGGCGTTACTCTGGACGTAGACCTGACCGCTGAAGACCTGAAGGAACTGGCCGGTCAGTTCAAGGCGGAATACAAGTCCAAATTGGGCGTTGACTTCCCCTCCGATCCCAAAGAACAACTGATGGGCGCTATTAAGGCGGTTTTCCGTTCCTGGGACAACCCCCGCGCCAATGTTTACCGTCGTGACAACGACATTCCCTATTCTTGGGGTACTGCCGTTAACGTGCAGTCCATGGCATTCGGCAATATGGGTGACGATTGCGGCACCGGCGTTGCCTTTACCCGGGACCCCGCTACCGGCGAAAAGAAACTGATGGGTGAATTCCTGACCAATGCCCAGGGCGAAGACGTGGTTGCCGGTGTTCGGACTCCCATGCCCATCGCTGAAATGGCAGACAAGTTCCCCGAAGCCTTTAAGCAGTTTACTGAAGTGTGCTCCATTTTGGAAAACCACTATCACGATATGCAGGATATGGAATTTACCGTAGAACACGGCAAACTCTATATGCTCCAGACCCGTAACGGCAAGCGTACCGCCCAGGCGGCTCTGCAGATTGCCGTTGACCTTGTTGCCGAAGGCCACAAAACCGAGGCAGAGGCTGTGTCTATGATCGACCCCCGGAACCTGGATACCCTGCTTCACCCCCAATTTGACGTTAAGGCGCTGAAGGCCGCTTCTCCCATGGGCCGTGGCTTGGGCGCTTCTCCCGGAGCCGCTTGCGGTCAGGTTGTCTTCTCCGCTGAAGACGCCGAGGCTTGGAACGCTGCCGGCAAGAAAGTCATTTTGGTTCGTTTGGAAACTTCCCCCGAAGACATCACCGGTATGAAAGCCGCGCAGGGCATCCTGACCGTTCGCGGCGGTATGACCTCCCACGCTGCGGTTGTTGCCCGTGGTATGGGTAAGTGCTGTGTTTCCGGCTGTGGCGAAATTGCTATGGATGAAGAGAACAAGAAGTTCACTTTGGCCGGCAAGACCTACCACGAAGGTGACTGCATCTCCATCGATGGCTCTACCGGTAACATCTATGACGGCTTGATTCCCACCGTGGATGCCGAGATTTCCGGCAACTTCGGTACCATTATGGGTTGGGCTGACAAGTTCCGCCGTTTGAGCGTGCGTACCAACGCCGACACCCCCGCCGATGCGCGGAAAGCCCGGGAACTGGGCGCAGAAGGCATTGGTCTGTGCCGTACCGAGCATATGTTCTTCGAGGCAGACCGGATTGCCGCTTTCCGTGAAATGATCTGCTCCGACACTGCAGAAGACCGGGAAGTTGCCCTTGATAAGATTCTGCCCTATCAGCAGTCCGACTTTGAAAAACTCTACGAGGCTCTGGAAGGTATGCCCGTTTGCATCCGTTTCCTGGATCCTCCTCTCCACGAGTTCGTTCCCACCACGGAAGAAGATATTGCATTGCTTGCAAAATCTCAGGGTAAGACCGTTGAGCAGATTAAGAACATCATTTCTTCTCTCCACGAGTTTAACCCCATGATGGGCCACCGTGGCTGCCGTCTGGCTGTTACCTATCCGGAAATCGCCGCTATGCAGACCAAGGCCGTTATCCGCGCCGCTTTGAATGTACAGAAGAATCACCCCGATTGGAACACCGTTCCTGAGATTATGATTCCTCTGGTTGGCGACGTTAAGGAACTGAAGTATGTTAAGGAAGTTGTGGTTAAGACCGCTGACGCGGAAATCGCAGCCGCCGGCGCAGACCTGAAGTATGAAGTGGGTACTATGATTGAAATCCCCCGGGCTTGCCTGACTGCCGATGAAATCGCCCAGAACGCCGACTTCTTCTGCTTCGGCACCAACGACCTGACCCAGATGACTTACGGCTTCTCCCGTGACGATGCCGGCAAGTTCCTGGAAGCATACTACGATGCCA
>JAZOXE010000052.1:0-1777 GCA_045659525.1 Faecousia sp. | reverse complement strand
GGTCAATATAAAATGACGGTAACAAAGAGAATCCATAAGGAAATGCCATCCCAAAATGTATGGCAACGGTCATTTTATGACCACGTTATCAGAAATCAAGCGGATTATGAAAGAATTTGGCTATATATCCACGGAAATCCTCAAAAGTGGGATGCAGATTGTTATTTCGAAGAAAACGGCGAATGGTGACAAATTTTCGGGAGGGGCACTGCCCCTCCCCTACGAAATGAGGGAAAACGATGTATCTATCCATCGGCAATGATATGGCGGTGCGGGACACATCCATCATCGGTATTTTCGATATGGACAATACCTCCACCTCCAAGCGCACCCGGGATTTTCTGGCCCATGCGGAGCAGGAGGGCGGCGTGGTTCCCTGTGACGATTTGCCGAAATCCTTTGTGGTGACAGCAGAATACGGCTTCAACCGGGTGTATCTGACGGCACTGGGTACCGGCACCCTGGAGAAGCGGCTACGGTAAGAAAAATGGGCGGCCAAAAAGGCCGCCCAACATTTTTATGATAGCAAAAAGAAAAGAGAATGTCAAGTGAATGTTAAATTTAACATTATTTTCTACATACTTCACAAAAACAGGGCAAATTCTTTATGAAACACGCCATCTTGTAAAATGAAAAACGGTGTGCTATAGTAAAGACACAAAGAGGTGATACCAATGTACAGGTAAAACTCCCCCGAGAAATTGCCGCTTATCATCCTTCCGTTTTTAATAAAGTACGAAAAAGAAGTTATTTGCTTACGGAAGCAAACCCAAAGAAAAGCGGCAGGGAAACTGCAGAAAGAGAGGTTACCCAATGATAGAACCCAACAATTCAGCGAAATAACCCCCGATGATGTCCAGTCAGACGCATCGGGGGTTATTTCTTTGTATTGCGGAGGTTTTTATGTCATTGCGGGGAGCGTAGCGACGCACCCCAGGGTGGCCTCTCCTGCCCCTTTGGGGCAATTCACCTCCCGGCAATCCGTTCCTTATTGTTGCGTGCCTCCGGCGGGTGTTTTTCTTGTTTCGGCAAGAAAGACACAAAAGAACCGCCATAGGAGAGGCGCTTCATGATTGCTCCCGCAATCAAACCGCCTTCTCCTATGTACCTCTCTCGGGGCGCATCGCCGGAAGTGCAAACATGTTGCGCAAAATTACAAGAGGTGCGTTGCTCTCAAGAGTTGCAGCCCGTTTTAACCACAGGTCAACAGACAGCTTTCCGAGGGGTTTCCAAAGGGGGAGCGATGCGATCGCCGTTTGGAAACCACTATAAGAATCTACCGGATAACATGTAGGGGCAGCAATCTGCGGCCTGAGAAACCATCCCTTCAAAGGAAAATATCTTTGCATTTTAAATTTTGCACTTAAAAAATGCTCCCCATTTGGCGAGCATTTTTACTTAGCACAGCTGTGCGCCGGCGGGAATGGCGTCGTCCACCATCAGCAGGTGCAGCTTTTCCTCGCCCTTTTCTGTGTGGACAGCGGAAATCAGCATACCGCAGGATTCCTTGCCCATCATCTTTCTGGGAGGCAGATTGGTGATGGCTACCAGGGTCTTGCCAATCAGTTCTTCCGGCTTGTAGTACTTGGCAATACCGGAGAGAATCTGCCGGTCGGTGCCGGTGCCGTCATCCAGAGTAAACTGCAGGAGCTTGTCGCTCTTTTTCACGTTCTGGCAGTCCTTAACCTTCACGGCCCGGAAATCGGACTTGCAGAAGGTGTCGAAATCTACCTTTTCTTCGGTGTACGGCTCAATTTCAATCTCGCTCTTGGGTTTG
>JAZOXE010000051.1:0-5781 GCA_045659525.1 Faecousia sp. | reverse complement strand
GTGGGGATACGCTGTGCAGCGCCGATCAGCTTGCCGTTCAGCTCGGGGATAACCAGGCCGATAGCCTTAGCAGCACCGGTGGAGTTGGGAACGATGTTGATAGCACCAGCTCTGGAGCGGCGCAGGTCGCCCTTTCTCTGGGGACCGTCCAGAATCATCTGGTCGCCGGTGTAAGCGTGGATGGTGCACATAATGCCGGACTCGATGGGAGCCAGGTCGTTCAGAGCCTTAGCCATGGGAGCCAGGCAGTTGGTGGTGCAGGAAGCAGCGGAGATAATGTGGTCTTCCTTGGTCAGGGTCTCGTGGTTTACATTGTAAACGATGGTGGGCAGATCGTTGCCTGCGGGAGCAGAGATAACAACTTTCTTGGCGCCGGCGTCAATGTGAGCCTGAGCCTTAGCCTTGGATGTGTTGAAACCGGTGCACTCCAGAACTACATCTACATCCAGTTCGCCCCAGGGCAGTTCAGCAGCGTTAGCCTTAGCGTAGATGGTGATCTTCTTGCCATCTACAACAATGTTGTCCTCGCCGGCCTCAACAGTGTGAGCGCCGAAGGGAGCAGCGTAAGCGCCCTGAGTGGAGTCGTACTTCAGCAGGTGAGCCAGCATTGCGGGAGAAGTCAGGTCATTGATAGCCACAACTTCAAAGCCCTCAGCGCCGAACATCTGACGGAAAGCCAGACGGCCGATACGACCAAAACCGTTAATAGCAACTTTTACAGACATGGTAATTCCTCCATTTTATAGCCACTTGTGTGGCATTTATTAACTGAATTGTTGAGATTTTCCCAAATCTCAAGTAGTATCATT
Organism: Faecousia sp.; assembly: GCA_045659525.1. GTDB lineage: Bacteria > Bacillota > Clostridia > Oscillospirales > Oscillospiraceae > Faecousia. The sequence goes on along the minus strand of JAZOXE010000051.1, from coordinate 4,972 downwards.
ATACACCAAGCAATTCTTGTTGTAAAGTATCAAAAACATAAAATTCCGGGGCTTTTTCCCATAAAAAACTGGCAAGCAGACCAAATTCGCAAAAATCACACCCTTTGCGCCTTGCATTTTGTCCGTTCCTATAGTACTATGGAAACACGAATTTTGGAAAGGTGTTTTCTATGAACGTATCACCCAAATCCCTTTTTACCGTTTTTTCTTCATTTTTCCGCATCGGCGCTTTTACTTTTGGCGGCGGTTACGCGATGATTCCTCTGATTCAGCGGGAAGCGGTGGAAAAACATCATTGGATTTCCGATGATGACATTTTAGAGATTGTCACCATCGCCGAATCCACCCCCGGTCCCATTGCCATTAATGCCGCCACCTTCGTGGGCTATCGGGTTGGCGGCGTGTTGGGCTCTGTGTGCGCCACTTTGGGCGTGGTGCTTCCCTCTTTTATTATCATTTCCTTAATCTCTTTTGTCCTGCGGCAATTTCAGGAAAACATGACTGTACAATATGCTTTCCAAGGAATCCGGGCAGGGGTACTGGCGCTGTTGGTAAAGGCACTTTTCACTATGTATAAAAAGTGCGATAAAAACTGGATTTTCTATGTTGCCATGGCTGCCGCATTTTCCGTTTCCGCCTTTACGGATGTAAATGTACTGTTCATCATTATCGGCTGCGCAGTATTTGGTCTTGTATCTTCTTTGATTGCGCAAAGGAGGGCAGAAAAATGATTTATTTGGAATTGTTTTGGACTTTCCTCACAATCGGTCTGTTCACCTTCGGCGGCGGTTACGCGATGCTGCCGTTGATTCAGGACACTGTGGTCAGCCACGGCTGGATGAGTGAAGAGGCGGTACTGAATTTTGTTGCCGTCAGTGAGTCCACCCCCGGACCTTTTGCCATCAACGCCGCCACCTATGTAGGCTCGGAAATGGGCGGCTTGCTGGGCGCCTTTTGCGCCACTTTGGGCGTGGTGCTTCCCTCTTTTATCATTATTCTGATTGTGGCAAAATGTTACGACAAATTCCGCGATAGCCGTGTAATCCGCGGCTGTATGAGCGGACTGAAGCCAGCCACCATCGGCTTGATTGCCGGAGCAGTTTTTTCTATTTTCCTTACGGTTTTCTTCCCTGCCGGTCTTTCCCTTTCTGTATTTACTTCCCCCCAGTTTTATGTCAGCGCCGGCATCTTTGCCGTTATGGTGATTCTCGCTTTCCGGAAAGCCCACCCTATACTGATTATCTGCCTTTCTGCCGGGGTTGGAATTGCCGCCGGATATCTTATGAATTGAAAACAAACCGTAAACTTTCCTCCGGATTGGTTGCAAACCGCATTTTCTCGGCTATAATAAGAGCATAAGGGTATAAGGTGATTCATTTATGAACAGTTTTATGGGTTGGCTCCGTAATTTTGGAGTAAAATTGTCTGCCGGTTTCCGGCGGTTTATGATGGGACGCTACGGCACCGACAAACTCAATACAACGATTTTATCCATAGGCGTAATCATCAGCCTCCTGTCCGTATTTATTCGGATTCCCACTGTCAACCTAATTCTTACGATTATTTGCTACGGGCTTTTGGGTTGCGCTATTTTACGGATGCTCTCCCGCAACACCTATAAGCGGTATCAGGAAAATCGGAAATATCTGCAATTTTTAGACCGGTTTAAGGACCGGGAGCATCGGTACTTTGACTGTCCCCGATGTCGGCAGCAGGTTCGCGTACCCCGGGGCAAAGGAAAAATTTCCATTCGCTGTCCCAAGTGCGGCGAAAAGTTTATTAAGAAAACATAAAAAGCAGCGGCTATAAAGTAGCCGCTGCTTTTATATTGGTATGGTTCGCTCAAGATGTGGCCTTTAGCCCTCCGGGAGCGGATAAAGGCTACAGGTTGGGCAAACGGAACCCCCGCAAAGAAACTTGCGGGGGCTTGCCTGAAGGCGTACAAAGGTACGCCGAATGGTGAGGTTTGCTCAAGATGTGGTCTTTAGCCCTCCCGGGGTTAGTGGGCGGCGGAGAGGGGGCGCAATACACTGTATTCGTCAAATCTGGTATCGTGAATCTCCGTCAAGAATACCAATTGGGTGGCAGTATCCGTTAGGCCACTGCTTTGGGCTATGGATTGCAGTTCCGATGCCTGGGCGTCTTTCCGATACAGCCGACACTTTCCCTCCGGCAGCGCAAAATCCGTTTCCCACAGGAAAGATACACAGAAATAATCACTGCCGCAAGTAGTAACCAGTGTGGATGCGGCTTTGGAAAGGGCTTCGGTTTTATCTCCCTTAAAAACGATGGCGTCCGTCTGTGGGAAATAGAAATCCGTAAACAGAACTTCGCTGAACCCTTTTTCTTTCAGTTCATTTACGATTTGTACCAAATAGGAAATCGTACCCTCACTATCGGGATTAAGCCAATAGCAACTGTCGTCGTCCATCCACAGATATCCCCCTGCCGTGGGCAGGCCGTCGGAAACGTGATGCAGTCCGTAGTTGTAATCCCGCAAGGCGGGAACTCTGGCAATGGTGTATGTTCCGTTTTTTTTCAGATAGTCCAGAAGTTTGTCCATATCTTCTGTGGAAATGGTACTGCTTCGGTTGGAACTGACGGTAGAAGAATAGAAGAAATTGCCGTAAATACTCTTTACATCCACCAGCACCGGAACATCCTTCGGCAGAGCCTTTAACTGCTCCATTACCGTATCAATACCCCCTTGCAAGGCATCGGTATCAATATAGTAGCCGTTTAACTGTGTCAGTTCCCGACTGGTGTTTACCGCATTGTCCCCTTCATTATAATATATGGAAACATTTTCCTTTTCCGGTGGTCTGGCAACTTCTCCCTCCGGTAACTGCGCTGACTGCTGAAAATCCAGCACAGCCCCATCTTCTCTCGTATAAATCACATAGCGGTTCAGCCACAGCATCCAGCACAGCCACACCACCAGTGCTACCGAGAAGACCGCCAAAAGAATCTGCCCCCCGCGTTTCAGTGCGCATCGGGTGCGATAGGGTATGTTCATAAAATTCTCCTTTTTGCCACCACACAGCGCCATTCTTCCTTTGCGCGGATATGGGTTGCAGAAATGTTCGCGTTTTCCATCGCCGTCAGTACATCCGGCAGACGGGTGTCCAAAATACCGGACAAAATCAAGGTGCTGCCCTCCGTCAAGAAATTGGAAAGCAACGGCATCAGTCCAATAATCACATCCGCCACAATGTTTACCAGCACGAAATCGTACTTTCCACCCTGCAGACGGGACATTAGGCTTTTGTCCGTCAGTACGTTTCCCGTAAAAGCGGTAAAGGTGCCGAAAATTCCTTTGTTATAGCCTAAATTCGTCCTTGCAATATCCTCTGCTTTGGGGTCAATGTCCACACCAATGGCAGACCGGGCGCCCAGCCGCAACGCGGCAATAGAAAGGATTCCACTGCCACTGCCTAAATCCAGACAGGTGGCACCGGGGGCAATCCGGTTTTCCAGTTCTTCCATTACCATTTGTGTGGAGGGATGGGCTCCGGTACCAAAGGTAAGTCCCGGGTCCAAAACCACCGGCACGCGTCCGGTTTCTTCCATATCCTCTGCCCAGTAAGGCAAAACCAGCAAGCGTTCTCCCACCGGTTGCGGCGGATAGTTGTCTTTCCAACTCTCTTCCCAGTTTTCCTCTTTCAGCAGTGTCTTTGTTAGGGTGAGTGTTCCCAGTTTCTCCCCAGTATTGGACTTTTGCAAACCATCTACCAGTTCCTCCAACCGGGCAATTCCCACTGTGTCTGTTTCTTCCAGATACAGTTTCACTTGACACAGATTGTTCAGTTTCTTTTCCAAACCCTCATCAATATAATCCCAGTATTCCCGGTTCTCATCCAAAAACTTTGCAAATTCTCCCCCGTCTTCCAGCACCAAATCGGAAAACCCCGCATGGGTTAAAGCATCGGTCAGGAGGTCCATACCTTGGGAGCGTGTTTGGATGGTAATTTCCAGCCATTGCATAGTAAAACTCCTCACCCCGGCGCACCGGGCTTTTTTCTTATTTTACTCTACCCGTGGTAAAATAACAAGTCCCAACCGGGATTTTGTGTATAAATTGTTCGCCTCCATTCATACTAATCCCGGAGGGATGTTTATGACGGATAAAGAATACGGGAAGTTGGTAAAGGATTTGTCCCCCAAATCTCCTATGTGGAAAGACTGTCTTTTTGCTTTCTTGATTGGCGGAGGTATCTGCGTTTTGGGACAACTGATCCTCAATGGCTATGGGGCTTTGGGATTGGGGGAAACAGATGCCGGAACGGCTACCTCTATGACGCTGATTGCCCTTTCCGCGCTGTTTACCGGTCTTAGTCTTTACGATAATTTAGCCAAATATGCCGGCGCCGGCACACTGGTACCCATTACCGGTTTTGCCAATGCCATCTCCGCACCGGCTATCGAATTCAAAACCGATGAGTGTGATATAATAGGACTCAGTCGGAAAGCCATACAATTCATGGCGAGTATGATGATTTAGTCCAACTATACTTACACGAACAGGCGGTGATATTGACGAGTGTCTTGGAGTATTCGAACTGCTCCCCAATTTCATATTTAGCAACTTTCCAACCTGCCACACAGGTTCGAGGTACCGGACGGATTCTGTCACACCGTCCGGTACTTTTTTATAGTGATTACATACGGAGGATTATATGAACACAGGAACGCTTGTTAAACGGCGCGGATCAGATTGTATGGATATCCGCTTCGGCTTATATGACTATCATGGAGGGTTACAATGTGGAGAAACACTTGATGTTAAGATCAGTGGTAAATGGGTGCCCACGAGGATTGAAATGGGTGACGATTGGTATTTAGTAGGTATCAATGTGGACGATCTGGTAGGATTGCTCGTCCGAATTTAATAATTCAGTATGGCCAGCGGGAGAAATCTTGCTGGCTTTTTCTATTTTAAGGACAAGGAGGATGGCGGTATGAAGTGCCTGCG
>JAZOXE010000050.1:0-42061 GCA_045659525.1 Faecousia sp. | reverse complement strand
CTGCCGTTCCATCTGGACGTTTCGGCAGGTGCGCATCGAGTTCCCCCGTCACGGCCATTTCGAAAGCCATCTTGAAATCGCGCAACGTCAGCGTTTCATAGTGTCGTTTGAGCAAGCCACACAACCGCATCAAAAGATACTGCCCACCATCCTCGGAATTTTCCTTATAGCCTATATCCCGGTAAATATAACGAAGTGTTGATAATAAATCCGCGGCCATCGCATTATCTTCATATTCGGCAAATGTTTTCGCCGTTGATGCCAAAAAGACAGCCCGTTCGATAGGATTCAACGCGGCCATTACAACAGGGTTGCACGCCATCTTACGCCGAAGTTCGACGGCCCTTGTCTGCGGGACTTGCGGTATATATAATTCTGCGCTCATTACATTTCGAGATATTTAATTGATTCAGCATCCAATCCAATCGACGGGCCATCTATACGAACGGGAATTTTGTGCAATTTCCCTTTATCCATATCGCCCCGCATAAAGTTCCGGGCCGTCGCAATCCAATCCCGTTTCTTCTTCCCTCCCTGCGAAGACCAATCCGCAACCGCGTGGTAATAATAAAGCAAATCCACCCCGGCAAACTCGGGCCTGTTAAATTCAGCCGCAAACCTTTCGTATTCGAAATATCTGGAATGGGAAAACAGACAAAGCCCCTCGGCCGTTCCCTTCGTTTTTTCTCCCGGCTCGGATGGGAATAAACCGCCATCGGCGGTATTATCTGGTTTATTATCTGGATTTATATCTGCTTCATTATTTATAATACATTTTCCGTTTTTCGCATCTCCATTTGACGTTTCGGTAAAATGGATTTGACCGTTTCGTAAAAACGAATCTCCGAATGCGTACCACGTCGTTCTATCATACGCGGACGAATTGTAATTCCCGGTTACGATAATACCCTTTTCTTCGAGCGATTTCAGAACCCGGCGAACCTGTCTGGAAGTCCAAAAGGGGAACAATTTCGTAAACGCTTCCGCGCTGTTATACGTCCAAAATCTCCCGTCGTAATAGTGCTTCCCGTTCGCTTCATTCTTGCGAATCCAAAACGATAAATTATATATCATTATCGCTTCATCCACGCCGTATTTTGCGGCTATATCTGCGTCGAATTGGTAAACCATTAAAATAAAAATTGCCCGGATTTTCAAATATAGATTGCGGTGCTATATCCTACTCGTCCGGGCTTTAATTGTCCGTTAAACACGCCGCAATTCGTGTTATTGGTTGCAAAGATAACTATTTTTCCCCCGATTGCAATAAGAGCGACAAATTTTCTTTCGGGGCTATCGCCTGACGTATCGCCTCAATCCTCGTGTCATTTGCAACCAGAGAAACAACCGGGTAACGGGAATTCTCGCCGGGCTTGTTAGACTTATGGAATTGTACCGACAAATCGAAAACAGTCTGCGTTACCGTCCCCCGCATCATCTGGACGCCATCAAACGAGTTGCGAATGTTCTTGATTGATGATGCCGCGCCCTTCGTTGTGAATTGCCAGACACCCACAACGCCACGGACAGCCGGGACAATAAAGCGCAACGTTAGCACTATATCCCAATTATCCGCGCCGCGCTTCGTTGGATTCCTTTGCGCAATCTGTTGCATTATATCCGGGTATTGCTCAACCGAATACGGGGCATATACTTTGCCGTTCCATATCTCGAACGTCTTTCCATCCCCACGTGCCACGAGCGCACCTTTGTCATCCCGATATTCATACCGTTCGACGCAGACCTTTTCAGCCCTGTCGTCCGGGAAAATTATCTGGATTGTCTGCGGCTTTTCCCCGTAAGCCTGCGTGAATAAATCCGCATACTTCCCAACGGGGCGGAACCAATCAATCGAGGTCGGGTATCCCTTATCCGTTTTCATCCCCACTTTTAAACGCCCGATTTCGGGCAGTTCGAGCGTCGGCCCATCCTCGGGCCTATAAATACGTCCTTCCATAATCAGAATAATTCGTTTTCTGTTTGCAGTAAATTATCTTCCCCCTGTTCCGGGTTCTCCGCCGGGGTTGGTGCGGACATTATCGGGCCGCTCGGGGCCTGTTCCGATTCTTCTTTTTCCCACGGAAGTTTTTCGGCGTCATCGGGTAAATTTCCCGTATTTTCCGTTTTAACGGGTTCTATTTGCTCGGATGAAGGATTTATCGGCTCGGTTGCTTTCGTCGTTTCTACGGGCTTTTCTTGGCCGTCTGCGGGCTTCTGCCCACCGGGGAACAAATCCGGCCCGTTCGCCGCATCCTCCGGGGCGTGTTGTTCATCCTTTCTGGATTTAATTAGTTCCGACAGGGAGATTGACAGCACATTGTCGAGAATCTTGCCATTATCGAGGTCGAGCGTCCCCCGGACAATCGTCAGCGTGTTATCCCTCTTTTCGTCCTCAATCCGGGCCAACGCCAGAAGGTGCGGAATCTTGGCCGCATTTGGCGAATCTGTCTGTTCTTTTAGATTGTACGTCGGTTTCGTCCGCCAATCCTTCGGGGAAAAATTGAAGTAACGCGAAATGGGCGTATCGGGAAAGTTCACATTCCACATCGGCCCGTAAAGGTGTAATTGCAGTTCGTTTTCTTCATAGAATCCTTTGCGGCCGCTTTTGAAATCCACGATTGCACGGAAGACTTCGCCAGATTTGGGGTCGGTCATTTCACAGGGGAAGTCAATACAGCCTGCATAATGATGCACGGGATGAACCAAACCGATTTCGATGGCGAGCGGCTTCACGTTATAATCACGCAGGAATTGAGCAAAGGCGAGAACGTCTTTGCGAATCTTTACAACCCATTCATTGAAACACTTTTCCGGGACGTTATTCTCGTCCATATACTGCAACAGGACGGGAACAATACCATCGAAATCGTATTTGCGTGAAACGATAAGTTTCTCGAACTGAATGTGCATAAACGTTCCGTAAAGCGCGGCCAAATCCCGTTTCTCGGTCGCACCATCTTTCCCGTTCGCCGCTATCCAATCAATAAGCGACGGCGGTGTCGGCATCGTTTGTTTGAGCAATGTAGTTACGGACGGGAAGAACTGCGGCTCGCCTGCATCGTCAAACCGATAATAATAGCGATGCCCCTCCGAATTAAGTTGATAAACCTTGTACGGCGGTTCTTTCAGCGCATTGGCATCAAAGAACACGGCACGCATTTCCTCCACGGTCAGACCGGGATAAATGGCATTTTCGTTTTCGTTATTCATAATCGTATCGCTCCGTCTGTTTAATCGTTTGACAACCCTAACAGGAAGTCCGCCGTGCATCCGCACTCCGTGCAAATAATCACAATCCATTCGGGCGCAACGCGGGCCGTCTTGTTACTGCACAAATTCGTCATATTGACTTTTTGTGCGCCTAACGTGGAATCCGGCCACAACTTCGCGGCGAGTTCCATCTTCATAATTTTTCGTCCGTTTGTCTTGGCCCGGGCGATGGCCTCGTCTATTCGAATCATAGGCATAAATGTTTTTGATAGTTATTTATTATAGCATCCCGGCGAAGTATTCTTCCCGGTGGTATTTCGTTACGCATATATTGTGAAGTTCCTGCCGACCTTCATCGGTTTCGGCGGCATCTTCGTCGATATCCTCCCATCTTTTGCGACGGGCTTCTGCAATCAGTTTCTTATCGTGTTCCGTAATCATATCAAAAGAGATTTGTCCCCGGCGAACCGGGGACGGGTTCACTTATCCTTCGATTATCTTGACAAATCCGGGAACGGATAATTTCGCGGCCTGCCATCCGGCATCGTACGCCGCACCATTGTCCCGGCGATGGTGGCGATACCACTTATCGTAAATCCCGGCTTTCGCATCACGCTCCCCGGCCGCGGCATCAAGGTCGAACCTTCTGCGCATTCCTTCGATTTCAGCATCCAGAAGTTTACGGGCGATTTCTAACTGTGTCATAACTAATTGTTTTTATTGTTTCCGGAAACCCGTCCGGTCGGTTTGTTTATTCCTTTCGAATGCAAAGATATAACGGTTTTTTTAATTATGCAAATTTTTTTTACAATTTTTCGATTTTTTTGCATTTTCCCTGCCAATCACGTCTATTTGCCGTATCTTTGTCCTGCTAAATCATTAAAAATTACGCATTATGCCCGTTCAAAGAGTTCCCGGAGGATGGCGTTTCGGTCAATCAGGGAAAACCTATCCGACCAAAGCACAAGCGGAAGCGCAAGCCCGCGCAATCTACGCATCCGGCTACCGGGAGAAACCCGCCACAACAAAAAAGAAATAGGGAATTTCACAAATCAACGAAAATTCCCTACCTTTGCGACGTCGCTTTACCATCGTATCGCCCCGTCGGTATTACGACCGCCGTCCCCGCTCTCTGTTCAAGGAACGGGGACGGTTTTATTAATCATACCGCCCGCCTGTCAGTAACCACGCCTGCGTCCCGTCCGCCGCCTCATACAATACGTAATAGTGGCAGTCCCGCCATTCTTCGAGGTGCGTCCTCTCGCACGTATGATAGTGGTCGCCGTACTTCTCCACCCGTTGCAACGTCTGCCGTTGTACGTAGTATGATTCATCGACATAGATGGGAATACCCGTGGAGAAAATCGCGTCCATCAATTCCCGTTTGCCGCCAAAAATGGCGTTATGGTTTTTTCCCGTCCTCTTAAAATTGGCGTGAAACCACGCCGCCGAAATTTGTTTGCTTAATTCCATAACATTACAGGTTTACGGCCACAAAGCCAATTACGAATAACACGGCCAGAACAACAATCGGCCAACGCTCTTTTAAATCATCAAAAAATTGTTTCATATTACCTTGATTTTATTGGTTTAACTATTGCTCCCGGAACCCATAACCTTTTTATTTTGTTGGTTTGGAAATCCCGGCCCCGAACGTGGATTACAACTTAAAATTCGACATATCGAAATAACCAACCACGCATTTTTCGCCGCAATTCCACGCGTCCAAAATAACGCCATCAACACACGCGGTTTCGTGGGATGCAACCGTAATGACATAACGACCGGACGGGTGCGTTTCCGCAAACTGTTTCACGGTCATTCGGGATTTATCCTTGACGGCCGGGCAATGAAACCAAGCCGCGCCGCCCTCAATCAACCAACGGCGGAATCCGCGGCCGTCGTTCGGTACGTTGAAATCCCGGCGGGCTTTGGCCACCAAGTAATCGAACGATTCGACCCACGAACAGGAAATGGCGTTGGCCAACGCACGTATGACACAATCGCCACGGTCCCATATGAAACCGCGTTTGTCGGCCCAACACGGGTTCGGGTTCTCAATCCGGAAATGCGGCCCGGATTGGAAATACTTTTGGAATTTTTTCGTGTCCATTATAATACATTTGGTTTTATGTTTCCGGGAAAACGCCCGGTCGTTTTTTTATATGCCGAACACCTCACGGGCCACACTTGCCGGGGCTTCATCGGCGATTGTTACATTGTAAGTTTGGCAATACCATTCGAAAATTGCGCGGCCTTCCGTCTGGCCTAACTCACGCACAAGAACATTGAAAACTTTACGCATAGTCATTAATTATTAAGCGAAGTAAAAACTAATCTTGATTCCCCGGCGGAGTTTGCACACGCATTTGTCATCGAGGCAGTCGAAAGCCCGGTCGAGCAACCTGTTGCAAAGAGCCATATCGCCCACCATCTTCACAAGTCCAGAAACACCAACGAGCGTGTTAATCTTGCGGCCTTCTACAATCCCGGAAACCTTTACTTTGAAATTGCTGTTGATTTCCTTCGTGGTGTACTTCAAATTTTCCATTTCTGTGTCGTTTTTGTCTTTGCCGGAAAACCGTCCGGTCGGGGTTGTCTGTTGTTTTCAGTTGCAAAGATATAACGAAAATTTTAATCGTGCAAATTTTTTTTTAATTTTTTGCGAAAATTTTTCGTTTTGGGGTTAATTTCTACAAAAATCCCCGTAAACGCATTATCTTTTCCCGGATGATAAATTATATATCTCAACGGCGAAAGTCGATTAAATCGCCCAAAAACGGCCAATGCAGGCAAATACGAAAAAACCGCCACTTTCGCGGCGGTCTAAATGTTTTGCGTTCGGTATATTAATACCAAACAACAAATCGGTCGTTGCTATACCCCGCAAGTTGTTTCCGACCACCGGGTTGATAGTAACTATCAGTAATGGCAATCACGCACGTTTCATCCTCTTGAGGTATCCCAGCGTGAAGCAACACAGGCGTTCCGGCATCAAACGCGGCTTTCGCGGTCGCGAAATCCGGTTGTCCGGCATTAGGCGTGAAAAAATAATCGTCCGCGTCAAGCGTCCCCTCAACCACAAGGGGCTCCGTTCCGCCGCCGCCTTCCGGGATAAGGTCAATAATCTCGTCCAGAATGGCGGGCAGTTGGCCCGAAATGTCAATCATCGAACCTTGCCCGGCAAGATTCGCCAAAATCTTGGCTTTAATGGTTTCTTTGCTCATAATTAAAACGTTTTAATTGTTAATGATAATATGTTCTACGCCCATTATTTTCGTATGCGGATTCTTGCTCAATACGTCCACCCGGCGGTCTTTGACTTGCTTCGTTTTCCATAGGAAGCCGAGAAACCGCTTATAACGCACCGATTCCGCTACGACAAGTGAATCCCTATTGCGAAGTGTTCCGTTGAATCTATCCGGCGTTAAGATGCCGTCAAAGTCATACCACGCATCGCCGCAATGAACTGCCACTGCGTCCACCATTACGGAATCAATCAATACGACCGTGTCCTTTGGCGCGGCACATAACTCGAATATCGCCTGCGCCTGCATCTGGTTTATCGAAGACAAATTCCTGTTGCGGTTTGTCAGTTGCTTAATTAGTTTCGCGTCCTCGGAACGGAAACGCTTGTATTCGTCCAATGATAGCGTGAGTGATTCCACCCGGGCCGCTGAAAGGGAATCCCGAACGCGGTACGTCTGCACCTCGGTCAATAGGGCTTCCGTATTCCCTTTGTATCTATCCCGTTCGGCGCGAAGGCCGCGGTTATTGTATGCCACGAAAGCCGCAACCACCGCCAGAACCAAAATACAACAGGCGAGAATTATTTGAAGATACTTTTTCATTACGGTTTTTCTTCATACCCGACCAACGATGCAACGCCCGACGCTTCGCTTGCGTTCGGTACGAAAAATTCTGCGCCGTGTTCCGGGACTTCGATTTCATCGAGGGTATAAACCTTATTCCCAATGCGGACACGGGGAAAGGTCTGCGACGATGCCAATGCCAAAATTTCCGTAAGGATTTTTGCCAATGCGCCGCCGCTATCAATCTGGTTTCCCTGCCCGGCTATCTTCGCGTCAATCAACGCTTGGATTTCTTCTTTGCTCATAGTAGTATTCAATTATAATAATGCCAAATAACGCCCTGTGTCTTGCTCTCGTCGTCATCCGCGTGTACGTACGTCTTGCCGATGCCTATCCGCTTGAATCCAGCCCGCAAAAGAGCATCCACGATTTTGAACCTGTTTGCGTCGCTATTGCACCGAATATCGACCGCCGCCCCTTTCGTGTGCGAACTTGTCCCGGCCCGGCCTTTCTTCTTCTCATAAGCCACGGAACGATACGCAGAGTTCAGCACGAACGGAATCCCGGCAATCTCGCGGGCCGCATCTAATCGAAACATTGTCCCCTGACGCATATTCTGCAAGGAACACGAGGGCGTGCAAGCCCGGAATTCTTTTTCGTTGAAATATTTTGCCGTAATCATTCCACAGAACTATTTTCGGGGTTTTCCCCATCCAAATCGTGAACCTCAATAACCGTGTCGCCGTGCGTCAGTTTTACGCCCAATCCCTCCCGAATGGCTTCGCGCAGTTCGAACAGGGATGCGAACGCGAACATAAATCCAGCGGCTTTAAATATCGAACCATCAATAGCACCCTTCGGCGGAATCCAGAACGATACGGCGAACATTGCTATTGTCATACTTAAACACACCCACAAAGCAATCGTCGTGGATTTGCTAACTCTCTTTGTCATTGCCCGGAACTCCCGAACGGATTGTCTTACTTGTTCGCCCATCATTCCGTCGCTTTAATATATCCAACACCAATTTTTTTCGCAACCGTGTCAGTATCGAACACGGCTTCTACGCTTGCAACGTCCCCGTTCGCCTCCCATTCCGGCGTAATAAGGAACGTGTCGAGGTTGTACGTCTTGCCGAGATATTCCACGAATGCAAAATCGGCCATACGAATAAACCGCATCACGTCGAGAAGGTATTCCGCGGCGAAGAACTTGAACCGATAACGCTTCTCGGAAATCTGCTTGACAGGGAAGAAATATCCGTCCCTGTTCTCGCCTTCTTCCTCGAAAGGGTATTCGGGTTTCGCCAACGTGGCATCCAGATACAACACATTTCGGAAACTCGGCTCCGTATACACTATCGTCCCGGCATCCATCACGAAATCGGTCTGGTCGTACCAAACGATTTTCAAATACGGGGCGAGGTCATTTACGACTGTAAACACCTCTGAATACCACGTATTCGTCCCGTCCGTCATTTTAGCGAAGTATTGCCCGTTCGGGAGTTCTGTCGCAAACGGATTTTCCCCCGGATAAATAATTACGTCGTAATCTTGGAAAGATTTTATCTCTATCCCCGGTATTATATCATTGGAATAATCCCCGACCAAAGTCCCATCCGGTGTATAAATTTCCACCCCCGTAACGGGCTGAATATCTATCGTGGCGGCTTTTGTATTGATGGCCTTTTGCGTTTCCAAATTGGCATTGAATGAAATCGCGATTATTGATGCCGTTCCGGAAGGAAGAACCCACCCGCCGGAGAAATAGCCATCCGCGTCAAATTGCGGTTCAAAAACGCCCAAAAGCACGGACGTTGCGCTATATGCAGCGGCGGCAATCGTCCCCGGCCCCGAACAGAGGTTCGTAAACAAAACCGCTTCCGTCCCCGGATTGATGGCGTATTCCGTATGACGATAAGCCTGCGTATCCACGATTTGCCCGTCCGGGCCGATATAACCGGCATCAACGTCCGTAATAGTCAAATCCGCACCCGGCGTAAATGAGTGTAGCGTGTCCCGCATAATCTGGAACGGAATCAAATTCGTCGCCGGGCAGAACAACGGAAATATACGACCATACACCCACCAACGGCGGGCGTTTTGCTCGTCCAACGACCGATACCACGGCAGTACCGACAGATTGTTATTAGGATTCGGTTGCATATCTCAACGTTGCGGTTACGTTCCTCGACGACAAATTTACGGATAATTTTTCAATAGTTCCATTCCCTAATCCCGTTTTAATTAATTGCAGAAAATCCGGCTCTTGCAATATCGGGAATTTAACGGACTGCGTACGCATTTTCTTCATACCGAGCGCGGTTTTCTGCACACCGTTAATCGCATAACGTCTGGCGGGCATATCGTATGCGTAATAAGTCTGCAAGAGATGGAACGCGACGTAGGCATTTTGTAGCACGTGGTGCGTATTATCGAAGAAGAAATCCACGTACGGGAGTTGGTATACGCCGCCCACGTATTCCGCGCCCATCAATACGAAACCATCCTGCGAAATCTCGCCCGGATTAAGCAATATATAATCCACGTCGGACGTGAAATTATTTATGTTTATTTCCTCAATTTTCCCCTGCTCAACATACCCGGAAATAATATCGATAGGATAGCCGTCAAACAAATCCGTAACGTCGTCCATCCATCTGAATTGATAACGTTCCGGCATATCCGGCTTTTCGAAAGTGTATTTGTTTTGAGCGAACGCCAGAGCCTTTCCGTTCCGTGTCAATATCTGTTCGGTTAGATTGATGCCCACGCCCGGTTCGTCGTCATACGAACGGCCATTCTCGAAATACAGGACGTGTTCAATCCGCAGGCGGTTATCGTCGTCAATAAACCAATAACAACGGAAACAATTCCGCAACATATCCAACACCTGCCGGAGCGTTATCGGTGCCTTCTGCGCGGGCTGGTCGTAGCCGGAATTAATAAGATTAGATTTCGGCGTTATCAATAACTTTTCGTCTATCGCATTGATTGGATTCGGCCCGTACAGGAATTCGCTGTAATCGGTCGTCCCTTCGTGCGTTACGCCGGGCGCAATCTTCCCCAACAGGACAGACAGGACGGATGCCACGGGATACGCATTCCGTAACGCGAACCCTTCCCGCCATTGTTGTTCGGCAACCCAATCCACCAACGAAAACGCAAACCAGAATGAAGCCCACGACCACGCATTTCGGCCTATCGGGAAGAACGTTTGTTCGAGGAACGTTGCCGGAATATCATAGTACAAGCCCGGTTGATAAATTCCCCACGGGGTAGGCGTTTCAGATAGCCGGGGCGAAACGAACAAAGTGTCGGGGTTATTGTACCCAACGACACGGGAATAGTTCTTATTATCGGCTACAATATCATTCGCCCGGAGTTCATACGTCCCGTCCTGCACGTCACACACATAACGCCCCCAAATCGAAATGTCGTGGATATAAACTTCGCACGTGCCGACTGCCTCCGTCCCTTCGACGGGTTGTAAAATGACACTATAAGGCGGGTACATTCCTTCGGCCGCGGGTTCTATAAGATTCCACAACTCGACGCCATCCGATATTCTTGTTATCGCCCACTTGTGCGGAATTCCACCGCTCCCCGCCCTAAAACTGAATCGAAATCCATCATTTTCAGCCTCAAACGACAAATTCGGTTGTCTTGGATATTCCGCGCTAAAACCGTTCGGCAATATCGGCAACACCGTGCTTTCAATATCTACCAAATGGACGTTTTTGTTACGATAAAAATGATACGTGTTTTCAAGCGCGTTTACGTCCGTAACGGGTTCGCATTCCTGTTCCCACCACATACCGGACAGAAAACAACCGACTACGGTCTGTCCGGGAATGTAGATTTGAATCATCGGCCGCTTGTCAATTTTGACGTGAACAATATCCGGGGCGAGTTGAATCAAATCGAATTCCTTATCCATCCCTGCCAGAATATCCGAATACCTATCACGCACCTTCGTGGTTACGATAACCGTCTGGTCGTCCTCATTGAATTCGCAGTCGGTTTTCCAGAACCGCCCGGCCCAATATTGCGCCCACGTCCCCCCGTTGTCATAAGAGATTTCGACGGACAAATCAAACTGCGTGTCGAACACTTCCCCAACAATAAACGCATAGTCCGGCCCTTCGAAAGTAAGTTTGCCGGACAGCGCACCACGGAAGAAACGTTGTCCCTGTTCGAGCGAATAATCAATCCCCAAAGAATCCGGGAAAACGGGACGCGCCACGATAGCGTTCCCGTTTGCCGAAAGAATGAATTTATATATCGGATTCATACACATTTAGTTTTTGATAATTTTCCGCGTCAAATTGCGATAACGAATAACCGTATTTCCGTCCCCGTCCACGAACCGGGATTCGTCGCCCTGTTTGCGTATGGCGGCAACGTCCCGTTCAAGGCCCGTAACGTCCGTTCTGGCCGCGTTCGCTATCCCGATGGCATAATTCCCCATCCGGGTATTCGCACGCTCGTATCGGTCGGCAAAAGTGCCGTTATTCAAGGAATTGATAACGTCCGGGATGACATTACGGAATTTCTTCGAACTTCTCTTGTTTATCACAGCAAAGAATTCGCCACCTTCCGCACGACGACGTGTGCCGTCTTTCTTCCTTCCGAGGTCAATGTCGTGGCCGCTTGCGTGACTTCCACCCTCCAGAAGTTCGACCGTCCCTTCTCCGTACTTCTCAATCCCGGCCACCTGCGAAGCCTTAATCTTCGAGGCGACAAACGACGCCCACATTGTCGTGATGGCGGTAATCGCCAACCCGGGCCCGACTAACGGAATCCCCGAAAGGGCTTTCCAGATATTCGCGCTTGCGGTAATAAGGGATGACGATTGCGTAATGGCATCAGCCGCCAACTGCGCCCGTTGCGCCTTCTGCCGTTCCCGCTCTGCTTTCTCTTGATTGGAACGGGCGAGGTCGAGTTCCTTCTGCGCCGTTTCAACCGAATTGGCGTACCCCGCGGCCCTCGCTTCGAGTTCGGCATTCAACACCTGTTGCGCCGCATCAACTTGCGCCTGTGCCGCCTCCACCGCCGCCTCTTTTTCTTTTAGCCACGCTTCAGTAACGCCGTTGATAGCATCCTTTACGGAATCGAAGGCCGTGTTGAGCGCGTCCTGTTGGTCGGAATCGAGCCCAATTCCAAAAACTTCGTACAGATTCTTGTACGGCATCTTCCCGGCTTCTTTCTCGATTGCCTTAATTGTCGCCTTTACAGACTTCACTTCCTCATCCGTCATCTTCTGCGCCGCCGTTTCATTCATCTTCAATACCGCTTCGAGCCGGGCTTTTTCCTGCTGAAGTTTGAAAATAGACTTCTGCCGTTCGTTATGGTTTTCCAGAGAAAACTCGGCCGCCTGTAAATCCTGCATCGCCTTCAAATCCCGCTTCGCTCGCTTCGTATTGAAGTCTGCCTCCGCCTTCGCAGACAAGGCCGCATACTTCGCATCGATGGCCGCTTCATCTTGCCGCAATTTTTCTTCTTTCTGTTTGTTCTGCTCGATTTCGATTTGGTGCTGTTTCTCTATCAGAGCAAGACGCAACGTCAGCATATCGTCGTCGTATTCCTTCGTTATCTGGATTTGCAACTGCAACGCCTGTTCTTCAGCACGCAGACGCTGTTCGGCAATCTTGGCAACCTCGGCGTTGAATTTCTTTGCGTCGTCCTCTTTCATTTTGTCATATTTGGCATTGATGGCGGCTTCGTCCTGCCGCTCGGTCTTTACCTTTTGCCGATTCTGTTCGAGTTCGACCTGCCGTTGCGCGTCGATTTTGTCTTGCCGTAGTTCCAGCATCTTTTTCGTCCCGGCCTCCGTAACGGCTATCTCGTTGTTGATGGCATCAACGACGGCCTTCAAATCGGCGATGCGTTGTTTTTTCACTTTGGCGGCGGCTTTTTCATCCTCGATGATTGTCTTTTTTCTCGCATCATCGGCTTGTTGAGCCGCCAACGCTTCCGCACGGGCCCTCTCATCCGCATCGTTCTTTATTTGTTCGGTAACAATTCCGGACGCTTTTCTTAACGCGGCAATCGTGTTTTCTATTTGTTGCAACCCCTTTTGACCGGAACCTATTCCGAGCCACTTATTTAACAGGCCGTCGTCTTGCGCAACAATCTTCGCTTTTTTTAGTTCATCAGCGTATTGTTTTTCAAGCGTTTGCATAACATTACGCACCGCTTCCGCGCCACTCTTTTTATAAATTTCAGTGAATTGCTGTACGAAATTATCGGACTGCGCTTGCATCATTGTTTGATTAGGGAATAATGACGCCTGCATTGCACCGACCAACCGCGTCAGCCAATCAATCGTGTTTTTAATTGCACCGTTGCTCTCATTCAACGCAAGCGTGAACCCTTCCCACGCCGATTTCAGCAACTTCGTAGAACCCTCAACCGTGTCGAGGCGTTCCCTCTGGATGCGTTCGAGTTCCCCGCCCACGTCCTCGAGGCTTTCACGGAGTTCTTTTGCAGATTCAGCCCCGGACAGCAACGCCGTGAAAGCGGCCACCGAACGGCGGTCGGTAAGTTCAAGCGCGGTGTTCAAATCCGCCCCGGCATTACGCAGTTTGACAAGTCCGTCGATAATTTCGTCGAAACTCTTTGCGGGCCCGCCCAATGATTTAGCCAATTTGCCATTCGCATCAGAAAGGCGAAGCAATATGTTTCGTGTCGCAGTTGCCGCCGTTGATGCGTCAAAGCCGGCGTTAGCCAAAGCACCCAACAGGGCCGTCGCATCCTTTACCGTAAGACCAAACGACTTCGCAACGGGGAACACCGTGCCGACGCTCTGCTTGATGCGGTCGAACGACAACGCAGATTTATTCGTGGCGACGGCCAATGTCGCTAACGTTTCATCCGTTTCCGCGGACGTAAGGCCGAAAGCCTTCAACGTCGAACCCGCCACACTTGCCGCATCTGCCAGATTTGCACCCACCGCCGTGGCAAATTGCAAAACCGATTTTTGCATATTGATAATCGAGCCCTGCCCGTAACCCAATTTGGCGAGTTCTGTCTGCAATTCCACCACTTGCCGGGCCGTGTATTCGGTAGTTCGGCCCAACGAAAGAGCCGAGTCCGTAAGTCCCTGCATATCCTTTCGGCTCACGCCCAAAATGGTCGAAAGATTTGCGTTCGCCTGTTCAAATTCCGCATTGGTTTTCACGGCCGCGGCCATCGCCTTTCCCATCGATAACAGCATCCCAACGACACCGACACCGACAACGGTTAGCATCTTCAACGCCTTCGATGCACCCGGAGCGGACGACTGCGAGATTTCCTTCAACTGCGAACCCATCTTCGTAAACCCGTTCACGACCTGCCCTATCGGGCCGGGCAAACCTCGCAGTGCGTTTTCATAGTGGCCGACCTCGAGTGTGTATTTCCCGGTCGCCTTCTGCAATCGGGACATTTCTTCGTATATCTTCCGCGTTTCCGTTTCCAACTCCCTGCCGAATTGCGTCCCCTGCCGTTCAGCAAGCGACATTTCGTTTAAACGAATTTTGTTCAGCCGATACTGCGCCGAAAGACGATTATACGAACCGATTTTCGAGTTATTGATTTCCATAACCAATTTATCGATTCGCTGTTGTTCTTTTACCGCACTTATCACTTGCTGACGACGACGATATGTTTCGCTCTCCGCGTCCGCACTTTCTTTGTACGCTTTCGTCAGCAAATCCGATTGCTTTGTCAGCAACGAGATTTGTTCCCGTTGTTCTTCCGTCGCTCCCGAAAGGTTCTGCATACTTTTCACGGCTTCGGCAGCCGAGCCCTGTATCTTGGATTTGGCGGCATCATATTTCGCAATCAACTCGTCGAGTTGCGCGATAAGATTCTGTATTGAATTATCCGGCGCGATTAAATCGCTGTACCGAATCGGGTTCGGGTTATCCATATCTTGTTAATTTTGTCTAAAACGCCCGTAAATCAATTTTCTTTTTCAAAATGATAAATTCCCCATCCGGGGAAAGATAATGCGCCTACGGCCTTTTATTTGCCCGTTCCGCCTGCCGCGCCCTTTCCTTTACGAAATCGAACGCATTGTAAAACTCCAATACCGTATATTTCTTCGGTTCTACGTGCAACTGTTCCGATAGCACCAAACAAAGGTTTTCGAACTGCCTGTCGAACTGCACTTCGACGCCATCCGGCCCTGTAAACACTTTCGGGTGCGAATAGGTAATTAACGCTGTCGTAAGTTTATCCACGGCATCCGTCTTATCCGGCTCTTTCTCCCCCGCAATTATATTATTTAATATCTCCAACGTCCGACGCCTCAAAATATCATAATATTCTTTTACGCTCGAATCATTGAAGATGCCGGGAAAATACAGCATCAGTTCCCCGTCTATTTTTTTTTTGGCCGCTTCCATTTGGGCGGCTATATCCTTCTCGGGAACGTCGTTCAATTTTTCCAAAACTGCGGACAACGCATCGTCCGACATATCCGTGCATTCGTCCCCGTCAATCTTTGACACCAAACAGGCAAACGCCCGGTGCTTCGGGCTTGTCCCATTCTGGATAAGATAAACGCACTGCCGGAGGTTTTCCAACTCTTGCGACGCCTTGTCGTTCTCCCCGGCCATCAAATGCCGACGCACCTTCTCAATCCGTTGGTCGAATCCCGCTATATCGGAGCCTATCCCGGCATCAATCAACAGCATTTTTTGATATTTATGGAAACGCACAATCGGCAGTTCGTCGATTGTGTCGTATATCTCGACCGTATGCGTGCCAATCTTGACGGTTACCATAATTCCCGAACAATTAACGTTGAACATATCGGGACGGCGAGCAATATCCACGCCCCCGCACCCACCGACAAAGGTACGCAAATAATTACACTCGCCCACCACGAACAACAGAATTTGCACGAGAAAAGTTCGTGCAGAAAATCATTCGGGGCGTTTACTTGCAACCATTCGAGCCATCCCCATTTTTTAACAAGAGATAGCCCGAATGCCGCCGACAGGCTGACAACCGCAACCCAACAAACAAAATCAAATATCGGCATCATAGTTTACCACACGAAAAGCCAGACCAGAATGCCGCAAACAACATAAACCCATTCCGGGCGGTCGCACGGGTTGTCGAGGTCGCAATCCTTCGTGCGCTCACGTTTAAACCCAATCTCGTACAGGAAATTGTGCGCAATCCATCCCATTTTCAGCGAGAAGAACGAGCGTTCAAAAACAACCGTTTCCACGCCGTGACGTTCCGCATACTTTTTGACGGATTCCAGATATTCCCGCATCTTCCATTTCCGAACCTTATACGAGTTATCAATGTGCAAATTGTGTAGCGTTATCGTATACATATTTTTTGTTTTTAAGAATTATTTCGTACCTTTGTCACGCCCCTTTAGAATTCACTTTGGTTAGTCTTTGCAGACCTCCGTGGTGTTCATCGGGGCTTTTTTATTTCTTACGCGAGCGCATAACCTCCGAATAAACAGTAGAACGCCACCTGTTGCGATGGATGGCACGTATGCGCAAACGCATTCTGTTCATTTTGGCGGTTTGGAAGAAACAGGCCCCGGCGTTTTTCTCCCCGTCCGGGCCGTATATCTTCCCGCAATAGTATTTATAATCTCCGGCCCTGAATATCTTTCTTGACGGGATGCCTCCCTTGTGCGTATCCGTGGCAATCATCCACTTCTTGCGCCAATTATTCGTTATTCCCGAAGAACCGTGTTGCCGTGCAACAGCCCCCGCCCCTGTCCTTCGATATTCAATCATAAAGCGCACAGGTATCGAAAATGCGAAACGCTTCCATTCCATCCCAAAGCCCACTATCGGCGCGGGTTTCTCGCAAGAAATTCGCCCGGCACGAATAACGAGGTTTCTTGAATACGTTTCGGCCTCGGTTATCCTCATAGCCTCGTACCCGGTAGCCGTCCTTTTTATGGCGTTCCCTCCATCCACAAAACGGCAATATACCGTACGGCAGTTATTGAAAACGACATAGCCGCCCCCCCTTACCGTTATACGTTCACTCTTATACGGCTCGATTATCCCGGACTGAATAAGTTCCACCAATACGGGCGCATAAATCTCCGTACCGACTTCACTCTCCAGACAGCAAAACGTTGGCGACTTCGAAAAACGAACCGTGCCAACAGGCCCGAAATTCTCTTTCGGAATTCTTCGCCCGGCCACCGCCGTCAGCCCAATCGTGCCGAACTTCTTATCCATCACACTGCCGCTGTATCGGCTCGTATAATCATCGTCCCCGACACGTACTTTCTTCCCGTCCTTTGTCTTAACGACGGCATCGGCCCGGTCGTACAAAAGCCCTTTTTCTTCCGGCGGCGTCGGAGTTATCGGGTAACACAACTCGTCGAATTCCAAAAGTCCCTCGAAACGGAATCCGGCGTACGGGTGCATCATATATTGATTCATCGTTTCGGGCAACGTATATCCCCGGTAGATATTTTCGGCCCGCTCATACACCTTATTAACGACGATACGGCCACCCCGCAGATGCCATCCGGCCCGGCCATTCAACACGTGCAAAATATCGTCTTTTATTTGCTCTGTGTTGCGGTTGTCATTTTCCCCGTAGATTGTCCGCAGGTCAAACCATACCACAAGAGAAAACGGTGCTTTGAACTCACGCGGCCACGGCCCGGCGGTAATCGTTTCCGGGTCGTCTATTTCAAAATACGAGAAGTTCCCGATATGGGAATCCGGCGACACTTCGATATAATCATTCTCGCCGTGTCCCTGCCATCCGCCGCAATATACATTCGGCGTTACCCATCTTTTCCCGTCCTGCATTTTAACGAGCCGTTGGGCGCGACCGAAAGCCACGTCCAACCATAACAAACGCTCCGCGAGCCCTTTCTGAATCTCCCCGATAACCGCATCGAGCGTCACGGGATTCTTAATTATCGGTGCATTAGTAGACATATAACCAACTTTTTATTTCGCTCATTAATTCCCCATACGCGCCACGATCCCAGAAGATAACGCCCCATTTTTCGGCCATCAGCCCGAATGTCGAAATCCCATACTTTGCGACTATTTCTTTGGCGTAGGGCGTTTCCCCCGCAATCGTAACCGAATCCGGCCCGAATACCACGCCAAGTTCCGAATGGAATTTGCCGTTTATATACAGGTTTGGCGCATCCGCATTTCTTTCCACGGAATACGGGTAATTGATTTCCTGCTTCCACGCCGCGTATCTTTGTGCGCTTTCAACGGAATAGAACCATCCGCTCGGCTTCAAATCTTCCGTGTAATATGGGCGAATATCCTCCCCGCTTGACGTAAGCCCCTGCAAGAGTTGGATGCGTTGCAGTTCCATAATATCGTCGCCGTGCGAAACCACTACATTTCGCACTAACGCCCCGGTCTGCATCCCATCCAAAACGCTTTGTACCCTATCCCGTAAGTCGTTCAGTATTCCCATATCGAAACAAAGGCCGATTTCGGGCCGTTTGCGGGACTTTCTCGCCAAAGATAAGGGATTTATCATTTTTGGAAAGAAAGTCCGTTTACGGCCATTTCTTGCGATTTTTACACGGTGCGGTATTTCACGCCGTGGTTGTTACATTGAAGGCATATACGGTCGAGCCCCTTCGTGTCGAACGAAAGAGCCTTGTACGCCTGTTTAAGTTCATACCCGATGCCGGACGGCCTACCTTGCGGCGCACCGTCCAACTCGTACAGGATATTGTCCCGTGTCACGTTCACTTGATTGCGATTTACACGCACGTCGGGATTCATCGCAATCGTCCGCAGTACCTGCGCGGCGACCTGCTTCTGGATGACATTCGCAAAGATTGCCCGTTGCTCAATAATGAAATCCGACAGGTCGCAACCCACGGAAATTTCCAGATTCATTCCGTAGTTCATCGTGTTCGTGTAACCCAATCGGCCAATATCAAACATAGCCGGGCGTTCACTCCATCCCTGCGGGGCTTTGATGCAGAACGGCGACACCTGCAAATACTTCGTTATCTGCCGCCACGATTCAATCGAACCGCCGAGGCACGTTTGACAGGGTTCGACACTCCAATCCTTCGACACGTTCAACGCTTCCATTCCCGTCGGGAGGTCGTCTTGATTGTAGCACAAGAACCACGCACCGCCATCGTCCCCGGCCTCCGGGGTTGCTATCCCGGCGAAATTGCCGCCATTCCTGTACGGGAGATAAATCGGTTCGCTCGGCACAATCCACGTGAACGCACCGCGAGAATTTCGCAACGTACACGGGATTGTTTTCATCGGGTAGTCCTGCGACGAATGGAAAAGATATAGATTCAACGTGAACCCGTCCTGCGGCACGCCCGTCATTTGCAGGCCGATTCGTTCAATCTTCGTCGTTACGCCCATCGAACGCACCGGGACAATTTCAAGCCCGACAATCTTCCCCACGTTGTCGATGGTGGATTTCAACCGGGCCGCGCCATCAAATAACGCCCTGCGTTCCAACAGGCTTTTCGTTTCCTGCGTCAGTTGCTTTTCCTGTATGAAAGTCTGCACGGCGGTATTGATGCCAGAAAGCAATAAATCGTTGGCGAAGTCAGCCAACGGCGTAAGTTCTTCCCATTCCGTAACGTCGTCGCCCGGCTCTACAAAGGTCACGCCCGTGGTAGCGACATAATTCTTGCCGTTGTACGAAACCTTTTCCCCGCGTTCGTACGTTTTCGTGTCGTCCCATTCCGGGTACGATTTCGTAAAATCCACGGGCATAATCGAGCGCACATTCTCCAACGTTAAAAGCGGGTGCGCATCCTGCACCGTCAGCCCGCTTTCCGGCTCGCAGTAAACGCCCGCTATCTTTGTTTCCGGCGTGTACCCCTGCCGCCATCCGACGACAAACTGCAACGCTCGTTGAATTTCCTGCAATCGTATCATTTTTCAAATGGTTTTAATTGAAAAACGGGGACGGGGTTAATTCGACCCGTCCCCGCAAAGAAAGTGTTTCGGATATGCCTTTATTCGGCGGCCTGTGTGTAGACCGGGTTGTCCTCCCCGTTCACGACCTCAACGGGCGTGGCGAAAGGATTCGCCGTTCCGGGCGTTGCGATTTCCACCTTGAAGATGGGATTCGCAACCTCTTCGGGGTCGCTGTTGTAGGCCACGAGGAAGGCAATATCGACCGAGAAGCCGAAATATTCCTTGACGTTGCAAGTCATATCCTCGGAGGCGGCCCCGGCGATGCCGCTCTGGTCGCCGACGGCGGTGTAATAATGGCTACCGACGGGCAGGTCGATATACGGCAGGCGTACCACGTCCCACTCGTGGAAGTTCGCACGGGTGCGGTTCAGAGCCTCACGGTCTACGCGGGTAAGCACACCCACGTTGCCGTCGGCCACGATGTAACCCGTGGCGAAAACGCCGGGTTCGTTCTGGATATTGTTCGTATAATGGAACACTTTGTTGTCGTATTCCAGCCGCTTGTTCACGTCATTGTAAATGTCGTGTTCGGCCATCTTACGAACGAGCGAATCGAAGCCTGCACCACCGATAACGTGGAGCATTTCGGGGTAGGCGTTGGCACGCATCATCGCGTTCATATCCGAAAGGAACTCCATACGGGCGTTCCACGGGATTTGTACGCTGTTGGCCGTGATGGTGTAATACAGCGAATCCTTGAACACCTGCGTTTTGTTCGCTTCGAGGGCGGCGATGGCCTGCACGTCCATAGCGGTTGCGAGGGCGCGGCAGACCTTCTCCATCTTCCGGGCGAAGTCGTGTTCGTAGGAAATCTCGTTGTTGCGGTACAACTGCGGAACCATCGTGAAGCCCACGGCGAGCGTCACCCAGTTCACGGTATACAGCGCGGAAGTGTTCTCGTCGTCGCCGATGACGCAGGAACGGACGTTGGAAACGGTCACGTCGCCATCATAGTTGATAACGGGCACTTGCACGGTATTGCCGATGGATTCAAAGGCGCGGTCGCGCAGGTTGGGATTGATGATAGAGTTCGCGGCGTTGGTCTGCTCGATGAAGAAGTCCAACGCACCGTACTCGAGCGGGCGGGCCATATTCCGGTCAAACTCGGGATTCTCGACACGCCAATTCTGCAAACGGGTTGCAATCAGTGACATAGTAGCAAATTTTTTAAAGTGTTAATGTTTGCCGGATTTTCCCTTTACCCGGTCGGTTTTCTTACTATCGCATCGGAAGTTTTGAGATAACGTCGTGGTTCTCTTTCCACGCCTTATTCATCGCATCTTCGAATGCTTTCGAACCGTTCACGAGGCCCTGCGAAAGCAACTGTTTCGTGATGATTTCGTGCGCTTCGCTCTGGCTCTTTGCGCCGGACAAATCTGCGAGGTAATCCCCGCCGCCGTGTCCTTCCGGCTCCTTCGTCCCCGCTCCCGTTTGGGTGCGCCCTGTTTCCAGAACGCCCATCGTCTTTAATTCACGGGTAATCAATTCAGATGCCGTGAACGGGCGTAGGTTGTTTTCCGGGTTGCGCTTCGGCGTTCCGTTTTCCATAAAGGCCAACACTTTGCCGCCATTGCCGTCGTCGATATATTCCGGGCTCATACCCTTCACTTTTTCGATGGCCTGCTTCATCAGCACGGACGTGACGGATTCGGGCAAATCCTTTTTGAACTTGATTCCGGCGGTCGCTTTCGCAAACTCGCCGTCGAGTTCTTTGGCGAACAATTCCGTCCTGTGGGTTTCCTCGGCTTTGTTGAATTTTTCCTGCAATTCCGTGTACGATTTCGTCACGTTTGCGAGGTCGGCTTTTGCCTGTTCGAGTGCCCTTTTCGTTTCGGCATCCGAGCCGCCCTTTGCGATAATCCCTTCAAGCCGGGTTTTCTCTTTTGAGAGTTCCGCAACCTGCGCTTGCAGTTCTGCGGCGTTGCCCGCCTGTCCCTTGATTACGCCGATAACCCGTTTGGCGTAGTCGTAGGTTTTTTCGGTTCCATCCTTTGCGATGCCAGATGCGGCAAGAATATCCGCATCCAGACCGCCGTAAATTTCGCCTACCTTCTGCCCAATAACAGCCGTTTCGTCGTTCTGCGACATTTCAACGACCGCGTTGATTTGTTCTTCCGTCAGCCCTGCCGTTGCGGCGTTGGCTTTCAGTAAATCGGTTGTAAGTGCCATAATTCTTTCCCTTTGAATTTTTGGTTAATTGTCATTTTGTCATCGTATCGCGCAACGGAATTAATAATCGATTATAATCGTAATAGGCGAACCATCTTCCGGGTCTATACCGGTAATGTAAAGTGTCATATCGTTCTCATCCCACCACGAAATAACCTTTACATATCTTTTCTGTTCCTCGTCGCGTAGAATTACATCTGCCAACGTTCCGGTTTTATAACATTCTACCAACTTTTCTTTTTCCTTAACGGTCGCACCGGAAGAAAAAGAATGGTCGATATACAGATGGTCTTGTTGTGCGATTTGTGACATAACGATAAAATGTTAATTGTTTGTTACTTTTTGGCTTTGCCCGGCTTCTTTTCTTGCGTTCCTCCGGGGTTTTCCGGGGCTTCCGGGGCTTCTTGTCCCTTCATCGCGGCGAGTTGCCGTGCCACTTCTGCCGCAACTGCGGCCTCGAACTTCTGCTTTTCGGCTTCGGCTTTCGCCTTTGCCGCCTGCGCCTGCTCGGCTTGATGCTGTTTCAGCCACTCGTTCGGGTCGTGCAGGATGGTAATTTCGTACCCCTGTTTGCGAAGGCTCGCGGCGACGTGGGCTTCAAACATTTTCTTACCGAACTTCTGCACCCTCGGACGGCTCAAACGTTTACCCGTTTTCCCGTCAAATTGCTTGACTTCGATAACGGCGTGGTAGAAACGTTCTTCCCCCTTCGGAACCAGATAGTTCTCCGCGTTCAGTTGCTCAATCGGCAAATCGCGCCCGTCTTTTGTAATCATACGTCTTTCGGTTTTATTGTTAAACTTGTTGCGGGGTCGGCTTCTGCTCTGCCGCATAACGCCGTAAACCCGCCGTAATTGCGTTTATCTTCTGCGGATAGGGAATTGCATTCCCGAAGTCCAAAACGTTCGTATTCTCCCGTTCAAACCGCCGGACAAAGGTAGGAAAATTTATCTTTATCCGGAAATCTTCTTCTGGGATTATATTTTTTTCGAACAATTCCGTCACTTCTTCCCGGGACAGATGCCGATACGGTTCAATCTCCGCTAACAAGAGCATCCGACGCAACTGCATCGGGTCGTTCCTGTATTGCGTTTCAATGATTCGGTTCTGCATCATATCCAATTCGCTTTCGGGTGCGCCCGCCTCTTTCGCGGCTTTGTATTGCTTGCGCAACTCGTCTGCTGAATACAGGTAGAATTCCGTTCCGTAGTTAATGTTTGCCGAAAGGAAATAAGTGCCGTAACGCAGGCGACAAATCGTTTCGTCTACCCATTGTTGCGCGGCTTCAAATCCCTTCTTCACACGGTTAAGAACCGTCGTCACGCTCTCGAAATTGGCCCGGACTTGCTGTTCGTTGAACGCATCCCGGTCGGTAACGATTTCATCTTGACCGACAACAGCCGTGATAATATCCTCTTTCAGCCGTTTTTCCTCGTCTACGTTATAATCCAACGAATCCCGGTCTACTTGCAAAAGTTGAACGGGGTTTCGCAGGTCGGGGACGTTTTCGGCTTCGGAAGGGATGGGAATTTCAACGAAAGAGCCTGCGCCGACAATACGCTTATTGCCGCACTTCGGGCAACGCATCAGCAATCCCGCCATATCGAGGCGGTAACGGCCCTGCTTGTCCCTTAAAAAGCCCCCGTCGCAATAATCCCCGTTCTCCCCGTTCGAGAAATCGCAACTTTGTTCGTAACCAGACAGGATGGGATATGCGCCCATCAAATCCAACTGCCGTTTCGAGATATGGAAAAATTCAAACCAATCGAGCGATTCGAGTTCAGCCGACAACGGGGAAGCCTTCACGTCCGGCTCGTCCAACGACAGCGGTTCGCTCCAGAAGAAACGCGCCGGGCAGTACCCCAAATCGTGCGGGGCTTCCACAATCGGTGCGCCTTCAATCTGGCCCGTGTGTTTGCTGTCCTTCCAAACCCGGTACGTTTCGTCATCCAACACGACGATTTCGTCGTCACGCCGGAAAACGATATAATCCATTTGGCCCGTTGTGGGGTTCGCCTTATAGTCGATAACGTCCTCAATCGGAAGCCAATAGAAATACGGTTCGGGCCGTTCGGACATTTGCTCGCGGGCAACGTCCACAATAAGAACAGAGTTTATTTCGGACTTGAAGAATTCCCATCCTTTTGTCGCCCAAATCTCCGGCTCGTTCAGTTTGTTTATACGATATTCTTCCCAATCGTCCCGGTCTTCCGGGCTGACGAATTGGTAATTGAATGCAGGGTTTCGACCGTCAAAAATGCGGCTCAACTTGTCAAAGCAAATTCCCGTTATCTCATTTGTTTTAATGGGATAACGGAAAAGTGCCTTGAATAAAACGAACTTATCGTGCGGCAGAATATTTTCCACCATCGCAAGAAATTGCGTCAGCGGAATGGAAATATACGGGGCATTGAAAGACGTTACGCGCTTGACCGTGTGAAACTTGATTCGCATTTGATGCAGTTTCGCACGTGTCAGCGTTGCGCCTCTCTTATTTTCCCGGATTTTTTCCCGAATTTTTTCTGCGCGATAGCCCATTGTTTACGAACTCGAATTTTGAATTTTCCGGTAGTTTCCAACCCCCGTTGTTCGGCATCCTCAAAAGCCGTTCAGCGTGCGACAATTCAAAGTCGCGGGTAACGCCGTTAGCAACCAACGTTACCGTGGTCGTCTTGGCGTTCATACTACTCCGCGGGAACGAGGTCGGTAAGAGGATTGAAGTCGGTCGGCGTGACAATCACGAGGTCGTCCGAATAATTATCCGGGTACATCCACGAAATTGCGTTGCTGTCCTTCGCATCGAAGTTGCCGTGAATCTTGCTACCGATGAACAGGGAACGAATCGGAATCGGGTAGTACGTGCCGTCATCGCTTCCCTTGATGGCCTCGATTTTCCCATTCTCGTCGAAAAGGAAAACACCGAGATTTCCGGCGGCGGCTTCGCATTGCAGTTCCTTCATTATCTTAATGACTTCCTGCGGGACTGCACGCAGAACGCCATCAAATTGAACAGGGTTTCCGCCCAGAACGACAGCGATTCCGCCGAGGTCGTCATTTCCACCGCTCGACCTTCTGGCATCACCGCCGGAATCTGCGGGCGCATTGATATAGGGCGACACAACAATCTTCGAGCCGTCTGCGGCAGCGAGAAGTGCCGTCCAACTTGCTTTCAGAAGGATGGATGCGACGCTCGTGAAAGCGTTCTTCGTCCCGTCGGCCTTGTTCAGACGTTGGAACGCAACTTTTTGAATCTGGCCGAAGTTCTCCGGGCAATCAACGTGCGGAATGGTTGCAATCGCGGCGGCGGCCGGGCATTGACAAATTAATGACATAGTTTTTTGGTTTTTGGTGTTTATAACTTGACGGCCTTCCCTTTGCCGCTTACGACTGCAAATGTAGTTATTTTTTCATAAAAACCCGTAAAATCGTTTTTCTTTTCAAAAATGATAAATTACTCATCCAACAAAAGAAAATCCGTTTACGGGCTTGGAATTGGCCTTAACGCACACGTACGCCCTTATTTGCTATTCCATACGGTTTTACGTTTCCGTCCGCAATCTCTTTTTCATAAATTCCTGTCAGTCCATCCGCATCGTCGTCGTGGGCGTTCGCATCAAACTTGCGCAGAAATCCCGTCAGATGCTCATACACTTTCGGATAGCGGCTTTCCCATCCAAACGGGAAGATAATATGTTGATTCACGAACGGGGCATTTGTAACGATACGGCTTTCCTTGTTCCCGCCTTGATAAAACGGGATGGTAAGAGCCCGCACTTTTTTCTTTACGACCTTCTCAAATTGACTGCCACCGTTGTTCGATTCAATCCACGCCTTTTGCGTGTTATTAGTATTTATTATTCGGGGTACGGTTATCGTCGTCACGTCCGTGCTTTCGTCCGTATAAACCATATCCGTTATAAGAGCAAACAATAGCGGTTCGAAACGTTTGTTGTGTTCGTTCCATATCTGGCTATCCGAACGATATACGTCATACGTGGCCGCAAATAGAAAGTCGTCCCCTTCATCCGCCACGTCCACATAACACCCGGAACGCACATACGTACCCCAATCCGATTTCTCCGTCCACGTCTTGAAGGGTTGGTACAACCGCCCTTCCGCACTACCGGGGTCGCCTTGATACAGGCATTGAAAGCCCACCGGGTCGAGTTTCTTTTGCTCGTTCAATCTTTCCAGAGAATGACGGCCCGGCCACAACGCTTCGCCCCTTTGACGACCATCTATTTCTGTCGGCTCGCCTGTCTTGATGGCTTCAAAATTGACAAGCACCCACGCCCCGGAAGGGATATTTTCGAGGTCGGCCCAATTCTCCGCCACAATCACGTCCTCCGTTTCCATTATCTTTCCGATAATATCTTCCGGATGCCAACGCGTGAACACAATCAACTGTTGCGAATCATTATGAAGACGAGTTCGGGCAACCTTTGTGTACCAATCCCACGCCGTTTGACGCACCTGCGGCGAATTCGCTTCCTGTGCATCTTTATACAGGTCGTCAAATATCATCACGTCCACGGTCTTTGAAGTCAGCGAGCCGCCACGTCCCACAACACGCAACGAACCCGTATGCCCGACAATCTCAAATACGTCCGAGTTCCGCAGATAATTATTCGAGATTGTTACCACGTTCGAACCATTCAACACCGTGTCCGGGAATATGGCCCGGTATTCGTCCGAATCAATCAGTCGCTGTACGTCCCTATTGAAATCCTTCGCGATGGTTGCCGCATACGAACAGATTGCTATTTTCGTGTCTGGATAATAGCCGAGCATCTGCGACGGAAGGAAACGGCTCGAACCCTGTGAATTGTGCGTCGGTACGAGTTCACGCCCGGCAAGATAAATACCGCCCTCGACCTCGATACAATTTACGTAGCAATCTTCCACGTCCTTCACGGATTGAATAAAGAAACGGCGTTTATCGGCTCGGTCGAATTTTGTCTTATTATCGATACGGCTCTGTTTTCGTTCAATATTGAATATCTTTTCGCCCCGGTCTGGATTAAACGATATGCGTATTTTTGTTCCGCAGTCTTTCCCGTACAATTTACACGGATACGAGTGCCGCGTCGCCTTATACCCCAAAGAACGAAGCAATACATAAACGTCATCTGCCAATTTTCCGGCTTTTTGAGCAAACTCGCACGTCCCCCTCGTATTTACGTATCCGTCCGTATCCATTAAACCCCGTAAAAGTTCCATCCGTTGTTCGACTGACGAAAGAAAATATTCTTCCGGGATATGTTTATTTTTTATCAATCCCAAAAGCCGAAGGGCGGCGGTTTCCAAACCCGCAAGATAAACACGAAAAGCGGTTTTATCTCTTTTTATACACACCGCAAACGGCCGCAAATGTTCTATATCTTGCGCACCGCACGAAATCCATTTATCGTGCGAATTCCCATCCCCTAACCATACGCCCAACAAATACGGGTCGATTGGTAAATCTTTTTTCGAAACACTAACGACTGCATCCGCTTTTATGTAGGGAGAACGCCTATTCCGGCGGGCAAAAATATCCTGTGTTTCGATTATCTCCCGAACCCGTCCCTTATGGTCGTCCCGGTCTGCATAAATTACCCATTCGTGCGCACGGGCCGCTACCATCGAAAAACCATCCGCGAAATTCACAACTTGCGATTCGCATTTATACGCACCGCTATTCCATCGAACCATTACGGGCCGCCCATCTTCCCCGAACACATAATCGCCCGGTTTCAAATCGGCGTGCCGTTTCCATCCGTTTATCGTCAATACAGGCGTATCGACTTGAAGGGCCTTCCCGTGTTGCGGCGGGGCCTGCACGATAAGTTTCTTTATTTCGCGATGGGCGAACCTGTCGAGAACTTCATAATACGCACGATGGAAGGCCGTTGGCTGGAAGTTCGGTTGCATATATTGTGCGTACCAAATCAATTTTCGCCTTGCGCCTTCCTGCAAAAATAGTTCGGGGTTTTGTTCCAACGCCCGTGTTATTTGCATCGTGTTTAAATCCATCCCGACAAATATTGTTTTGTCACTTTGTCATTTTGTCCTTTTCAACCGACGGAACAAATCTCGTACGGCGTCCGATACAATCATTAAAAACCCGGTCAAAAAGACCACGCAGATGCCGAAAGCGAAACAGGCAAGAAACGTTAAAAGAAAGTCCATCATTCGCCCCGTATTGCTTCGATTACCTGCGATAACAGGCTATCCGGCACGTTTGCCAATGATACCCCGCTACCCTCATTCTCGACGTTTAATTTGCCGCTCACTTCCTGCGATACCCTGTTCTGCCAATGTTCCGGGTCGCGGTTACACAAAGCAAAGATAACGGCAGTCGCATTCGGCAAGACCTTTTTCGTTACCTTCGTTTGCTTTCTAATTCTCGGATTCCCGTTCTTGTCACTCTCATACTCGGTTTTGATTTCTTCGTATTCTTGTCCGCAGACAAGTGTTTTCAGAGATTTTTTCGCGTCCTCCAAAATCCCGTGCAACTGCCAATCTTCGAAATCGGCCTTCGCCCTTTTAACCGCTTCGGCAAATTCGGGCTTCGTGTTCTGCCATTCGCAAAACGTAGCAACGTGTATGCCGCCTATTTTGGAGGCCATTGCGTTCGTTTCCCCGTTCCTTATTGCTTCACATATTTTCGCCACCCTTTCCGGGGTGTAGAGCGGTTTCCTACCACTTTTCGCCATAATTATTGTTTTTTATATTGTTCGCGTTTCGGTTTTTCGTACCCATCATTCTTCGGATATGGTTTCGCCAACTGGGACAATTTTCTTCGCATCTGTTTATCCATCGGCATCAAATATTTTCGTTTTCCCTGCGTTATAAATTCCGTGGCGTTCGCATCAAAGTATTTTCGCACCGCTTCCAACGTCTGCGGGCAGTGTACCATTTTCCCGTCAATATTTACCATTTTCGCATAAACGGATTTCGGGTGTACCTTTTTGCCGTTGATTATAAAAGCCCCGCGATTCCCGTTGTTTTCCGTCCCCGTGTAAATCCAATTCGTCGCTTGGTATATTGTGCCTAAATGATTCTGGTCGCAATCGGCGTAACTTACGACCAAACGGCAATGCGGTACGTCTTTGTGGAGTTGTTTTAACGCCATCGCAACCGCTTGGCTTGTGCAATTTTGCTTCCCGTTTAACGCCACTCTTACTAATTCTATTACCCCCCCCCATCGGCAGATTATACGGCTTACCGATATTCGGCGTAGCGCCTGTTCCGAACAATACAACGCCACACCATTCGTCGCCGTCATTATAAACGTTGTATCCGATGGTGTTCACCGGGACGGATTTCGCGTAATGGAAATTCAGACAGGCATACCGAACGGCTTGCGGTGTTGCTCTTGTTAGTCGCATTATAGTTCTCCCCCTGTTTCGGACACAGTTACGCCCGGATATTCTTGTTCGATAACGTCCATATATCTTGAAACGAAATCTTTCATTTGTTCCGAATTAGCGAACGTCAATTTGCACACGAACGGAGCGTTCTTTTTCTCCGCGTCCAAATCCGACGGGATTCCATCGGTAAGCCCGGCCCACGATGGCGCACCCCAATCCGGCAACGGCAAATTCGCCCAATCGGATTTTAACGCCTGCAAATCCCATTGCCCGAACGTTCCGTTATCTTTAATGACGATTTCCTTTAGTTTTTTTACAGGAGTTTTTTCGGGTAATACAACGCACGGAACTTCATCAAATTCATTTACTTTGCTCGCTTCGAATCGCATATTGCCGCCCAAAATAACATATCGTTCGCCAAACGGAACGACTATGATGGGACGGGCTTCAAAAAGTTCCGGCGTTTCTTCCAATGATAACGCTAATTTATTCACGTCGTCAGAACTCCAACGCCTCGGATTCATCGGAAGTTTCGGTATTTGTCCGATATTGACTTCTAAATCCGTTATTTTCAGATTAACGATTTTCATTACCAGCGTATTTTATTTATTTTTTTCGAATCTTTTCCTGTAATATCTTCGGGGCGCAATTATTCCACGCTACCGAGTGGTGCAACCTTTTTTCAACGTCCCCGCCCATTACGGCAACACGTACCGCGCTCGGTGTAAAAATAACCGAATAGAATGACTTTATATACGTCCCAGAATCGAGGTACAATTCCGTCATTCCTCCGGGCGTTTTCTGCGTCGTCATTTGATGCAAACACACAACGGGAATAGTAAGAAAGATTTTCCCCCTTGTTGCTTCATTCGTATACGTATTCACGTCCTCATTTATCGTACCGACGAACCTTATCGGCCTGTCTACCGAACAGATAAAACTATTCATCGCCTTACGCTTCGGAAACATTCTACCCAAATCGCTATTCTTGCCGCCGATAAAGTCCCCACCTTGCGCCATTGCAATAGTCGTAAGCGCGGGCGTTTCGATATAGTATTTCAGCATCAAAGCCCAAACACGTTCGAGGTTCTTTATTTTTGTTTCGACGTAGTTCAGTTCCCCGTCAAAACGAAACGTGAACGAAGTATAGTCGTCGTCCAATTCAATAAAATACCGATAGCCCCGTTTCCGCGCTATATCAAAACACGCATTTCTCGCATAGATAATCGCCCCACGTTTATCGAAGTTGTCCGCCCTGTCGAATGTTTTTGCAACCGCAGTCTTTGAGAATATTTCGACATTTTCCGCGCCGAAGTTCTGGATATACTTTTCGCGTTGGTTGTCTTCGTCGTCAATAACAAAAATGACGGGCCCGCCATAGCCGTGCCGTTTCAACGCATCATAGGTCTTGACGTTATCCGCCCTTCCGTGCGTCAGTATGAATGCGCAAAAGCCGTCAATCATTTTCGTTCTCGATTTTGTATTGTTCAATCAAACTCTCGCACAGCCTAACATACCCCCCCCCTGATAGCATCCCCGAAATCGATAATTACGAGCGCACTTTCTTCAAACAAACGTTGCACTTTCTTTGGCGATTGCGCATAGAACTCCGCGATTTTCTCATAGTTGAAAACGACGTGCCGTTCAGCCGCAACGATAAGAAAGTCCCTAATATCGGAAGGTATTTTCGCCGCGTTAATTCTTTCGATAAGTTCATCCCGTTTGCTCGTGTCATAGAGTTCGGCAACGCCCGGCATTATTCCTTTCGGTTCGTATATCGGGGTTTCAATCTTCCGCGTATATTTTTCCTCGTTGGAAGTCCCCTTCGCCCATCCCTCGGTAACGCCCCAACTTTTCAACTGCGATTTATCCCAGATGGCGAGTTTTTCCCCGTCCCACACGCCCGCGTGCGTATTGTCTTTTATCAAAATCTCGTCCTCTTCCGCTTCCGTTAATCCAGATAGCAAAATCGTCGGAACCTCGTCCATCCCTAACAGGGCCGCGGCCTCCGACCTGCGTTCCCCTCCCACAATAACAAGTTCGCCCGTTCTATCGCTCAATAGAATGGGACGCGCCTCGAAAAATCTCGGGTTTGTTTTGATGGATTCAGCCAGATTTCGAATCGAATCCTTATCGGCCGCTTTTCGCGGGTTTTTCGGGTTCGGTTTGATGGCCGACAAAGGTCTGTAAACGATTTCCATTATTTTCGACGAATTTTGCGTTAAATGCGTTTTCTTTTCTCAAATGATAAATTACTCATTGGATTGCTGAAACGCGCTCAAATCGCCGGAAATGGGCCGTTACCCGTGCAACCCGCTACAAAGGTACGAAAACTTTTTGAAAAGCAAATCCCGGGCGGGTTTTATTCCGTCCGGGATGGCAACGACATTTGTCAGCAACGCCGTGGTTTATTTTATTGCGCCACGGTTAAACCACTTATCGACAAAAGCCTTGATTGTTGGAATATCGTACACGCCATTTGACGACAGGCCGACGACAATAGCCAACATTACGACACCGAGCCAAACGGGGTCGCCGAACTCGATAAGTTTCAACGCCCACGTTGCCACGGACAGCAATGCGCCCACGGCCCACGCGACGACCTGCGGCCACATTCCTTTCGTAATTTTGAACGCCCCGTTGATAACTCCGGCAATAGCCACCGTTAGCGTCATCAGCAACGGCGCAACGTACCAAAACGCTTCCGAGAAAATCCCTTTGATAATTTCCATAGTGATTTATTTTTATTGGTTAAACTTTCCCGGACTTTGCCGGGCTTTCTTTTTTTGTCATTGAAATACACGCCGGGCTGTCCGGCTCAACAACATACTGCGTCAGTGCGCAATATTCGACGGATGCAAGCCCCCAAATAAAGTTGCGGCAATCCTTGCACGTTAGCGGTTTCTCTGTTCCCATTCCACGCAATTTTATTCTTCCTGCCACAATATCGGAACTCCGACGCAAAAATACAAAAACGTAACGGATAACCATACACGGCCATCCCTCGCGACTAAACCGAAGGTCGGTATGAATACGATTTGTTCTTTATTGATTTTTACCATTTCATCCAATTTTCACATTTTAGAAACATTATCGCCGTTCCCATTTTTTGCAGAAATCAGTTTCAAATCTTACAAATGAAATCGCAAGCGGGTTTTTCATCTTTAGCATAACGCAATGGCCGAATGTCGCATTCTTCTCGATGGATTTCCACCACTTGCAGGTCGCACAAACCTTACCGCTCATATTCCCGACGAAATTGCTGTCCTGTCAGCACTTCGAAAAGGCCCGGGCCCTTATGGACGATAAACATTCCTTCCATAGCGTGCGCCCACACAGATAGCCCGGCATTCAAAAAGTGAAAAATCGCCGGGCCGTCCTCTTTGGGGACTTCCATTTCGCCGTTACCGACAAAAACAATCAGTCGCGCCGCATTGTCTTTCGTTACCTGTAACGCCTTAACCCTTCCGATGGTACGATAGAATGTATCGCCAACCTCCGGGCGTTCATCCTTCACGTTCGGCGCATAAATGAATCCCGGCAACTTTTCTTCGGAGAAGTGAATACGGGCCAGAATGCAATGCCGCTCCGCATCGTCTTTGATGGCGAACAACCGTTCTCCCATCCGGCCCTCGATAGCATCCCAAATCGCCGAAATATATTCCGGTTCATTGTGCTTTGAATAATCCACTTCGATAAAATAATGGTCGCCGCCATTCTTCGGCTTGCACGGCATCTGCGTAAGAGATTCGACCATTCGAAAGAGTTCGGCATCGAACGGAACAAGTTTCGTTTTCCAATATTCCATAATTACAGGATTTTGTTTTTAATCTTTTCCCAACCATCCGGGCCGATTACAACGTTCCGAGGATATTCCGTAATATCCCCTTTCGGGACACACAACTTATAGAATCCGAGCGCACCCTTGATGGGCATTTCCACCACCCTGCGCGGGTTGCGCATCAGCCATCCGTACCCCTTTCGCGGCCTTTCCGTTTCTGGAATACAGGTAGCGGCCCAATCCTCCGGCGTGAAATCTTCGACGGGCTTCACGTCGTATAGTTCTACAAGCCCACACGTCACACCGCACGGATGGACGAGCGAAAACGGTTTGGCGGAAGAACAAATCAAAAGGTCGCCCCGGAATTTGGTATTCCGGGAACGAACCTCGATTGTCTTTTCCGCGTGGAACTCCCCTTCGTCATCACGATACGCGGCCACCGTCAGCAAATCCGCATACGGCTGTTTGACTGACAAGCACGTAAACATATCGTGCAACTCCGGGCGATAGTCTTTTTTATTAATCTCCATAATTCGAAAGATTACATCGGGAGGTCGTCAGCACTACGGCCCGGCGTGTACGGGTCGGGTGCGGGTGCGGTTTCGCGTTCTTGTTTCTTGCCGAGCAATTCCATTTCATCGACGTGTATTTCGGTCACGTACCGGGTTTGTCCGGCGTTGTCCTCATACGTTCTCGTCTTGATTTTGCCGACAATCAGAAGCGGCGTTCCTTTCTTAACGAACTGCTCGCATACCGAAGCAAGCCCTGTCCGGCGAACGACTATGTTATGCCAATCCGTTTGCTCTGGAACGTCCGTACCGTCTTCTTTTTTGTACCCGCGCTCGGTGGTTGCGAGTGTAAACTGTGCGACCTTGCCGCCATTGTCGAAGTTCGTAATCTTGGGGTCGCCTCCGACGTTGCCACGTAAAAATACTTTGTTCATAGGTTTTGATATTCTTTTTTCAGTTTCTCGATTATTCGCTGGTTTGCGGCCCAAATCCTCATACATTGCCTATTGCCGTTTTCCCATCTATTATGCGCCTCGAATGATAATATATTTACATTGCGAGGGTCGTGCGCCATTTCCGGGTGCGCTCCCCGTGTCAAAATATGCGACACGTATACTGCCGAATAATTGTGCAAAGGGCGCATCGTTTCTTGACAGATATGCGGGTAATGTTCCCAACACCAACGATAGAATTTTTCGTTTTCTTCCGGGCTGTGTCCCCGGCCAAAAAGTTCCCGTTGAATAGAAACCCGCACGGGGACTGCAAGCGCAAAGCGG
Organism: Faecousia sp.; assembly: GCA_045659525.1. Taxonomy (GTDB): domain Bacteria; phylum Bacillota; class Clostridia; order Oscillospirales; family Oscillospiraceae; genus Faecousia. The sequence goes on along the minus strand of JAZOXE010000050.1, from coordinate 7,524 downwards.
CGGTCGATTAACGGCTCGTAACCACGGCTTTTCACGTAGTCGTATTCCGCACGGGAATCTATTCTAATCGGGTAGTCCATTATTCTTCGGCTTCGTTACCTTCCGGCTCGCCTCCGAACAGGGAGAGTTGCGCCTGCTTTCCGTTGAAAAGGTATTCATACGCTTCGTCGATAACCACGTTCAACAGGGAAACGAATTCTTCTTCGAATCCATACGAACACGCAGATAAAACAATACGCGGCGTATTCAACGCTACCTTCTGGCCGTTCACGGTTTCGAAAGTGCAGGTGACGACAACGCCTTCCCTCGCTCCTTCCCCAGACCACGACACGCCTCGAACGTCGATTTTCTCGGCCTGTTCATCATTGAATCCGAACACGTCGGACACAATCGGACGCAGGGCGTTCAACGCATCGAGCAAGTCCGGGTGTACGTTGTCCCCAACCTCCACATTGTACCACGCGGTGCGGGATTCCTCCCCGACGATTTCGTCCACTTTGTAGGACGTTCCCATACCGCCGCCGTTTTTCAGTTTCATTTTCGACAGCGCGAAGTCTTCTTTTCTTGGTTTCATAATATTTACGGTTTAGATGGTTTATTTTTCCCCGCAGGAATCGGCGCCAAAACACTGACGGCAACTTCGACGAGTTTCTTCAAATCTTCCACGATTGCGACCTCGGCCGCATTACCTTTTTCAGCCCGCTTGTGTGCGAGCCAATTATCCATATACGCCACGTAAAAAGACGGGGCATTGTGAAATGTTATCTTTGCCATAACATTTTATTTTAGCCACGGCACCCGCCGGACTGTTGTTTTGCATCCGCCGTATCTTCCTCGTAAAAAGAGCGGAAATTGACTTGCGTTTCGAACCTTGTCATATACGGTTCGACATTGATTTCGATGCGCATCAAATGCGCACCGACATCTTCATAAACTCCCCGTGCCAGATTTTTCACGGTTTCTTCGAAATCTTTTATGCTCATACTAAAAATCGTTTTGTTGTAAAAGTTCTTGATGAATGCCACTTATTTCACCCAGATTTCCCGTTAAAGACGTTTTCTCTTTCTGAATGGGTAATTTATCATTTTCAGAATTTGAATCGATTTTCGGTGCGTTTACGGGCTTTTCTTCCGTGGCGGATTCTTCCGGGTATTCCTTGACTGCTAATTCTACCAACCCACCAGACACTAATACAGGCAGACAACGGGCCACGGCTTCCACGTCATAACTCGCGTCGTGTGCCGGGAATGATTCGCCGGGGAAACACCGGGAATAAAGTTCGGAAAGGGTCGGGAATTTCAACCGCCCGGCCGAAGTTCTGGCATCAACCCATTTCATAGACGAGCGCATCGTATCGATACGTTTACCCTTCCAAAGAGCCAATTCGACGGCTTGCGCCTCATAATAGGTCATTCCCAACTCCCGCAGGACGTTCGCCTTTATAACTGACGTATCGAAATAGATTCCGTGTCCGCATAACAATCCCGCCTCGTGGCATCTTTGCAGAAATACGTCAAGAACTGCGGCCAACGGTTCGCCTTTCTTCTCGGCGATTTCGTTTGTGATTCCGTGGATTTCGATAGTTTCTTCCGGGATTATCCACCCATCCGGGCGAATTATATGGGATTCCGTTTTACCGCCGATTCTCCACGCAATTTGTACGATATGCGGGAAATCGTTGTAATCGGTATACCAGTCCGCACCCTTTGGCGGCAATCCCGTTGTTTCGCAGTCAAAAAATAATACGTCTTCGATAGTCATAATATCGGATTATTTTATCGGGCGCATATCAATAACACAACGTCTTCCGTCCGGCCTGTTCCCAATAAGAGAACGTGCGTTTCGTGCGTTTTCATACTCACGTTTCGCGGTCTTGAAGTTGTGGAACGTAACAGCCCATCCCGGCCCGGCAACGGTAAAGGATTCGAATTCATCTGTGTTGATATTTTTCATAATTAAAAAGTTTGTGAATCTTCGATATATACATAGAGATTTTCCGCGGCATAAAGTTTTAACCAATCCAGAAAGTCGGACATTTGCCCTTTCGTAAATTGCCGTGCTTCCTGTGCGTCGTTTCCTCCATCACACCACGGGCCGGGGAACTCCCGGACAAGTTGTCGGTCGAGTTCATCAATCGGGATAACCGTCCCTAATTCGCGGAAAGCCTGTTGTATAGCGGGCAGACAATAGCCGTAATAATAGCCACGTTGCGCCTCGGTCGAATCGCTATCCAACACTTCGAAATATGCAACAATACGCCTTCCACGATGGGCGGCGGCAAATGCGTTTACCCTGTCCATCGGCAAACGCATTTTGCCATCCTCCCCGATAAACCCGGCTTCGAACAACTTACTCGGCATCGCTCTCGAATCAATATTCTTTATAACGAACCGAGTTCCCGTCCGTAACCCAACGGTCTTTCATCACGTACCCTTGAATCTCGCCCTTTGCGATTTTCCGGCGAATGTTGCAGAACGTTGTGTGCATTTCAGACAGTTCGAATTCTTCGCCATTCTTCAACGAGAGATGGCGACCGCTTTTCAATGCGGCAATAACTTTCCGAACTTGATTTCTGCGCTTCCGCGCCTGTTTGATGGTGTCACTCATAATTAATTAGTTTTTGATTTTGGGAAAAAATGTTCTTTCAGTTCCGGGAATTCGTCGCACACATATTGCGCAACGGTAAGGTTGTAAGCCTGCTGTCCGAGTTGATGGATATATAATCGTTCGGAAGAAGGACGTTTCGAACCTTTCGACAGGACGAGCAAATATTCATCGACCAACTGCGCGGCGGACAGCCCGACCAAATCATCGATAACGTGCGCCGGAAGTTTATAGCCACGTGCGCCCCCGGCCTTGTGCATCGCTTCGTACGAACGTTTAATGGTTTCCCGGTCGTCCTTCTGCGCCTGCCAATATGCGGCGATATTATCCGCGAATTTGTCCGTCCTGCACAAATCCTCTACCGTCATATCCTGCAACGCCTTACACGCCCGGATTTTCGCTTGAATTTCCGATATTTGTGTCTTGTTCATCTTCTACGGCTTTTGTGATTTCTTCGATAGTGCTTTTCACGCCCTTCGCGAATCCTCTTTGATAACAGAGCAAATTCCCGAACAATATGAAAATAAATAATAATACGTGTTGCATATTCTTTTAAAAACCGCCGGGCCTTTCGTGGGCGGTCAGTGGGATAGGATATAATAAAATAACCACTATTACGCCCGGCGGTAATTATTATTACTTTTCTTCGTATTCTTCGATAACCATTTCGGCCTGTCCGCGCTGAACCTGTTCGATGAAGCCTTGATACCCGTTACGTTTCGCAATGTCGATAATCGCTTGCAATCTCTTTACGCCGAGAGATTCCCCACGTGCGATTCGGAACACTTTCACATTCGGGTTGGCGGCAATAATCAGTTTCGCGGCGACCTCCATAATCTGCGAATCAGAAACCTTTCCGGGGACGAACGGGACGCCGTTCAATTCCAGACCATCATCCGTGAACGTAAGTCCGTCCACAGGCAGGGCCGCCGCCGTTATATGGTATTGACGTTCTGCGGCCAACTTGCCGAGCGTGTCCTCAATATTTTGGGCCTTCCGGCTGACTTCCTCGTATTGTGCCTTCTTTTCCCGGTATTGCTCGACTAACGAGAATTTCTTATTATGGGCTTCGGCTTCTTTCAAAAGCGTTTCAACGTCCGTTTTTTCCGGGTTGTTCGCTTCATACTTGGCGAGCCAATCTTCACAGTTCTTTTTCCGATTTTCCACGTCCGCCCTTTCATCGGACAAAGCGGCCACCGATTTTTCATATTCGGCACGGGCCGCATTGACGGCCTGTTCGTACCGGGCTTTTGCCGCGTCCATTTCGCCGGGGATTTCTTGCAGACGTTTATTGCGAATCGCAAGTGTTTCCCGAACACCTTTCGCCTTTGCAATCAGCGCGGCGTTGGTCTGTTGCTGTTCCCACAGTTGTTTCGTATCAATGGGCGAGGCGTATTTTTCAATATCGCCCGGCTCCAACTTCGCCAGAATCTGCGACAGCAACGTGTCGAAAGTCTTAACGTCGCGGTTGATTCCGATTCGTTCCCCCTTTAATGCGGTAACTTCCGCGTCGATGGCATCAATACGTTCCCGGACGTTCGGGGCGAGAAGTGATTTTACGAGTTCGATTTGTTTTCTACGCCCTCCGGCGGTTTCACTCCATCTGGAAAAATCTACGGCATCGAAATCACGGTAACCGAAGATGCGTTCCAGAAGGGAAACGTTATCTGATTTCATCCCGGTTGTCGTGTTCTTGATTGTCAGAGTGCCGCGGGGATTGGTTTCCGAGAAAGAAAGTTGTACGTCGTATTCTTCCCCGTCGCCACCGACGACCATCTTTGCGAATCCCTTTGAAGCACCATTGCGCAGAACGTCGTCCCGCTCCCCGGTCAATAGCGCACCGATGGCTTTCAGAAGGGTAGATTTGCCGACCTCATTCTCCCCGGTAATAAAATAGATATTACCATTAAATTCGGCCGTGAATTTCTCGATAACTTGGAAATTCAGAAGTTCGAGTTTCTTGATATACATAGCGTCCTATTCTTCCGTCGTTATGGTATATTCCCCAATAAGCCCGGCCACATAGAGGTCGTCGAAGCATCTGCGGGCATCCGCCGGGCTCTCAAAATCCCTGTTTCGCGGGTCGGCTTTCCCGTTGATGGTTACACGCCACGGGAACGTACCGCCGTTCTCGACCTTGAAGATGAAAATTCTGGTTTTTTGATTCTGTTCTTTCATCGTATCGCAATTTTTAATGTTCCCGGGAATAGGCCCGGCCCTTTGTCGCCATCCGGGGATTCGAACCCCGCTTGATGCCTACACCAACAATGGCGAAACCTATTTAACGCATAGGTGCGGCTTCGACAATAAACCGGATTTGCACCGGGGCGTGTCCTTTGCACGTCGTTTTAGGGTTAAAAATATATTGTGTTCAATCATTTTCTTAAAGGGCTTTCTCGGCTCTCGTCGGTACTCGCCCGCGTAAAAGTGTTAGTTTAACCCCGTTTCCGGGTTGTTGCCGTGCCACGATTCGAACGTGGATTGTCGGAACCAAAATCCGAAGTGCTGACCGTTGCACCACACGGCAATTTATTATTAAAACGCTTTCTTTTCGATGACGTAATATTCAGTCGCCCCTATAATATGTTCAATCGACATAACACAACCGAGTTCCGACAACATTTGCTGTATAGTAATCATCATTTGAGTTGCGGCCGCGCCTTTCTGACTTTGGGCGGAATCCCAATCGCGGGCGTTACGGGCTTCGAGTTCCATCTTTTCGCCGTTCTGGTATTCATTTACGTTGGAAAACATTTCCTTCGCAAGTTTCTTAATCATCGCGGCCGGGGTGCAAGAGTTCTTTTTCATTTTCTTTTGTTTTTAAGTTCACGGTATCTGCCGTGTCAGTGCTTTTGTTTTATCTTTCGAGTGCAAATATACAACGAATTTTTTAATCGTGCAAATTTTTTTGCATATTTTTTCAAAAAAGTTTCGTTACGTCCACGATTTCGCGTTTCCAGACTACGCCCCCATCCCGTAGCGCAATCTCAAAAGCCGCATCGGTTTCCCGGTGCATCCCCATCGCAAACCATCTTTTATATTTAGCCCGTTGAATCTCCACCGTCGCCCGGCCATCCTTGCCGTATCTGGCTACCCTCGCCCGTACCATATCCGTTTGCTATTAATTTGCTTTTAACTTTGTTCTTAATTTGCTCTTAATTTTGCCAAAAATCCCGTTAAACGCATTTTCTTTCCAAAGATGGGTAATTTATCATTTGGATTTTTTTAATCGATTTACGGCCTTTCTTCCGGCCTTCCCGGCGGGGCGTCCCTTTGTCCGCTTCATTTTAACGAACTCAACTTCGGTTTTTTCTTTCTCGGTTTTCCTCGGTCGCCCCGGCCCGCGTTTCTTCGGACTAATAGCCGGAGCAGGCGCAGGCGTTGGATGCTTACACCAGAAGAACGTAGCCGTTCCCATACGGAAAAAGAACGGGCATTGGCGGCACGTTGTTGAATCAATGGCGCACCCCATCCCGAAAGGGCACGGCCCGATAATCGTTGTAAAAATTTTTGTCGGCATAATATTACCTGTTATTGTCAAGTGCGTCCAGAATGGCGTTGCGAAAGTCCCTGTTCGCCAAAATAAAAGATACTAACACATTCGCCGTATCGCAGTAACGTTCCGGATTTACTTCGAGCCTAAAATCGAATTCGTTTCCCGCCTGCCCGATAATAGAGATTTCCAAAAGTTTTATTTCTTTTTCGAGCATATCAAAACAATTTTGCGTGTTCTCTTTCCGGCAACTGCGCCCGTACCCATCCGGGGTCGTTCACGAGGATGAATCTCCCGAAGTGCATAATCAAAAGGGCGTCAGAATTCCACAACGTAACTTTCACGGCGGGGTAGTACGATGCCGCTCTGGTCGCATAACGTTTTTTCCTTTCGGACTTTTCCTCTTTCATCCCCGGCTTACGCAATCCGAGTTTCGACTGCCACGACATAGGATGAACCAATATATACGGAATCCCGCTCGTTTCGATTATCGCCTTCAAATATTCATAATTGGCGATTAGTTTCTGTATACGATAGAGTTTCCCCAAATTCGCACCACCCTGTCCCACAACAACGTCGTCAGGGCGCACCGATAGTTTTTCCAGAAAGACCACGGGCCGGAAGTTTTCCCCATAATAAGCAAAGAAATCGCCCAACGTGGAAATATCTTTCGGCATCTTCACGACCTTAACAGGGTATCCGGGAATATAAATAGCAAACCCGCCATTTGCGCCGGGGTCGCAACCGATAACACAATTTATTTTTAGTTCATTTCGCATCGTTCAAAATAATATATTTATTTATATCCGTCCCATCCTCCGCCATCCTTTCAAACGCCGACATAAGTTCTTGCCGCCGGGCGTACACGATAGCCGCATTCCGTAATTCTTCGGCCGTCCAGCCCTCCCGTTTCAAACGTTCCATTTCCCCAACTTCGCCCCGGCCTGCATAATGGGCTATCGCCTGCGAGAATACGGCACGCTGTACGTCCTCGGTTACTTCAAACGGGCGGGCCAACCCCGCTTCGGCCAACAGGTCGTAATAAAGCATTTGCGCAATGGGCGAAATACGAGGGAATATCCGCGTTTCTCGGTATGTATTGAAGTCCTGCACCAACGAACGGCGAACTTCGTTCAGTTCTTCGCGTTCCCGGTCAAAATCCCGCGGCTGTTCTGGCTCTGGCAGGGCGTTAGCGGCCTTCGCCAATATCGGCCCGCGTTCCTTCTTGTAAGCATTCAATATCTTGCATACATATTCGGCGTTGAATTGTTGGTAGTGTCCCCTGTCTGCCGTTCCATCTGGACGTTTCGGCAGGTGCGCATCGAGTTCCCCCGTCACGGCCATTTCGAAAGCCATCTTGAAATCGCGCAACGTCAGCGTTTCATAGTGTCGTTTGAGCAAGCCACACAACCGCATCAAAAGATACT
>JAZOXE010000049.1:0-7502 GCA_045659525.1 Faecousia sp. | reverse complement strand
ACCACCGCCGTGAGTCATATCGGTGCGGTGTGCGCCGTGACGCTTAATAACGCCCTGATAGCCGTGACCTTTGCTGATGCCGGTAACATCGATCATATCTCCGGCAGCGAAGGTATCTGCGGTAACAACGTCGCCGACATTCATTGCGGCAGCGCCGTCCAAACGGAATTCTTTCAGGTGCTTCTTTGCCTCAACGCCGGCCTTTTTCAGGTGGCCTGCTTCAGGCTTGGTCAGTTTGGACTCTTTTACGTCTTCAAAGCCCAACTGTACGGCTACGTAGCCGTCGGTCTCAACGGACTTCTTCTGAGTAACGGTGCAGGGACCTGCTTCCACAACGGTAACGGGAATCACCTTGCCGTTCTCATCGAAGATTTGGGTCATGCCCACTTTCTTGCCGATGATTGCTTTTTGCATTTTGGTTTTCTCCTTTTATTTAGGTTATTGGTTGACGGAAGCATTGGGACTTCCCATCAACATGACCCGTCGCCCGATGCCAGAGGTCCAATCATCAATGGGCCCCGCAGTGCGGGCAGCGGTGAATTCCTATATTATAATGTATAGGAATTACAGCTTTATCTCTATCTCAACGCCAGCGGGAAGTTCCAGACTCATGAGAGCCTCAACGGTCTTCTGGTTGGGGTTGAGGATATCGATCAATCTCTTGTGGGTTCTGCGCTCGAACTGCTCACGGCTATCCTTATACTTATGGACAGCGCGAAGGATGGTTACAACTTCCTTCTTGGTGGGCAGGGGGATCGGGCCGGACACTGTGGTGCCGTTCCGCTTTGCGGTTTCAACGATTTTAGCCGCGCTGGAATCGATGAGCTGATGGTCATAAGCCTTCAGCCGGATGCGAATCATTTCCTGATTTGCCATAGTTTTTGTTTCCTCCTTGAATATCGTACTCAGTTTTCGTGGTGCCTGGGTACGGTGAACTGGGGTTTTGTGGTGTTGTACTTCCATAACCCTTTAACTGTGTTCACGCCACCGTGCGTATCATTCCGAGGCAAGAAAAATGGCCGACAAACGCCGACCGTTCTCCTGTCGCAGCGATATACGCAGCGCAAAACAGAAGCAGTTCAGCCGCCCGATGACCGGACATACTCCGCAGAAGTTACCGCCTTTTCAGACGCAATCTCCTGCATCATCGCAGTGCACAGCGCATAGTTTCCCCTACGCGTGCCCGATTATATTACCATTATATATATGGTTTGTCAAGGGTTTTTTTCATATTTTTTACACTTTTTTCTTGTGTCTGCATAGGATAGTGGGAGGCGATTTTTTGTCTGTGATTAATACATCTGTACCTATAACCGCAAAGGAAAATGACGAAGCCATTATCCGTTTGGTGGAAACCTATCCATTTTGTCGCACGGAACTACTTGCCCGCACCGTTTTTCAGCGTCCCATACGCACGCTTGTTATCGGTAACGGCCCCCGGCGCGTAATTTACTCCGCCGCCCACCACGCCAACGAGTGGATTACCGCATTGGTACTGCTGAAATTTGCCGAGGAATTGGCGGAGGCCATTCAAACAGGCGGCAGCATTTATGGGCAAGATGCCCGGAAACTGGCGCAGGAAGTCACCATCTACATGGTGCCCATGGTGAATCCGGATGGTGTGGATTTGGTTGTAGGCGCAATCCCACCGGATACCGTGCAGTATACCTTGGCAAATGCCTTGCGTGAAAACTACCCGGATATCCCCTTCCCCTCCGGTTGGAAAGCCAATTTGGTAGGGGTAGATTTGAACCTAAACTATCCGGCAAAATGGCTTATGGCAAGAGAAATCAAATTTTCCCAGGGATATACCCGCCCGGGGCCACGGGATTATGTCGGACGCGCGCCATTAGATCAACCGGAAAGCCGAGCACTGGCAGAATACACCCGGTATATTCAGCCGGAACTGGTACTGGCTTATCACTCCCAAGGAAAAGAAATTTATTGGCGCTTTGCCGATTACGAAGTACCCGGTGCGGAACAGTTAGGAAAAGAATTTTCCGCCGCCAGTGGCTATACACTGGCAAATGTGCCTTATGCATCCGGCTTTGCCGGATACAAAGACTGGTTTATACAAGAATTTCGAAAGCCCGGTTATACCATAGAAGTTGGGCAAGGAGTAAACCCCTTGCCCATTACACAGTTCCCGGAAATATATAAGGATAATTTAGGCATTTTGGTAATTGCCGCGTTGGGCGGTATTACGTCGGCGTAAGACTTCCCTGGGCCAAATCCAAAACACATTGGGCCAAACACTCCCCAGCCTTCAGTGCCTGCTGTTGGGTATTGCCGGCAGAGCCTACTTCTACAATCAGCGCCCCGGGAGATAAATCCTGATTATACCGCTGCCCACGAAAACAGATAGGCCGGCAAATCCCCGGATAGCGTTTTTCCAGTTGCGCCTGCATCTTTACGGCCAGCGCCATATTTTCCGACCACTGGGGATGGTTCTGCCCTCCGGCATCCGAGCCCACCACAAACATCAGTTGCGCCACTTCCTCACCCGCTATCTGTACCGTTTTTGCCACTTGTTTCCCACTACTGTCTTCAATGGAATCCCGGTGGATATCCAGTACAATTTCCACAGACGGATACTTTTCAAGATAGGCCTGGGTCTGTGTCCGGGCGCTGGTATACGCACCGTCATAAGATGGGCGGTCGTGCAAAGTGGTATCGTGGATTACCTGCACGCCCTCTTTTTCTAAAATTTCCCGAATCTTTTCGCCAATGCTCACCACATTATATCCAGTATCCTCCGTTCGGTATGCGGACAGTTCCTGATAATTATCCGTGTTTTCATAACTTTCCGACCCGTGGGTATGCAAAATCAGCACCGTGGGCGCGGCAGTTCGCAAGTTCCATATCAATGGTTTTGTCAAATACCCCTCCACGTCGGTTTCATACCCACTGTAATTGTAAACTTCTATCAAATCCCGGTCCTCCGGAAAAAAGGATACCGGTTCCTTTTGAGAAATCTGCTCCACTTTGTCATTCTGGGGTGCTGCCTCATCCACCGTCGGCGCCGCCTGCCGGAAGAGCCGCCCGGTAGAAAGATATATCATGGCAGATGCCACTTCCGGCTTTTGGAACAGAGAAACCGCACTGCTCCATATGCCGCTTTTTACACCGCCAAATATCAGCGCCACAGCCAAAAGGACACCCATCCCTTGTAAAATCCGCTTTTTTTCCATAGCATGCCCCCTTTGTCAAATTTTGTCGTATCCTCTAAAAATAGTTTGTGCGGTGCATCTTTGCACCGCACATTCTCTATGTCGTAGGTTTTTTCCATTTTGGTCGGGTTTTCAGTTCTTCCCGCAAGGTTTTGAAGAATTCTTCCAATAGCGCCTTGCTCTCACTTTCCCGCACCCCGGCCGTTACCTCCGGATGATGGTTAAAGGGCATAGTAAAGAGATTACATACCGATCCACAAGCGCCGCTTTTTTCATCTCTCGCTCCAAATACTACTTTGGGAATCCGGGCATTGATAATTGCGCCGGCGCACATAGGACAAGGTTCCAGCGTTACATACATGGTACACTCCCACAGCCGCCAACCGCCTAAATTCTTGCAAGCAGAATCAATTGCCTCTATCTCTGCGTGTCCCAAGGCAGTTTTATCCGACTCCCGGCGGTTTCTGCCGGCTCCTACAATTTCTCCGTTTCGCACAATCACACAGCCCACCGGAATTTCTCCCGCCTGTCCCGCCTGCCGGGCCAGATCCAGCGCCGCGTCCATAAAGAAAAGGTCATCCATATCCTTCGCCCCCTTTTCTTTACCATACCATATAGCCACACGAAATGCAAACGGAATCTCCCCGGTACAAGCATACCATTCTTTTTCTTCAAAAACTGGGGAAACCTGCCACCTGCCTATAAATTTTTTCAAACCCGGAATTCTTGCATTAGAATTTCTTTCGTGTTACAATAAGAAAAAACCGAAGGAGTATTTTATGAAGACATTGCTTCATATTTGCTGTGCGCCCTGCGCCAACCAATGTATCGCATTGTTACAGGATGAGGGCATTTCCGTTACCGGTTTCTGGTATAACCCCAATATCCACCCCTTTACGGAATACCGATCCCGGAGAAACTGCCTGCGCCAATATGCCGAGAGCATCGGTCTGCCCTTAATCGAAAAGAACGACTATGCCTTGCGCCCCTTTATCCGGGAAGTGGCAGATGCCATTTCCCACCGGTGCGAAAAGTGCTATGCCATGCGGCTTTTTGAAACGGCGCGGCAAGCAAAAGAGGGCGGATTTGACAGTTTCACCTCTTCCCTTTTTATCAGCCCCTACCAAAACCATGCCCTTATGAAAGACGTGGCGGAGCAAGCCGCAAAAACATACGGCATCGATTTTTTATACCGGGATTTTCGCTCCCGGTTCAAAGACGGGCAGGATAAAGCCCGGGAACTGGGTTTTTATATACAGAAATACTGCGGTTGCGTTTTCTCCGAAGAGGAACGCTATTTGAAAGCCAATAAGATTATTCCGTAGGAGGCATTATGGAAATACAGTTTGCCGCCCCCTGCCTGTTTGGTTTGGAGGGCATCGCCGGTGATGAACTGCGGCGTCTGAATATGAAAAACGTGCAAGTAGAGGATCGGCGGGTTCTGTTTACCGGTGATTACCGGGACTTGGCAAAAGCCAATATCTGTCTGCGCACTGCAGAACGAATCCATATCCTGCTGGGACAGTTTACAGCCACAACCTTTGAAGAACTGTTTCAAGGGGTTTATGGGTGCAATTTAGAGGACTTTATCCCCAAAGACGGTCAGTTTCCGGTAAAGGGAAAATGTTTGGATAGTCAACTGATGAGCGAAAGTGATTGCCAGGCCATTGTTAAAAAAGCCGCATCCCGGCGTCTGGGAGAAAAATACGGCTTGCAGTGGTTACCGGAGACCGGTGTAAAATTTCAGTTGCAGTTTTTAATTCTGAAAAATAAAGTTTCTCTGTATTTGGATACATCCGGCGCAGGTCTGCATAAACGAGGATACCGGGCTGTGGGCAACGAAGCCCCCTTGCGGGGGACCTTGGCTGCCGGTATGCTGCAGTTAACCCATTACCGGGGAAAAGAATTTTTATGGGATCCGTTCTGCGGTTCAGGAACCATTCCCATCGAAGCGGCGCTGATTGCCAAAAATCGGGCGCCGGGGCTCAGCCGTCGGTTTGCCGCAGAAGAATATCCCTGGATACCAAAGGAACTTTGGAAAGACGTCCAAGAGGAAGCCAAAGATAAGGAGTTCAACGGAAAATACCGGATTTTAGGTTCGGATAACGACCCCCAATGTGTATCCCTTTCCATTCATAATGCCCGCAAAGCCGGTGTTTCCGACTGCATAAAATTCCAAGACGGAGATGCCACCAAAATGAGTTTACCCACAGACAGCGGGATTCTCATTTGCAACCCGCCATATGGTCAGCGAATGATGGAACAGAAAAGCGCGCAACGCCTTTATGCCGCTTTGGGCCGGCACTTAAAATTTGCCAACAACTGGAAACAGTATGTTATCACCTCTGATCCGGAGTTTGAACATTATTTCGGCCGCCGGGCAGATAAAAAAAGAAAACTATATAACGGTATGATTCGGTGTGACTACTATATGTTTACAAACAATGACCGCCGTACCGGTGGAGGCAAAAAATGAAACATCTGTTTATCATTAATCCGGCGGCAGGAAGCCGGGATCAAACAAAGCAATATACCCAAAAGATCCAGCAAGTCTGCCAAGGGCAAAACCTTCCATATGCCATCCGGATTTCCGAAGCCCCGGGACAATGCCGGGATATTGCTCGGGAAGCCGCCAAAACCGGTGAAGAATACCGAATTTATGCCTGCGGCGGTGACGGCACGCTGAACGAAGTGGTCTCCGGAATCGCTGGATTTCCCAATGTAGCAGTAACTATGTTTGCCGGTGGCAGTGGCAATGACTTTATCAAACTCTTTAACGACACCGCTCCTTTCCGGGATTTAACCAAATTACTGGATTGTAAGGAAACGGAATTTGACCTGATTTCCTGCAACGGCGATTACAGCCTGAATATCTGTTCCGTAGGACTGGATGCCCGCATTGGCACAGACGTAGCAAACTATAAGCGTCTGCCTTTCCTCAGCGGTTTTCGCGCCTATGCGCTATCCGCTGTCATTAACACAATCCGGGGCGTATGGGAACATTATAAAATTGAAATCGATGGACAGGTTTTTGACGGAAAGTTCACCCTGATCTGCGCCTGCAACGGCCGATATTACGGCGGCGGGTTTAACCCGGTTCCCCAAGCCGATCCCACCGACGAACTTATGGACGTACTTATGGTGCGGGACGTGTCCCGATTTAAGGTATTAAAGGTAGTTGGGAAATATAAAGACGGCAAATATAAGGATTTCCCCCATCTGATTCGCCATTTCAAAACCCGGAGTATGAAAATTATATGCGACAAACCCACCAGTATCAATTTAGACGGGGAATTGCGTACCGCCCAAACGGTAGAATTTACCATTGCTAAAGAAAAAGTGCGTTTCTTCTATCCGAAAGATCTCACCTGGGCTTTACCAGAAAAAGAACCCGTTAACGTATAAAAAAACGCCCAAGGCAAAAGCCTTGGGCGTTTTTATATTGTGTATGAAATTACAGCAAAGTGGAGAAGTGCTTAATGGTGCGAACCATCTGAGAAACGTAAGAGTTCTCGTTGTCGTACCAAGAAACAACCTGAACCTGGGTCATACCGCCGGGCAGTTTGTTAACCATAGTCTGAGTAGCATCAAACAGAGAACCGAAAGTCATACCGATGATGTCGGAAGAAACGATCTCGTCCTCAGTGTAGCCGTAGGACTCGGTGGTAGCAGCCTTCATAGCAGCATTGATCTCTTCCTTGGTCACTTCCTTGGCAACAACCGCGTTGAGGATGGTGGTGGAGCCGGTGGGAGTGGGGATTCTCTGAGCAGCGCCAATGAGTTTGCCGTTCAGTTCGGGGATAACCAGGCCGATTGCCTTAGCAGCACGGGTGGAGTTGGGAACGATGTTGATAGCGCCAGCGCGGCTGCGGCGCAGGTCGCCCTTTCTCTGGGGACCGTCCAGAATCATCTGGTCGCCGGTGTAAGCGTGGATGGTGCACATAATGCCAGCCTCGATGGGAGCCAGGTCATTCAGAGCCTTAGCCATGGGAGCCAGGCAGTTGGTGGTGCAGGAAGCAGCGGAGATGATGTGGTCATCCTTGGTCAGGGACTCATGGTTGACATTGTAAACGATGGTGGGCAGGTCATTGCCGGCGGGAGCAGAGATGATAACGTTCTTTGCGCCTGCGTCGATGTGAGCCTGTGCCTTAGCCTTGGAGCAGTAGAAACCAGTGCACTCCAGGACAACGTCAACGTCCAGCTCGCCCCAGGGCAGCTCAGCAGCGTTGGCCTTTGCGTAGATGGTGATCTTCTTGCCGTCGACAACGATGTTGTCCTCGCCAGCCTCGACAGTGTGAGTGCCGAAGGGAGCTGCGTATGCACCCTGAGTGG
>JAZOXE010000048.1:0-1044 GCA_045659525.1 Faecousia sp. | reverse complement strand
GTTCGTGGGCTTCCGGAATGAATTCATCCCAGATGATAGCCTGCACCGTGTCCGCATCAAATCCCCGGATGTTAGAGAATGTAGATAATGCTGCAGTGTAACCCAGTGCCGGTCCTTCCGTCACAAGGCCCCCATCATCGTCCGGAACGCCTTTATATATTCCGGCATTATACTGGGAAATAGGTTTCATGCAGGCAGTCCAGTCCCGCCCTTTAGCGTTCTTTTTAAATGGGTTGAATTCCGGTTTATTGGTTATGTCGGCCTGCGCCTGGGTCCTGCGGATCCAGACAAAAGGCGCCGGTTCATCGTATAGGTAGGAATCAATAGCGCCGTATGTTTTGCCGGTGCCGCGTCCGCCTACGATGTACACAAATGAAATGTGATTCTTTTCTGCAAAGTGCCGGACCCGCTGGAAGTCCAGAAAGCCACTACGTAAGTATAGTTTCATATTTACCACCATATAGCAGAAGACCCGGCACGCGGCCAGGTCTTCCGTCTTCGAAAAAGGAGTGTATCACACAGCCGGCCAAATTGACCCCGACAATCAGATGGCCAGCGTGCAGGTAAGATATTTGCGGTTGTTTCTGCTTTCCTTCTCAACCACCAGCAGACCGCCTACGGGTTCATCTTCCAGGACTTCGGTGATCTCTTCGAATGCTTCCACAAAAGGTTTGGTGCTGCTGCCAAAGATTTCACCGTCATCGGTGACCAGCGTGACCGCCTTCCGAATCGTCTCTACGCCGTTCTCTTCGGTGTAGGGGTATTCATAAATAACCCAGTCTTTAACGGCCAGCGTGCTGTCCAGGGCGTCCCGCATCGGTTTGGTGGCGTTGCCGGTAGTAAGAGCAAACAATTCACGTTTTCCGAATTCTTTGGATGCTTTCAGAATGTTTTTTTTACTCATTTTGATTTCCTTCTTTCTGTTTAATATTTATTGTTTGGCGGGGACTTCCCCGCCACTGTGGGACCTGGCAATTAAGCAGCCCCGCGGGCCGTTGTTACACTTTTGTGAAATTTGGTTTTAATTCGTGGCCCTTCTTATAA
>JAZOXE010000047.1:0-1174 GCA_045659525.1 Faecousia sp. | reverse complement strand
GTATAGTTCAAAATTAGAGAGATTTCAAATAAACAAGGAGCGTCTTTATGGCAAACCAGGAAAATATTCGTAATATTGCCATCATTGCCCACGTTGACCACGGCAAGACCACATTGGTGGATGAATTGCTGAAGCAGGGTGGTATTTACCGGGAAAACCAGGCCACACAAGACCGGGTTATGGACTCCGGGGATTTGGAACGGGAGCGGGGTATTACTATTTTGGCAAAAAACACCGCTGTCCGGTATAAGGATATGAAAATCAACATCGTGGACACCCCGGGACACGCAGACTTTGGCGGCGAAGTGGAACGGATTTTAAAAATGGTCAACGGTGTTATTCTTCTTGTAGACGCGGCGGAGGGCCCGATGCCCCAAACCCGGTTTGTGCTGCAAAAAGCATTGGAACTGGGGCATAAAGTGATTGTCGCCGTAAACAAAGTGGACAAGCCGGACGCCCGGGTTCACGAAGTGATGGATGAAGTTCTGGAACTTTTGCTGGATTTGGATGCCACCGATGAGCAGTTTAATTCTCCCACGGTGTTCTGTTCCGGCAGAAACGGTACGGCCTCTTACAGTCCCGACGAAATGGGTACGGACTTGGTGCCTCTTTTCGAAACTATCGTAAACTATATTCCCGCCCCCCAAGGAGATGAAAATGCGCCGCTACAACTGTTGGTGTCCTCCATCGACTATAATGAGTATGTGGGCAGAATCGCCGTGGGCAGAGTGGAACGGGGCACGATTAAGGTAAACCAGGAAGTAGTGATTTGCGACTACCATGACCCGGAAATCCGGCAAAAAGGCAAAGTGGTGGCGCTTTACGAATATGACGGCTTGGGCAAAGCCCCCATTCAGGAAGCCTCCGCAGGGGAAATCGTGGCGCTGTCCGGTATGGCGGATATTACCATCGGCAGAACGATTTGCGCCACAGATATGGCAGAACCGCTGCCCTTTGTTAAGATTTCCGACCCAACCATCGAAATGACCTTTGCGGTAAACGATTCTCCCTTTGCGGGAAAAGAGGGTAAATTTGTCACTTCCCGGAATCTGCGCGACCGTTTGGAGAAAGAACTGCTCAAAGACGTTTCTCTCCACGTGACCGAGCAGGGTACCGATGCATTCAATGTGGCAGGCCGGGGCGAAATGCACCTTTCCATTTTGATGGAAACGAT
>JAZOXE010000046.1:0-9907 GCA_045659525.1 Faecousia sp. | reverse complement strand
TATTTGCAAAACGGGGCTGCGTTGGGAAACCCCAAAGGGGTCGCTTTTATTATTTTACCAAAAGTTCGGCAATCTGGATGCAGTTGGTAGCAGCGCCCTTTCGTACTTGGTCACCGCAGCACCAGAGGGTAATGCCGCAATCATCGGTCAAGTCCGGCCGAATTCTGCCTACGAACACGATATCCTGGTCAGAAGTTTCCAAGGGCATGGGATAGCGCTTGTTCTGAAGGTCATCGACCAACTTACAGCCCGGAGCCTCAGCAATGGCCTGCCGTACCTGTTCTACGGTTACCGGCTTGTCAAAATGACAACTGACGGAAATGGAGTGGGAACGGACAACCGGCACACGCACGCAGGTGCAGTTAACTTTTAACTCCGGCAGATGCATAATTTTTCTGCCTTCGTTTTGCATTTTCATTTCCTCGCTGGTGTAGCCTTCAAAGGCCTCGCCGCCAATTTGCGGGATCAGGTTATAGGCAATCTGGTAGGGGAATACCTTGGGTTGGTATTCCTTGCCTTCCCGCAGGGCTTCTACTTCTTCCATCAGTTCCACAGGACCTGCCGCGCCGGCGCCGGAAACGGCCTGATAGGTGGAGGCGGTCATAGTGCGGATGGGAGAAATTTTATTCAAGGCATTCACGGCAGTAACGGTAATAATGGTAGAGCAGTTGGGGTTACTGATGATACCGTTGTGCCATTTAACATCTTCCGGGTTAACTTCCGGAACAATCAGAGGCACCTTGGGATCCATACGGAAAGCGGAAGAATTATCCACAAATACAGCGCCGGCTTTCACAATGGCCGGGGCAAACTTCTGGGCAATATCATTTTCTGCCGCGCCCAAGACGATGTCCACATTTTCAAAAGCCTCTTCGCAGGCAAGTTGAATTTCTACATCTTCGCCCCGGAATTTCAGTGTCTTACCGGCGCTTCTTGCGCTGGCGAGGGGAATGAGTTTTCCTACGGGGAAATTGCGTTCCTGCAAAATGCGAATCATTTCCTGGCCAACGGCACCGGTAGCGCCCAGCACAGCAACAGTATAGGTTTTCATAAGAAGCCTCCAATTATTTTACAAAACTATCATAGAGAACCCGAATGGCTTGGGCAAAATCTCGGTTATCTACGCCGAAGATAATGTTCAGTTCGTCAGGCCCCTGATTAATCATACGGATGTTAATGTTGGCTTTGCCCAAAGCGGCAAACACCTTACCGGAAATGCCGGGGCGGAAAGCCATTCTGCGGCCAACAGCCGCAACAACGGCGATCTGGTCGTGGACTTCCAAAGTGTCCGGGTGTACTTCCTGCTGAATCTCGCCCAAAATGGTGTAAAGATTGGAGGCGACAGATTCGGAGGACATAACAACGGAAACGTTGTCAATACCGTTGGGAACATAGTCAATGGAAACGTTGTGCCGCTCCAAAACCGAGAGCATTTTCCGCAGAACACCCACTTCATTTCCCATACCGCGTTTGGACATAGAGATAATGGTAAAATCTTTTTTGCCGGTGATACCGGTAATAAACCGGTCGGGATCGGCATCGGTATCAAAACGCTCCTGAATCATTGTGCCCGGGTCTTCCGGGGCGTTGGTATTGCGAATGTTCAGGGGAATGTTCTTTTCCCGCACCGGAAAAATCGTGCCTTCGTGCAGCACTTGGGCTCCGGAATAACTTAATTCCCGCAGTTCATCGTAGGTTACTTCCGGGATGGGTTGCGGATTTTCCACAATCCGGGGGTCAGCCATCAAAATACCGGAAACATCCGTCCAGTTTTCATAGACGCCTGCATCCAATGCTGCGGCGGCCAAAGAACCGGTAATATCACTGCCGCCTCTACTGAAGGTGCGCACAGCACCGTTGGGCATCACACCGTAGAACCCGGGGGTAACTACGCCTTTTCCCCGCACCAAAGACCGCAAAGCGGCATAGGAAGTTTTTTCGTCCACACTGCCGTCCATATTGAATTTTACCCAGTCCACAGCATCTACAAACTGGAAATCCAAAAAAGCGGCCATAAGTTTCGCGGAAAAATATTCGCCACGGCTGGCAAGATAATCCTGAGTGACTTTTTTGGCATTGATTTTTGCCTTCAGTTCTTCAAATTCCTGCTCCAAATTCAGGTCCAGTCCCAAGTCATCCCGGATTTCCAAATACCGGGAGGCAATCATATCGAAAACCGGATCGCAGTCTACACCGTACTGAATGTGGGCGTAGCACAGATAGAGCAAATCCGTAATTTTGTGGTCGCTGGAATCTCGCTTGCCCGCGGCGGAAACAACCACCACCCGGCGACCGGAATCTCCGAGAATAATATCCCGAACCTTGCGGTATTGTCCGGCATCCGCCATGGAAGAACCGCCGAATTTTGTAACTTTTAACATAGTGTACCTTCTTTCCGAAAGGAATTAGATAATCGCCGCAATAAATGCGTCGGGGTGTTCTTTTTTCCAAGTATGCATAGCGGAAACGGAAACCGGGTTAAGCACGCAAGCACCGTTCCAGTATTCCCGGGTGTTTTCTTTCAGCCAGGCATCTTCTTCGCCTCTGACATAATAGGAAAGCAGTTCATCATTGACTGCGGATACATTGCCGCTGCAGGGGGAATAGAAAACCTTGCCCAAAAGCACATCTGCGCAGTCCTGCACCACATTATATGCGGTGGGGTAGCGGCCTGCGCCCTGACCGTAGAAACTCATCTGA
Source organism: Faecousia sp. (assembly GCA_045659525.1). Classification (GTDB taxonomy): domain Bacteria; phylum Bacillota; class Clostridia; order Oscillospirales; family Oscillospiraceae; genus Faecousia. Next base: position 7,207 of record JAZOXE010000046.1, on the reverse strand, counting down.
CCGGAAGCACTGCCGTGAAGCGTGATAAAGTTGAAGTTGGCAGGGACAGCGGATTCCGGCGTGTCGTTAGCAACCAAAGTGGGCTGCACATAGGCGCTGACGGTCTTGCCGTTGTATTTTGCGGTGGAAATCAGTTTACAGACCAAACCGTGGGCTTTGAAGTTTTCTACGTCCTGAGCCTGAATTTTATCAATGCCCGTTACGGGAACGCTTTCCTTTTCCAAACTGATGCCAAAGCCTACGTTGGCAGAGAGAATCAGTTTGTGCCAGGTGTCAGTACCTTCCACGTCAGTGCTGGGGTTGGCTTCTGCATAGCCAAGGGCCTGGGCTTGGGCAAGGGCGTCTTCATAGGAGAGATCCAGCCGCGTCATAGAGTCGAGAATATAGTTACAAGTGCCGTTCATAATACCGCCCACCTGCAAAACATCCTGCATTCTCCGGGCCCGCTCCAGTTCGGACAGCCAACCGATACCGCCGCCCACGGCTGCGGTGCAACGGAAACTCACACCGGCCTTTTGCGCCAGAGGAATGAGTTCATCATAGTAAGTGGCAACCAAAGCCTTGTTGGAAGTGACAATGTTTTTGCCGGCTTCAATGGCGCCCCGGACAAATTCGTAAGCCGGGTGCAGGCCACCCATTGCCTCAACCACAGTATCGATGGAGGCATCGGAAACGATGTCTGCATAATTTTTTGTCACTTCGGCATCCGGCAGAGTAACATCTTCCAGACACAGCACTTTTTTTACATTTATGTCTGTACGGTTAGCAGTTAAATCGTAAACGCCTCTGCCAACAACGCCAAAACCAAGAAGTCCAATTTGCATATCGGTTTCCTCCAATTTCTCTTTCCTTTTCCTCAAATTACCTTAAGAGGTTTTTATCGGAAAATAACTTGCATTTTTATGGGAAACAGTATATCATATACCTACTAAAATTGCAATAGTTGCATAAAACAAGATTTTGCGCAAAATCTTCGGGGTTTTGTGCATTTTCAAGAAAAATCAGGAGGATTTTATGGGATATCAGTCTACAAGAAATCATGACCTGAAGGCAGACAGCGCCCAGGCCGTTTTAGCGGGGCTTGCGCCGGATGGGGGACTGTACGTGCCCCAGTGTCTGCCGGAAGTGGATGTGGAAAAATGTTTGCAGGAAGACACTATGGCAATGGCAACCCGGATTATTGGGGCAATGCTGCCGGATATTCCCGATATGCAATTACTAATTTCCAAGGCATATACCGGAAAATTTGAGACAACGGAACTGACACCTACGGTGGATACCGGCAAGTTTACCGTGTTGGAACTGTTTCACGGTCCTACTTCCGCGTTTAAGGATGTGGCGCTTTGTGCGCTGCCCCAACTGCTCACCGCCGCCAAAACCCAAAAGGGAATGAAAGAGGATATTTTAATTCTTACAGCCACGTCCGGGGATACGGGTAAAGCCGCTTTGGCGGGTTTTCAGGATGTACCCGGGGTAAAAATCTGCGTATTTTATCCCAACGGCGGCGTATCTGCGGTTCAGCGGGCCCAGATGGTTACCCAAGAGGGAAAGAACGTAACGGTTTGCGCAGTGGAGGGCAATTTTGATGATGCCCAAACAGGTGTTAAAAACATTTTTGCTGCCGCGGAAAACAATGTACTTCCCGGAGGTACCGGCAGCCGCCTTTCCACCGCAAACTCCATTAATATCGGTCGGCTCGCGCCCCAGATCACCTATTATTTCAAGGCCTACAGCGACCTTTTAAAACGGGGACAAATTAAAATGGGGGACAAGGTGAATTTCTGCGTTCCCACCGGTAATTTCGGCGATATTTTAGCCGGCTATTTAGCCAAAAAATTAGGACTGCCCGTAGGTGCTTTGGTTTGCGCATCCAATGCCAATAATGTGCTGACGGACTTTATTCGCACCGGTGTATATGACCGTCGCCGTCCCTTACATAAAACCATCTCTCCCTCTATGGACATACTGGTGTCGTCCAACTTGGAGCGGCTTTTGTACTTTATTTCCCAAGGAGATGCGCCGCTGGTAGCCCGGTTAATGGAAAGCCTCAACCGGGAAGGGGTATATACCGTACCGAAAGAGATGGCCGAGGCCATTAGAGAAGAGTTTTGGGCCGGTTGCTGCGACGATGAAAAAGCGCAAAAGACCATACGCAAAGTGTGGCAGGAACAGCATTATCTTTGTGACACCCATACGGCAACGGGATGGGCAGTGGCGGAAGAATATACACAGCAAACCGGAGATACCCGGCCTATGGTGGTATTGTCTACCGCTTCTCCTTATAAATTCCCGGCGGCGGTGCTGTCCAGTCTGGAAGAAACCACGCAAACCGATGAGTTTGCGCTGATGGAGCGTCTGCAGGAACTGACCGGCGTACCCATTCCCAAAAATCTTACGGGGCTGAAGGAAAAAGCGGAACTGCACACCGGCGTGATTCCCAAAGAAGAAATGCTTTCTTTTGTAAAAACGTTATAAAAAGAATCGGAAGGATATTTGTATCCTTCCGATTCTTTTTATGGGGCTTAAAGGAACTTGCGGTATCCGCCGCCATACTGTACGCACCGGGAAACCCGGCTCAAAGTAGCAGAGGAAATATCGCTTTGGGCGATGACTTGCTGATAAGTTTTTCCGTCTAAGAGCAGTTTTGCGGCAAACAGACGTTCTGCCATTTTTTCGATTTCCTTATCGGTGCAAAGGTCAGCAAACAGTGCCTTGCAATCTTCTTCGGTTTTCAGTTTGGCAATCACCCGATAAAGGTTTTCAATTTTTTCAATTTTATCCATTTGGTGCTCCTCCTGTTAAAAAGGTTCTTGGGCGCCATGTAAAAACTGTTTAGTCTTTTCACTGACGGGGTTATCAAAAACTTGCGCCGGGGTGCCGATTTCTTCGATGACACCATCGGCCATATAAATAACCACGTCTGCTACGCTTTTTGCAAATTCCATTTCGTGGGTGACAACAATCATAGTGCGGTCTTCGTTTTTTAGTTCCCGGATTACCCGCAAAACTTCTCCCGTCAGTTCCGGGTCTAAAGCGGAGGTGGGCTCATCAAAACAAAGCACCTCCGGTCGCAGAGCCAAAGCCCGGGCAATGGCGACCCGCTGTTGCTGGCCGCCGGAGAGTTGATAGGGATATGCATCCAGTTTGTCCGACAGACCGACCTGGTCAAGAAGGTTGCGGGCCTTTTCTTCTATTTCCTCCGGGGTTCCTTTTTTGAGAAGGGTAGGGGCCAACGTTACATTTTTTAGCACGTTATACTGAGGAAACAAATTAAAGTTCTGAAATACCATGCCGAAATTTAGTCGATTGTTGCGAATCTGTTCATCGGAAAGATGTTCTCCCAAAAGAGGCGTTCCGTTCACATATATCTGTCCGGCATCCGGTGTTTCCAAGAAATTCAAGCAACGCAGCAGCGTTGTTTTGCCGCTGCCGGAAGAACCGATAATGGCAAGCACCTGTCCTTTTTCCAAAGCAAAACTAATGCCTTTGAGCACCTTGACTTTCCCAAAATTCTTTTTAATATCTTTTACTTCTAAAACCTTCATCTTAACTCCTGAAATAACTGAGTTTCTTTTCTGTCTTGCCCAGAATAATCGTAAGGATACCAACAAAAATCAAATAGAATGCACCGGTGTAAAACAGCGGCCATACCATTGCCTTTGTGGCGGCCAGTTCTTTGGCTTGCTTGATAATCTCACAAACGATAATACAGTTTGCCAGCGCCGTATCTTTGATTAAGGTAATGATCTCGTTGGACATAGGGGGGACAATCCGCTGGATTACCTGTTTGAGAATAATTTTGGAGAAAATTTGGCTCTTGGTCAAGCCTAAAACATAGCCGGCTTCGTACTGACCTTGGGAAATGCTTTCAATACCGCCCCGGTAGATTTCGGAGAAATAGCAGGCATAGTTAATGGAAAAGGCAATCAAAACCGCTGTGATTCGTCCGGCATCCGATATGCCGTAATTGATAAAGAAATACCGGTCAACCTGACTAAATACCGGGGTGTTGAACAGAAGTCCCGGTACGTAGTAGATAATAAATATTTGCAACATCAACGGCACACCCCGGACAATCCAAACGATTACCTTTGATATAGCCTTTACCGTCTTGAAACGGCTCATGGAACACCAGGCAATGGGCAAGCCCAGGGGCACGCCACAAAGCAGTGTTACCGCAAAAATCAGCAGGGATATTAAAAATCCATCCCAAAGAAACAGGGTTACTTCCCAAAAGGACATAGTATAATCTCCAATAAGTGATGTATTTTTCTCTAAAAACCAGCATTGGGGCGGCAAACTGCCGCCCTATGCTTTCAGTATTTTTAGTTCTTACTTCTGGTCAGAGAAGTCGGTGATAGCGGTATTGGCTACGCCGTACTTTTCGGCCAACTTGGCGATGGTACCATCGGCAGCCAGTTTTTCCAGTTGTGCATTTACGTTGGCGGTGAGTTCGCTGCCCTTCTTGAAGCCGATAGCGTAGTACTCAACGTCACTGCTCAAAGCGTCTACGATGGTGAGTTCTGCATAGTCACCCTTGCCACAGTAACTCTTAGCCAGTTGGGCATCCAGAACGGCAAAGTCAACAGAACCGGCATTTACTTCGAACAGACAATCGGTCTGATAGTTGAAGCCTTTAATGGTAGCGCCTTCAAAGGACTGACCGTAAGTCTCACCGGCGGAGCCGCTTTCTGCAGCGCCCTGCTTACCGGCCAAATCAGCGGCGGAAGCGATGGTGGAGCCAGCCTTAACAACGATAACCTGACGGTTTTCCATGTAGTTGTAGGAGAAGTCTACCTTTTCGGAACGGAGAACCCCGTCATCATCTGCGGTGTTGCAAGTGAAACCGTTCCAAACGCAATCGATGGCGCCGGAGTCCAAATCGGTGTACTTTTGGTTCCAGTCGATTTCCTGGAAGAGAACTTTGTAACCCAGGTTGCCAAATACGGCCTCTGCCAGTTCGGTGTCAAAACCAACCAGTTTGTCACTGCCCTCTTCATAGTAGTTCATAGGGGCGTAGATGGTATAACCGACAACAACGGTCTTTTCTTCTGTTTTGCCGCAGCCTGCGAATAAAGCAAAAATCATCAGAGCGGCCAGTGCAAGTGCAAATAATTTTTTCATAATCAAAACTTCCTTTCTTTTTCCAAGTGGTTTGGATGTCTGCATTATACTTTAGTTCGCTAAAGTTGTAAAGTGTTTTTTCACATATTTTTCCATCTTTGGAGAAGTAAACAGTTTTCACCACACTTTAACGCTTTAGTTTGGTAAATTAACCCAAAAGAAAGAGACGTTTTGTATTTTGGAAGAGCAAGCAGGGGGTATAGGGCAAAGAAAAAGCGCGGCAAATGCCGCGCGTAATTGTTTTCATACACATTATAATAAATTCCACCAGTTTAGGCGTTGCGCCTCTGAAACGGCTTCAATCAGGACGCTTAACCGGGAACAGTAGGCGGAAAATTCCTCCCGGTTTTCATTTTTTCGGTAGATTTCCATTTGGGAAAACAGACCGTCGATGTCTTCCATCGGTTCGTGGTCTGCCACCGTGGCGGTGGCGTGCCAGTGCTTTTCCCATTGGGCTTTTGCTTTTTGCGCCAAGTCATTGGCTGCGGTAAAATCTCCGGACAGGGAAATTTCCGCCGCCTTTTCCAAATCTGTGGCAATGGGAAGATGGACGCGATCCATTCCAAAGGCAACCACCAGTCCTAATATCAAAAGTAAAGTCAGCAAAATGCTTCCCAACCAAAACTTACCGGTCATAGAGGCTCCTTTCGCAAAAATAGAATGTGGTCGCCACCGTCTACGGTTAAAAGCCAAGTTGTGGCGATGGTGGATTTGTGTTCTTCCAGAACCCGCTCTAACCAGTGCATATCTTTTTTGGCTTTTTTCAAATTTTCGGATATGAGTTTCCCGTCGGAAATCACGGTTAGGGGGAGGTACTGCTTTTTTGCGGGAATGCCGGCATCTTTGGCGGAGGCCGGCTTTTCCTTAGGATAGGGGAAAACGGAGATGTTGCCGTTTGTTTCTAAAATGGCGTATTGCACTGTTTTTAAATCCAGCACGTCTTTTTCCCGCAGATGGCCGGTTAATTCATCCAGTGTTACCCGGGTTTTTTTGAGATTTTGTTGGAGGATATTGCCGTTCTCGATTAAAATTACCGGTTTTCCGCAAAGGAGTTTTCGCAGCCGTATATTCTTAAGGGAAAGGGAAGAGAGAACCAATTCTGTCCCTAAAACCGTAAGAATGGGCACTGTGCCGGAAAAAAGGGGAATGCCGCCGTCTTGCATAGGAATGGCGGCTAAGTTTGCCACCAGCATGGTAACCACAAATTCTGCCGGTTCCATTTGTCCGATTTGTCTTTTTCCCATCAGGCGGATGACAATAATCAACAGCAGATACAAAAATATGGACCGCAAATAAGATAAAATCAAGAATTACGCCTCCTTATTACTGAAAGTTTTTCCGAAAAAGCCGGGATTATGCATATTTTTTCCTAAAAAACCTTGACTTTTCCGGGAAAGGAGAATATAATACTTTAGCCTGCGTGCGCAGGCAAATCCTTGCTTCCGGCGAGACCGGAGGCCAAAAGTCCAAAAGGAGGTGCAAACAACATGGCTAAGATTACCGGTAAGTACGAGGTGCTGTATATCATCGACCCTGCTCAGGGCGAAGAAGGCATCGCCGCACTTGTGGAAAAGTTCAAGGCAATGGTGGAGGCGGAGGGAACCCTGTCCAATGTGGACGAGTGGGGCAAGCGTCGTCTGGCCTACCCCATCAATGACCTGTTTGAAGGTTATTACGTCCTGATGAACTTCGAAAGCAAGCCCGAGTTCCCCGCGGAACTGGAGCGTGTTATGAAGATCACCGAAGGCGTTCTGCGTTGCCTGACCACTGCGGTGGAAGAGTAAGGAGGAAACAACTATGCTCAACCACATCACCATTATGGGCCGATTGGTCCGCGATCCCGAACTGCGCCGTACCGGAACCGGTACTGCAGTAACATCCTTCACCCTGGCGGTGGACAGAGATTTTTCTCCCAAGGATGGCAGTGAACGGGAAACTGATTTCATCGACTGTGTAGCCTGGCGTCAAACCGGAGAATTTGTCTCCAAGTATTTTACCAAGGGCCGCATGGCGGTGGTATCCGGAAGATTGCAGATTCGCAACTGGAACGATAAGGACGGCAATAAGCGCCGCAGCGCTGAAG
>JAZOXE010000045.1:0-3676 GCA_045659525.1 Faecousia sp. | reverse complement strand
AAGCGTTACCGCCGGGAAGACGAAATCGGCACACCTCTTTGCATTACTGTGGACTTCCAGACCATTGGTGACGATACCACCGAAGCAGACAACTGCGTTACTGTCCGTGACCGTGACACAATGGAACAGGTGCGTATCCCCATCAGCGAACTGAAATCCTACATTGCCGAAAAGTGCAGATTTTAAAACACAAACCGCCCGACTTGAAAGTCGGGCGGGTTCTTTTTGATAGAATGGTTTTTACAGATTGCAATACTGCACTGCCGTCTGGGCGGCAAGGCGGGCGTTGTTATACACCAGTTGAATGTTGGAGGCAAGGGAATTGCCACCGGTAAGTTCTGCCACTCTCGCCAGCAGGAAGGGTGTGGTTTCCTTGCCGTGGATGCCCTTTTCATTACATTCGCCGATAGCCTTATCAATGGCAGCGGTGATGGTTTCCAAGGGCATAGCATATTCCTCGGGGATGGGGTTTGTCACCAGCATACCGCCGTGGAAGCCCAAGTCGTTCTGTGTTTTAAATGCAGCAGCCAGTTCTGCCGGGGTATCCATGCGGTAATCCACAGAAAAACCGGATTTACGGGTATAGAACGCAGGCAGTTCTTCCGTGCCGTAACCGATAACCGGTACGCCCTTGGTTTCCAGATATTCCAGTGTCAAGCCCAAATCCAAAATGGATTTTGCGCCGGCGCACACAACCATAACCGGCGTCTGTCCCAGTTCTTCCAGGTCGGCGGAGATATCCATTGTGATTTCTGCGCCCCGGTGCACACCGCCAATGCCGCCGGTGGCGAAGATTTTAATGCCTGCCATATGGGCGATAATCATTGTGGTGGTAACGGTGGTAGCCCCGTCTACACCCCGGGCGCACAAAACCGCCAAATCCCGGCGGGAGGCTTTGGCAATGTCCTTGCCTTTTTTACCGAAGTATTCAATTTCCTCCGGAGTCAGACCGGCTTTCAGTCTGCCGCCGATAATCGCGATGGTAGCGGGAACTGCGCCGTTTTCCCGGATGATTCTCTCCACGTTCAGCGCTGTCTCCACGTTTTGGGGATAGGGCATACCATGGGAAATAATGGTGGACTCCAGCGCCACAACAGGTCTTCCCTCTTTAATGGCTGCTGCAACTTCAGGGTTTACATCTAAATAACGATTCATAATCATTCTCCTTAAACTGTAATGGTTGAAATTCTATGTTTGAGCGATGTAACGCACATTGCCGGATTTATGGTTTCCGGAGATTCCATAGCGATTGCCGCTGCCGCAAGACCGAAAAGGGCCGTTTCTTTCAGACTCTTTTCTTCACGATAGCACCAGGCCAGCGCTGCCATAAAGGCGTCCCCGCAACCGGTGGTGTTCACCCGCTGCCCGGGGAGGTTGGAGAGCCAGTAGGACTGCTCTTTCGTGGCGGCAAACACCCCATCGGCGCCCATAGAAAGGAACACCCGCGCTACCCCCTTGGATAACAAAACATCCGCGGCGCGCTGGGCGCTTTGTTTATCGGTTATCTTAACCCCGGATAGCAGTTCTGCTTCCAGACGGTTGGGTTTTAAGGTGTGAATTTTGTGCAGGATGGGCAGTAGTTTTTCTGCTTTTGTTACAGAAACCGGGTCGCAAAACAAAGGGGCCTTGCAGTTTTCTGCCAAATACACCAGAGACTCCTGAGGAATGTTGGTGTCAGCCACTACGGCTTGGGCGTTTTGCAGCATTTGCAGATTTCCGGATAAGTATCCCGGGGTAATTCGGTTGCAAATCTCCATATCGGAAAGGGCAACGGACATCTCTCCGTCTGGACCGGTGATGTATAAATAGGTAGAAGTGGCGCTGTCAGCGGTTTTTAAGGCATGGGAGATATCAATTCCCAACTCTGTGCAAGAGGCGACTACCCGTTGCCCGTTCATATCTTCGCCAAAAGCCGTCAAAAGGCGGACATCACACCCCAAAAGGGAGAGATTGTGGGCAATGTTTCGCCCCACACCCCCTAAACTGACAGATACGGTGCCCGGGTTAGAATCGCCGGGGATAAGGCTTTCAAAACTTTTACCACCGATGTCTACGTTTACGCCACCTACCACCACCGTATAGGCGCTGTCCCGGAGAACGTAGCCTTTTCCTACAATGTGGCCTTTGCGATGCAAGTTGGAAATATGCACCCCCACAGAGGAACGGGTGATTTGCAGTTTTTCCGCCAGTTCCTGCTGGGATATCATGGGGTTTTCCCCGATTAAACGGAGGATTTGCTGTTCCCGTTGTGTCACGCTCTCACCTCAATCATAAACATTTGTTTTGTTCTTAACTTGTGTTTATTTTACAAAGTGGTGATAGATATGTCAACCCTTTTTTCATATTTCCGGGACGGGCTTCATACAGTTTAGTAGATTTGGAGGGATGACAATGAAACGGATTTTGTTATCGGTATTGATCATTGCGTTGGTGGCAGGGTGTTTGACGGTAGGAGCATCTGCGGTAGAACTGGATATTCAGGGAAAGGGCGCTCTGCTGATGGATGTGGCCACCGGGCAAGTTCTCTATGAGCAAAACGCCCATACCCCCCTTGCGCCGGCCAGTGTAACAAAAGTAATGACTATGCTTTTGATTATGGAAGCCATTGACGGAGGCAATATCCGCTGGGAGGATACGGTGACGGCATCGGAAGAGGCCGCGGCAAAAGGCGGCAGTCAGATTTATCTGAAAGTGGGAGAGACGATGTCTGTTGCAGATATGGTCAAATCCATTGCCGTTTCTTCTGCCAACGACTGCGCTTGCGCTATGGCGGAACATATTGCCGGTAGTGAAAGCGCCTTTGTTGACAAAATGAACCAGCGGGCAGAGGAGTTGGGAATGAAAGACACCCATTTTGTTAACTGCACCGGACTGGACGACGGCCCGGATGCCAGCGCCCACAAAACATCTGCCCATGATATTGGGGTTATGTCTGCACAACTGCTAAAAAACCATCCGGACATAAAAAAATACACAACCATTTGGATGGACACCGTACGTAACGGAGAATTTGGTCTTTCCAACACCAACAAACTGGTGCGGTTTTATAATGGGGCAACAGGGCTGAAAACCGGCTTTACCTCCGGCGCGGGATACTGCCTTTCTGCCTCCGCCCAGCGGGATGGAATGGAGTTGGTGGCGGTGGTAATGGGCTGTGAGACATCTGCTCAGCGGTTTTCCGCTTGCAAGGCAATGCTGGATTACGGATTTGCCACATATGCGCTGATACGGCCGGAATTCACAGAAAGCCTTAAAGTACCGGTAAAATTGGGGGAAATGACGGAAGTAGTGGCAACACCCGGAGAAGAAAAGGCAATCCTCATTGACAAAGGACAAAAAAGCAGTGTGACCACAAAATATCAACTGGAAGAAGCGGTTACTGCGCCGGTTAGCAAAGGACAGCGATTGGGAACGGCCCAAGTGCTTGCTGGGGAGCAGGTGCTGGCGGAGATACCGTTGATAGCGGAAAATTCTGTGGCAAGACTGTCTTGGGGAAAACTGTTCCTCCGGGCATTGGGAAGTATGGTCTTTTCAGGGTAGAGCAGAGCAAAAACGTAAAATTAAGCCTCTTTCATAGCATTGACATTCCCAATCCGCCGTGGTAAAATGACCTCGTTGTCAACGGAAAACGGTAAGCCCCGGTAACAAAACAAGCGGGTATGGTGGAATTGGGGAG
>JAZOXE010000044.1:0-5794 GCA_045659525.1 Faecousia sp. | reverse complement strand
TTGGTAGGAATTTAGGATTTGATATCTCCATTATTCGGATTGAAACGCCCGACTCCCCTATTGATTATGAAAATTTAGACTTTCTTATCTTCTTACCTGGTGAGATTTCAACATTTACACACATCATCCCGAAACTGAAGTCTGACAACTTAACTCGTTATTTAGAAAACGGTGGATACCTGCTTGCCATAGGCAACAGTGGATTGATGTTCGGTAAATCCATAGTTCGGGAAGACGGCACTGAAGTACCCGGTTTGGGATATTTTGATATGACTGCTAAAGAACGGCAGTATGTATGGGGCGATGACCTATATGTGCGCATCAACGGAACGATGCAAGAACTCATCGGATCACAAATTCAAATGGCCGACGTGGATACAAAATGTCCTTTGGGTAAAACTCTATATGGAATGGGTAATAACAATACCGGCGCAGAAGGCGCGCGATGGAAGAATTTAATTTTCACCAACTGTTTAGGGCCGTTATTTGTAAAAAATCCTTGGTTTGCAGAGTCAATCTTAAAAGACATTTTTCTCCAAAAGAATGGAATTTCAAAACAAGTGCCCAATACCATACAAGAAAATTCTTTTGAATCCACACTTGCATTTATCTTGGAAAAGAGTAAATAAATAGCCGCAGGACGGAATTAACCGTCCGGCGGAATTATTATGTTTCAGCAGGGATATTTTTCATTGTCAGGCCAATTCGTTTTCTCCCCTCGTCTACTTCCAAAACACAAACTTTCACAACATCTCCAACCTTAACAATTTCAGATGGATGGCGAATTTTTCGGTTACAAACCTGGGAGATATGCACCAACCCGTCTTGATGAACACCAATGTCAACAAACACACCAAAATCAATGACATTTCTTACTGTGCCGGAGAGAACCATACCGGGTTTCAAATTCTTCATTTCCAGTACGTCTGTCCGCAAAATCGGAGGTGGCAAATCATCACGAGGATCTCTACCGGGTTTCAGAAGTTCTTTTACTACGTCTTCTAATGTGGGGATGCCAACTCCGCATACCTGCGCTGCGTTTTCTTTGCCATATTGGATGAAACGTTCACTTAATTCCTCTAATTTTCCGGTGGCAACATCACTTTTTTCATAACCGCACAGTTTCAGAAGTTTTTGCGCGGCATCATAAGATTCCGGATGAACACCGGTGTTATCAAGTATTTCCTTGCTCTCCGCAACCCGTAGGAAGCCGGCGCACTGTTCGTAGGCTTTCGGCCCTAATTTGGAAACCTTTTTCAGTTGACTTCTGGCAGTAAATGCGCCGTTTGTCTCCCGGTAGGAAACGATGTTTTGCGCAGTTGTACCGTTAAGACCGGATACCTTTTGCAACAAACTTGCAGATGCAGTGTTAACATCAACGCCTACGGAATTTACGCAGTCTTCAACCACGGCATTTAATGCTTCATCCAAACGTTTTTGCGGACAGTCGTGTTGATACTGTCCGACGCCGATTGCTTTCGGATCAATCTTCACCAATTCTGCAAGAGGGTCTTGCAGTCGGCGGGCAATAGAAACCGCGGAACGCAGATTAACATCATAGTCCGGAAATTCTTCCGCTGCCAATTTGGATGCCGAGTATACGGATGCGCCCGCCTCGTTAACAATCATATAACTAACGCCGGGAAGATTTTTAATCATCTCTACAGTCATTGCTTCCGTTTCACGAGATGCTGTGCCGTTGCCGATCGCAATATGGCAAACATTGTGTTTTTTTATCATTGCCGAGAGAATGGATATCGCTTCCTGCTTTTTCCGCTCATTAAACGTAGGATAAACAACAGACGTATCCAGAACACGGCCGGTACTGTCAACAACGGCAACCTTACAGCCATTTTTGTATCCGGGGTCTAATCCCATAGTAACAAAACCTTTCACTGGCGGTTGCATAAGCAAGGGCTTCAGATTTAATGCAAAATTTGCTATCGCCGACTCCGATGCACGGTCCGTCAAAGTGTTGCGAAGTTCCCGCTCTACGCTGGGCGCAATCAGTCGGTTATAGGCATCTTCCGCGGCATTACGGACAAATGCGGAAATCTGCTTTGTCGGCTTCAGTGCAGCACGGCACACAAGCGCCTGCCCCTCCATACCGGGAAGCGCAGCGCTTACTTTCAGAAATCCTTCTTTTTCGCCACGGTTAATCGCTAATATTTGGTGATTGAGGATTCTGGAAGCCGTTGTAGAAAAGTCATAATAAAGGCGATAAACACTGTCCTGTTCGGCATCAACTGCCTGCACGGTGATTACAGCAAATTTTTCCATTTTTTCCCGCAAAGATTTTCGGATTTGCGCATCGTCCGAAATCATTTCCGCAATAATATCCGAAGCGCCTGCAAGCGCATCTTCAATGGTTTCAACGCCATTTTCCGGATTAAGATATTCAGTTGCCAGTTCCTCCGGCGCTTCCCCTGTCTGTTCAAAAATTCGAAGTGCTAACGGTTCAAGTCCTTTCTCTTTTGCAACAGTTGCACGGGTTCTGCGTTTTTGTTTATAGGGGCGGTATAAATCCTCCACTTCTGCTAAAGTAGAAGCATTCACAATTGCGGAAGAAAGTTCCTCTGTCAGTTTCCCCTGTTCTTCAATGGAAGATAAAACGCTCTCTTTTCTCTCCTGCAGATTGCGCAGGTAATTGAGTCTGGTTTCCAAATCCCGAAGTACCGTATCATCCATACTTCCATGCATTTCTTTACGGTATCGAGCAATAAACCGAATGGTGTTTCCCTCATCCAAAAGGTTTACGACGTTATTAACGTATTGCGCCTTTTGGTTCAGTTCTTGAGCAAGCAATGTAATAATATCATCCATGATATGCACCTCTTTTCTTACAAATGAATTATAACACATTTTTGTAAAAATCGCAATGTTAAAGGAAATTAAAACAATATTTTTATTCCCATCTTGCACCTACGAACTTGCGATGTTATAATACATAAAAAGAGGAGGGTTTATTATGCATTCCATTTTTTTATCAGAGGTACCGGATGCCGATGCATTGCAGGCATCGTTGCGCACTATGAAACCGGCGCTGATTTTTTTGACAATCATTTTTGTCTGCTTGCTTGCATTTAGTGTGTATGTTTTTATCCAACTGAAAAAGAGCAAGAAAAAAACCGGCATCGTACCAATCCTGACATATTGCACCACCGTGTTACTCCTTATATGTACAGTGATTTGTATTACCCGGTACGTCCAGGTAAACAACGCACTCGTAGATATAAACCTTACAGAAACGACCACCGTTCCTGAAACCTCTACAGAGGCGACAACTACAGTTGAAACGACAGAAGCAACCATACCGGAACCTACATTCACACCCAGTGCAGTTCAGGTCAGCGTTCCTGAAAACTGGGGTATTCGCTGGGATATCATTGACCATGGCGCAATTGTTGAAAAATTCCAACGGAAAGAACCTATTTCCTTTGGAAAAGGTGAAGACTATTTTGCCTTACCCGGTATTGCAACATTTCGCGGCGACAACTACCGCAACAATGCTGCCTACGGCACTGTAAACGTTACAAGCGGAACAATTTCTAAAGTCTGGGGTCGAAACATTGGCTCTCTGAACGGCTGGCCCGGAAGCGGTTGGACCGGTCAGCCTCTTATGGTACAGTGGGACAATGACAGCAAGCAAATCATGACCAGTATGTACACCGAAAAACGAAATAAAGACGGTTTGGTGGAAGTAATTCATGCAACATTGGACGGTTATGTATATTTCTACGATTTGGAAGATGGAACATATACCCGGGATCCTATGTTTGTGGGTATGAGTTTTAAGGGTTCCGGCTCCTTAGATCCCAGAGGCTATCCCATTTTATATGTCGGCTCCGGACTCAGCAATGGCGACGCATCTCCCAGAATGTACGCGATCAATTTGTTGGACAGCACCATACTGTATGAACGCAGCGGAAGTGACGCCTTCAGCCAACGTTCTTGGACTGCTTTTGACTCTTCCCCGCTTGTTGATGCAGAAACCGACACCTTAATTTGGCCCGGTGAAAACGGAATTCTCTACACAATTAAACTTAACACAAACTACAACAAAACTGCCGGCACTTTAGAAATGGCTCCTGAGGAAATCGTAAAAATTCGTTACTATCCCTCCCGTGCAAGCGACGGTGCATATTGGATTGGCTTTGAACCCAGCGCCGTAATTGTTGACAGATACTTGTACATATCCGAAAACGGCGGTATGTTCTTCTGTATCGACCTGAACACAATGGAACTTGTTTGGGCGCAGGATACACGCGATGACTCGAACTCTACTCCTGCCTTTGAGTGGAACGGTTTGGGAGGCGGTTACATTTACACAGCACCCAGCCTGCACTGGACAGCTAACGGCAGTTCCGGCTATATCTGTGTCTATAAATTGGATGCGAAAACCGGCGAAATTATTTGGGAGAAACGTTTTGACTGCTACTCCGACCGCGTAAATGATGTTTCCGGCGGCGTTCAGTCTTCCCCCATTCTCGGCAAAGCCGGCACAGATTTAGAAGGTTTAATCATTTACACCATTGCAAGAACACCGGATTTTAGCGACGGCAAACTGGTGGCATTCGACACAGAAACCGGCGAAATTGTTTGGGAAAAATATATGCCCAATTACGCCTGGAGTTCTCCCGTAGCAGTCTATTCCGATGACGGCAGCGCACACATTATTACCTGCGACTCAGTTGGTAATATGGAGTTTAGAGATAAAAACGGTGAGGTTCTAAGTTCTTTAGGCCTTGGCTCTAATATCGAAGCCTCCCCCGCTGTCTTTAACGATATGATTGTCGTCG
This sequence comes from Faecousia sp., assembly GCA_045659525.1. Classification (GTDB taxonomy): domain Bacteria; phylum Bacillota; class Clostridia; order Oscillospirales; family Oscillospiraceae; genus Faecousia. Next base: position 995 of record JAZOXE010000044.1, on the reverse strand, counting down.
GCACACGGGGACAGCAAGTCTACGGTATTCAAATTGAGTAATATTTTCATCCCGGCAGATTTTTCTGCCGGGATGATTTTATGTTTCATTTGACATTTTAAATGAGAACTTCTATAATATAATTGATTTAAAAAAGGAGGGTGTTTACATGGAAAAAATGATTATTACAGTCAGCCGGGAATTTGGCAGTGGCGGACGTTCCATTGCCCGTCGCGTTGCGGAGCAGTTAAAAATTCCATTCTATGATAAAGAATTGGTAGAGCAAATTGCTTTGAAATCCGGTTTTGCTCCGAATTATGTAGATGAACATGGTGAGCACGCTCCGGGTAAAACGATTCTTTCCTACGCGTTTACCGGAAACGGAGTTCCCGGTGTCATGAATGGCTTATCCACAGCAGACTTTCTGTGGAATATTCAATGCAATGTAATTTTACAACTTGCGGATAAAGGCCCCTGTGTAATCGTAGGAAGAAACGCCGATTACATACTCAAAGACCGTTCCGATTGTATGCACATTTATATACATGCGGATATGCAGTACCGCGCCGACCGGATTGTGCGTCTTTATGGTGAAAGCGAAAAGAGTCCACAGGCCCGTCTGCAAGAAAAAGATAAACGCAGAAAAGCAAATTACCAACACTACACCGGTAGAACCTGGGGCGATGCTCACAATTATGACATCTGCTTAAACAGCAGTGCTTTGGGTGAAGATCAGTGTGTTGCAATCATTGTCGACGCCGTTAAAAATGCATAAAAAAGCCCAAAACTACCATGAACGACTGCGAACCTATATCCACGAACAGAAAATGATGCATCCGGCAAAAGATATTTTCAAAAATGAGAGATTTGATGTGGTAGTGGCCAATGTGATAGGCCGTGGAACAGAGATGGCCCTCTATATAGCGGCAGAGAAGCATTATGTATTCTTCCACAGCAGTCTGGACCTGCATCATGATCTTATGGAAAGATTATTTCCACAGTACGATGGAATTGTT
>JAZOXE010000043.1:0-2027 GCA_045659525.1 Faecousia sp. | reverse complement strand
CCAAATGACGGGAAAGGGTCTTTTCACATTCTGCCACATAGTCCACAGTCAAGGGGATCACCCTCATAGGCTCCCTGGGTTTTGACAGATTTTTGCACAAAAGCTCTGCCTGGCGAACAGAAAGTCCCAATGCGGCGATCCGCTGGGCGGCATCCTTTTGGGCTTTTTCGGTTTTCAATACCAGCACAGCCCGGGCGTGACCGGCAGAGAGTGCGCCGCTGCGCACCATTTCCAGCACATCCGGCGCCAAAGTGAGCAAACGCAGGGCATTTGCCACGGCGGGACGGGATTTTCCCACACGGGCAGCGGTATCCTCCTGGGTCAAGCCGTAATCTTCCATTAAAGATCGGTAACCCAGAGCTTCTTCCACAGGGTTCAAGTCTTGCCGCTGTAAATTCTCAATCAGCGCAAGCTCAGTGGTTTTCTGGTCATCTGCTTCCATTACCACTACAGGTAATTCGGTAAGACCGGCCATCCGGGCGGCGCGCCAACGGCGTTCACCGGCAATAATTTGGTAGTAGCCGCTGTCCAACAGGCGGACAGTCAAAGGCTGTACTACACCGTGGAGAGAAATGGAATCTGCAAGGGATTGCAGCTCCTCCTCGTCAAAATCACGGCGGGGCTGCAGGGGATTGGGTTCGATTTTATGGATAGGGAGGATCTGATAGGCACTCTTTTCTGCTGCGGGCTCAACAAAATCCCCAAGCAATGCGCCTAAGCCTTTTCCCATTCCTTTTTGAGCTGCCATAACGATCATCCTTTCTGAATAAATTCTTCTGCCATTGCCCGATAAGCGGCGCCGCCCCGGCTGGCACGGTCATATGCCGTAATGGGCAAGCCGTGACTGGGGGCTTCTGCCAGGCGGACATTCCGGGGAACTACGGAAGCAAACACTTTTCCGGGGAAATGACGGCGAACCTCCTGGGCAACCTGGGTGGAGAAATTGGTGCGTCCGTCAAACATTGTCAGCGCAACACCGAAAATCTCCAATTCGGGGTTAATGCGCTTCTTGATCATACGCATAGTATACATCAGATCGGCAAGGCCTTCCAATGCGTAATATTCGCACTGTACGGGAATCAAAATACCGTCTGCGGCGGCAAGTCCGTTTAATGTCAGCATTTCCAAAGAAGGCGGACAGTCGATCAAAATATAATCATAGTCCTTTCGCACCGCCTCCAAAGCGTTTTTTAAGCGGTAATTGGGATTTTCCATAGATACCAGCTCCACCGCGGCGCCTGCAAGGTCTGCAGAAGAAGGCAAAACGTCGCCGAACCGTGTGTGCACGATGGCATCTTTCGTGGGATGATCGTTTACTACAACATCATAAATGGATTTATTCAGCTTTCGTTTGTCAATGCCAAAGCCGGAGGAGGCGTTTGCCTGTGGGTCAAAGTCACAAAGCAGGACTTTTTTGCCCATTTCCGTTAATGCGGCAGTTAAATTGACGGCAGTGGTGGTTTTTCCCACACCGCCTTTTTGGTTTACAACAGCGATGATGCGTCCCATAGACAGCTCCTTTTCGGCGAATTGTTTCACGTGAAACATTTTTGGTTTTCGCTAGTCAATGATAGTGGTATAATTCTTGCCGTGGCTCTGTAAGTCATCCAAAGTATCTAAGGTATGTACCAGGAAAGAAAGACTGATCAGTAAGCTGACCACCAGTAAGAACACGGCAATGGAAAGCCATAAGACCCGTTTTCGGGATTTCTTTAGCAACTCTGCCGGCGTGGGCTGTTTCTTCTTATGGACCGGCTTTTTCTCGCTGACAACAATGGTGCGGGGAGGCAGCTGCACAGCAGTATCAGATTTTACCGGATAATCAGACATTTTTGCAACACACTCGTCGCAGAAAACACTGCTTGCGCCGGTATCTTTTCCGCATTTCAGGCAACCCATAGCTACACCTCCTTTTTGGTAACCGCTTAAAGAAAATCGATTACTTACGCCTATTCTACACCACTTTGCTTTGTTCGTAAAGAGGAAATCGAAAGAAATTAAAAAAATACTTCCCGGAAGCTTTCCTG
>JAZOXE010000042.1:0-2420 GCA_045659525.1 Faecousia sp. | reverse complement strand
TGGAGTCGTCTCCACCAATAATCACCACTGCGGTAATTTCGTGCTTCTTGCACACCTCTGCCACCACTGCTAACTGGGCTTCTGTTTCCAGTTTGGTGCGGCCGGAACCGATGATGTCAAAACCGCCGGTGTTGCGGTACTGATTGATGTATTCATCGTCAAAAATGATATAGTCGTCTTCCAAAAGTCCGCTGGGGCCGCCTTTAAAACCGTAAAGCACATTGTCTTTACCGCCGGCTTTCAGCGCATCGTACAGGCCGCAAATAACGTTGTGACCGCCGGGGGCCTGACCGCCGGAGAGAATAACGCCCACAACCTGCTTTTTCGTTTGTGCCGTATTGCTGCCCTTTTGGAATGTAATCTCGTTTTTACCGTATGTATTGGGGAACAGTGCCTTAATCTTTTCCTGGTCTGCAACGCTTTCCGTCGGATTTCCGTTTTTTACACAAATTTCGGAAATGCCACCCCGGAGCATGCCCGGAAGTTTCGGCTGATATTCGTATCTTGCTAACTGAAGGGGAGATTTGCTCATTTTTTTACACTCCTTGGTTAATAATTCTACCTTGCATTATACTGCATTTTTATCCAAAGGTAAATACTTATTTCCAATATTTTTCTCCAAAAAACACCGGAAAACAAATTGCAAAACTGTACATTTCCAATATAATTTCCCTGTTTAAAAGATTTATATTGAAATCAGCAAAAACCGTGATATAATGTTATTTGTAAAAACATGGGTTTTTCCCATTAAATAAGAAAGGATTGATTCCAATGGCTCTTGTAACTACTACCGAGATGTTTAAGAAAGCCTATGACGGCGGCTATGCTGTCGGCGCTTTCAACGTCAACAACATGGAAATCGTTCAGGGCATTACCGAGGCTTGCCGGGAAGAAGACGCTCCCGTTATTTTGCAGGTTTCCAAGGGCGCCCGTCAGTACGCAAATCCTACTTTCCTGGTGAAGTTGGTTGAGGCTGCTGTGATTGAATGTCCCAACATTCCCATCGCTCTGCACTTGGACCACGGCGACTCCTTCGAAACTTGTAAGTCCTGCATTGACGGCGGCTTTACTTCCGTTATGATTGATGCTTCTTCCAAGTCCTTTGAAGAAAACATTGCCATCACCAAGCAGGTTGTGGAATACGCTCACGACCACGGCGTTGTGGTTGAAGCCGAACTGGGTAGTCTGGCCGGCATTGAAGACGAAGTCAATGTCTCCGCGGAAGCCGCCTCCTACACTCGCCCCGAAGAAGTAGAAGAATTTGTTACCCGCACCGGTTGTGACTCCCTGGCTATCGCCATCGGCACTTCCCACGGTGCTTACAAGTTCACCCCCGAACAGTGCACTGTAAACGAGCAGGGCATCCTGGTTCCGCCCGCACTGCGCTTTGACGTGCTGGAAGAAGTTACCCGCCGTCTGCCCGGCTTCCCCATCGTTCTCCACGGTTCTTCTTCCGTTCCCCAGGAGTACGTTGCTATGGTAAATGCCAACGGCGGTAAAATGCCCAACGCAATCGGTGTTCCGGAAGAACAACTGCGTAAGGCTGCTGCTCTGTCTGTATGTAAGATCAACATCGACTCCGACCTGCGTCTGGCTCTGACCGGTACCGTTCGTAAGTACTTCAACGATCATCCCGATCACTTCGATCCCCGTCAGTACCTGAAGCCCGCCCGGGCCAACATTAAGGAAATCGTTCGCCACAAACTGGTTAACGTTCTGGGTTGCGCCGGCAAGGCTTAATTGTATTTCATTTTTGGGACACCTGAAAAGGTGTCCCAAATTTATTTTGCCGGAATCGTCCGGTCTAACAGCCGGTATAAAAACATTGCCGCCAAACTCACCGGTATCCACAAAAGAGAAAAGGGCAGGCATATCTGTCCGCAAACATTCAGCGGCTCATCCCGGTAATCCCAAACCCGGTAGTTGCGGTTAAAAACAAAGCCAAAAATCAGTTCCGTGGCGGTTATGATGCCACTGCCCCATATGCCTTTTGTAAAAACATTCCAATGGGGACACCTTTTCTGCATCTGCCCCAAAAGCATAAAACACCCGCCACCGGCGCAAAACATACTGATATGGCTTCGCCCGCGCCAAATTAGTTCCAGTCCTACATAAGCGCTGCCGCCCAACAAGAAAAGGAGCATTTTCTTCCCCATAGCCAAAGTCTGTCACCTCAAAAGTATCTTTGCCAAAAAAAGTGAGAAAAATACGAACATTTCACTTGACAAATACAAACTTGATGTATATAATAACAAAGCCGATTTCGGTGCAAGATATAGATGGCGGCGTAACTCAGCTGGTAGAGTACCCGGTTCATACCCGGTATGTCACCTGTTCGAATCAGGTCGCCGCTACCAGGCCCGTTGGTCAAGCGGTTAAGACACCGCCCTTTCACGGCGGTAACATGGGTTCGATTCCCG
>JAZOXE010000041.1:0-7909 GCA_045659525.1 Faecousia sp. | reverse complement strand
GCAGTTTTGTCCCGGCACGAAGTGCACGAATCGGACTGGTTGACCGAGTATTCACCCGTATTGGTGCCAGCGATGATTTAGCCTCCGGTCAATCCACCTTTATGGTAGAAATGACCGAAGTGGCATCTATCTTAAAGTACGCCACTTCCAAGAGCCTGCTGATTTTGGATGAAATCGGCAGAGGTACATCCACTTATGACGGTATGTCCATTGCCCGGGCTGTACTGGAATATGCCGCAAGTCCCAAGCATCTGGGAGCAAAAACCCTTTTTGCAACCCATTACCACGAATTGAGCATCATTGAAAATGAATTGCCCAACGTTAAAAACTACAACATCGCCGTAAAAAAACGGGGCGACAAAATGATTTTCCTGCGTAAAATCATTCCCGGAGCAACGGATGACAGTTTCGGTATCGAAGTTGCAAAACTTGCAGGACTTCCCACAAGTGTCACCTCCCGGGCAAAGGAGATTCTTGCAGATTTGGAAAGCGGCAACGTTTCTGTGCCTGTGGTATACTGCAAAGCAGAGGAAGAGCCCGATGACCAAATCAGTATGCAGGATATGAGCCGCCAACAAATTATCAATGCGCTGGAAAGCATCAATGTGGAAACACTCACCCCCATTGAAGCGATGAACGAACTCTACAAACTCAAGAGGCTTTTATGATACTTAAAATGACCAAATGGGAAGCCATTTGGGGCAAAGCGTACTTCTTGTTCCAGTTTTTTCTCCTGCCTTGGCTTTTGGCATTGGGAAGCACCTATTTGCCTGTGCCCCTTTCGGACAGTGCCCTGAACGCTATCTTGTTTTTTATAAACTTTTTGGCGGTTTGGGGAATTTTCCACAAGTTTCTGTGGCATTCCTTGAAATACGCCGTAAAAAGACCGGTGGATACGCTGATAGCCGCAGGAATGGGTTTCGGCATTTACTATCTGGGAAATATTTTGGTTTCCTATTTAATCCTTTTTCTCTCCCCGGATTTCTTTAATGTAAACGATAGCAACATCGCCGGTATGGCCCGAGAAAACTATTTTCTTGTTGCTTTGTGCGTTGTGGTTCTCGTACCGGTGGTAGAGGAAGTTTTCTACCGGGGACTGTTTTTTGGCAGAATCTATTCCCAGAATAAAAGGGCAGGATACTTTATCTCTGTTTTGTTTTTTGCCTTTATCCATATTGCCGGTTATATCGGATTATACGACTGGAAGACTTTAGGGCTATGCTTGATTCAGTATATTCCAGCCGGCATTGGCCTTGCCTTTGCTTACCAAAAATCTCAGACTATCTGGACATCCGTTCTGATTCACGCTTTGGTCAATTTAACCGGAATTCTTGCTATGAGGTGATATTATGCCTAAAATCATTCAACTATCTCCCCATGTTGCCAATTTAATTGCCGCAGGCGAAGTGGTGGAACGCCCCGCCTCCGTGGTAAAGGAAATGCTGGAAAACGCAGTAGATGCCGGCGCAAGTCAAGTAACGGTAGAAATCCGGGATGGTGGTATGACCTTTATCCGGATAACCGACAACGGCTGCGGTATGTCTGCTGAAGACGCAAAAACCGCGTTCTTACGTCACGCTACATCCAAATTAAAAACTGCGGAAGATTTATCCGCCATTGCCACTATGGGTTTCCGTGGAGAAGCATTGGCGGCAATCGCCTCTGTCAGCCGAATTGACTTATTGACAAAAACTCCCGGCAGTATCAGTGGTACCAGTCTTTCCTTGGAAGCCGGCGCAATTATAGAAGAATCGGAAGCCGGTTGTCCTGACGGAACCACCATTATTGTCAGAGATTTGTTTTTTAACACCCCTGCCCGCATGAAATTTATGAAAGCAGATACGGTGGAAGGCAGTCGCGTTTCTGCCGCCGTACAGATGCAAGCCCTCGCCCATCCGGAAGTTGCCATCCGTTTTTTGCGTGACGGCAAAGAGATACTGTCTACCACCGGAAACGGCAAATTGGAGGATGCTGTTTACTGTGTTTACGGCAAAGACAGTGGAAAAATGGTTGCTGTTGACAGCACTTGGGAGGGTTACCGTATTTCCGGTTTTGTCGGAAAACCCACGGACTCCCGCCCCAGCCGAAACTTGCAAACATTCTTTGTGAACGGTCGACCGGTTCGCTCCCGCTTATTGGTCGCGGCACTGGAGGAGGCCTACCGTAATCAAATTATGGTGGGCAAATTCCCAACTTGTGTCTTACATCTACAGTTGCCCCTCAACGCAGTTGATGTCAATGTACACCCCGCTAAAACGGAGGTTAAATTTCTCAATGAGAAAGCAGTATTTGACTGTGTACATTACGGTGTATTGGGTGCGCTGAACAAAACCCCTGACCGTCCGCAAATGCGTTTTACGCCCCCACCTGCAGATGTATCGCCTGTTACTAAACCGAGTCATAGTCAACCTCCGAAGCAAGAGACCTTTTTCCGCACTATGACACCCGGTGAATTTAAGTCTTTTACTGCAGTTATGAAGGAAGCCCCCAAGCCCAATCCCCTGGCTGCAGCCGCTACCGCCGCCGCAGTGGAACGTTCCGCTACCACAGTAAAATCTCCAGTGGTGACGCCGGCTCCTGTAACATCTTCCAACGTTCCCCCGACAGAGGTTAAAGAAACGCCTCGGGAAGTCCTGGAACCCCCGCTGCAAGAAGAAATTTCTATGCCGGTGGAAATCCCTTGGCAATATATCGGCCAATTATATAACACATATATTTTGGTTCAGCAAGGGGAAGATGCATTCTTAATTGACAAACACGCCGCCCACGAGCGGATCCTGTTTGAAAGATTAAAATCCAATCAAGAGGAAATTTCCTCCCAAATGCTGATCACCCCCATTCCCTGCCGGTTTACGCCGGATATGGTTGGATTACTACTTGCAAACCTTCCTATGCTCACACAGTTAGGTTTTGAAATCGAGGAATTTGGTGATAACACTGTTCTGGTCCGACAAATTCCCATGGACTTATCTCCGGAGGACACTTCCGATGCCTTGGAAGAACTGGCCGCCGATCTACAAAAAGGCAGGCACGAAGATAAAAATCTTGTGCGGGATGAACTTCTGCATACCGTTGCCTGCAAAGCCGCAATTAAGGCCGGCTGGCATAACGATGAAAAAGAACTGCTGGCACTGATAAAGCAGGTAATGGGCCGTGAAGACTTAAAATACTGTCCCCACGGCAGACCGATTTGCATTACCTTAAGCAAAAAAGAATTGGAGAAACAATTTAAACGCAGAGTATGAAAAAAATAATCTGTATTGCCGGACCTACCGCATCCGGAAAAACCACGCTGTCCATTGCGCTGGCAAAGTTACAAAACGGTGAAATCGTATCCTGCGATTCCATGCAAATATATAAACGGATGGATATCGGTACTGCAAAACCCACCATTGAGGAGCAAGCCGGGATTGCCCATCATATGCTCTCTGTGGCTGAACCGTGGGAAGATTTTTCCGTTAGCCGTTACTGCGAAATGGCAACGCCCATTGTAGACGATATTCTTGCCCGAGGAAAAACCGCAATTATTGTTGGCGGAACCGGTCTTTATATGGATGCCTTAATTCGGGGAAACACATTTGCCCCCTACCCTGCCACCGGACGCCGAGAGGAACTGGAATCGCTTGCCAAAGAGCAAGGAATTGAGGCGGTTATTGAAAAACTCCGGACGGTTGACCCGGATTCTGCAAACCGCCTGCACCCCTCTGACCAAAAGCGGATTATCCGAGCGATGGAAGTGTTTTTGGAAACAGGCAAAACCATTACCCAACACAACAAAGAAACCCAAGCCATCCCTCCGCGATACAGCCCCCTTTGGCTTATGCTGGAAGATAAAGAGCGGCAGGACTTGTATGACAGGATCGACAATCGCGTGGAAACTATGCTGCAGCAAGGGCTGATTCAGGAAATTGAAAATTTACTGAACGAAGGCATTCCGGAAAAGTGCACTGCGATGCAAGCCATCGGTTATAAAGAATTCGCAGCAGCGCTCCGGGGTGAATATTCCATGGAAGACGCCAAGAAGAAAGTACAACAAGCCTCTCGCAACTACGCCAAGCGCCAACTGACATGGTTTCGAAGAAACCCTGCTATGCGCACTTTGGTGCGCAATCACGGTAATGGAAATGACGAAATACTTCAGGCTGCCTTACAAATTCTGAGGGATTTCGACAAGTAAATCATGGTAATATGGTAGTATCCCAAAAGAAAGAAGGAATACATACCATGTCTGAACAACTTAATCTGCAGGACGCCATTTTATGGGAAGTGCAAAGGGAGAAAGTGCCAGTCACACTCTTTTTAATGAATGGCTTCCAACTCCGGGGGACCATCACAGGATTTGACAGTTTTGTGGTGGTACTGGTCAGTGACGGAAAACAGCAAATGATTTATAAGCATGCGATTTCCACACTGGCTCCCATACGGCCGCTGAAAGCCGCAACACCCACTGTATAGCAAAAAGGGCGACGGAGGATTGCTTCGTTGCCCTTTTTGTTTTGATTTTTTCCAGAACGAGTCCTAAGAGAAAGAAGGATGTTTATGTCTATTGCTGATAACGTTGCCTATGTGCGACGGCAATTAGAAGAAGCCGCACTATCTGCCGGCAGGAACCCAAAGGATATTACCCTTTGCGCCGCTACAAAAATGAACGATGCAAACGCTGTCCGCCAGGCCATTGCCGCAGGGGTAGACTGCTGCGGGGAAAACCGTGTGCAGGAACTTGTTAAGAAACAGGCAGAAAACGCCTACGAAGGCGCTCCGGTGCATTTTATCGGACACTTACAAACCAACAAAGTCCGGCAGGTTGTCGGAAAAGTAGATTTAATTCAAAGTGTCGATTCTTTCCACCTTCTGCAGGCAATTGAGAAAGAGGCCGCCAAGCAAAATATCTGTCAGGATATTTTGTTAGAGGTTAACATTGGCGCAGAGTCGAGTAAATCCGGTTTCTTGACGGAAGACCTTTATCCGGTTTTGGAAAAATTGGAAGGTTTTTCCCATATTTTTGTCCGAGGACTTATGACTATCCCCCCAATTTGCGAAAATTCCGCAGATTCTTGCAAATTTTTTCAAAAAATGTACAACCTTTCTGTTGACATAATGAGAAAAAAATACGATAATATATGCGTAGATATATTGTCCATGGGTATGTCCGGAGATTTCCGAGAAGCCATTGCTTGCGGCGCTACTATGATCCGTGTGGGAACCGCAATATTTGGCCCCAGGGACTATTCAATACATTAGGAGGATATAGAAATGAGTTTTTGGGACAAGGTTAAGCAATTTTCCCAGCCCTATTCCGATGAGGAATACGATGATTACGATGATGAAGAAACCGAAGGCTATGAGGAGCCTGCTGTAGAGACTGCACCCCGCAGCCGCCGCACCTCCCCCTTTGCCGCCGTTACCCAGGATATCGTAACGGAAGCCGCCCCTGCTCCCTCTACCGGCAGTGGTTTTAACGGTCAGGTTTTGAATATGAATTCCGGCAAGCAGGAAGTGGTTCTGTTCCACGCAAAGAGTTTTGATGATGCCGCCAGAGCCGCCGACGAACTGAGAAAGAGAAAAGCCGTTATTCTTAATATGGAAAATGTTGACAAGGCGCTGATTCGCCGTGTTGTTGACTTTCTTTCCGGTAGTGTTTACGCATTGGACGGCAGCGTTAAGAAAGTTGCGCAGGCTACTTATCTGTTCTGCCCCCACAATATGGATGTTGTGGGCGACCTGGAGAATTTGCAGGCTGAAGCCCATATGTAATCCGCGCAAGAAAGGAATTACCTATGTTTACACCTCAACAAATAGAGCAAGTCTCCTTTAACCGCGCCACCTTCGGTGGTTACGATATGCAGGCTGTGGATGAATTTTTAGAGCCGCTTACGGAAGACTACATTACTCTTTACAAAGAAAATGCCTTACTGAAAAGTAAGATGAAAGTTCTGGTTAGCAAACTGGAAGAATACCGGGCTAATGAAGCCAGTATGAAAGATGCCATTGTCAATGCTCAAAAAACCTGCGATATGATGGTGAAAGAAGCAGAGGCAAAGTGCACACAGATGCTTCAGGACGCCAATGCCGCCGCTGCGGAAAATGCAAAGAATGCGGATGTTCTGATTGCCGCGGAAAACGCCCGGGTAGAAGAAGCCCGGCAAGCCGCTGCTCGTCAGATTGATGAACTAAAATCCCAGATTTCTTCTTGTATTAAGGCGTTGGATCGGATTAAGGAAGCCAATATGCCTGCTGAACGACCCACGGTTGCCTACGACTATGATCGGGCGGAAGGCGCAGTAGCAGACGAGATTTCCGCAAATCTTCACGCACTGGTTGGGGACGCAGACGACACTTCTCCAAAAGCCGCCCCCAAACACCCCACCGCTTCCACCACCAGCAGTAAGTTTACGGATTTGCAGTTCGGACCGAATTACAATCCCAGTGGCAATTCAAAGCATTAATTTTATATGAACGCGTAGAAAAGGACAGGTTTGCAAAACCCCTGCTATTCAGAGAGTTGCCGTTTGGTGTGAGGCAATAAGCAGTTTTTGTGAATATCCCCTTGGAGCGGCACACCGAACGTCAGTAGGCTGTGCCGGGTGCGCCCGATATAGCGCTAAAAAGAGCCGGGTTTCCCCCGGAACAAGAGTGGTACCGCAGAGGTTATAATGCCTTTGTCTCTTATGAGGCAAAGGCATTTATTTTTTTGAACACATACGGAGGTTTCAAAAGTGGAATACAAAAATACGATTATTACCCCCAAAACCGATTTTCCCATGAAGGCCGGTCTGCCTGCCCGGGAACCGGGTATGTTGGATCGTTGGGTAAAGCAGGATTTGTATAACTTAATGTTAGAAAAAAATAAGGACTTAACTCCTTTTGTCCTGCACGACGGCCCTCCCTTCTCCAACGGCTACATTCATATGGGTCACGCGCTGAATAAAACTTTGAAGGACTTTATAGTCCGTAGTCACGCTATGATGGGTTATTACACCCCTTATGTTCCTGGCTGGGATAACCACGGTCTGCCTATTGAACGTGCTATTGAAAATTCCAAGAAAAAACTCAACAGAGATATGTCTGTTCCCGAATTTCGCAAGGCTTGCGAAAATTTCGCCGAAGACTTTATTCAGAAGCAAATGGGCGGTTTCCGCCGTTTGGGTGTTGTTGGAGACTGGGAACACCCCTACCGCACTATGGGCAAACACTTTGAAGGCCAGGAAGTTAAGGTCTTTGGACGGATGTTTGACAAAGGCTTTATTTATAAGGGCTTAAAACCCGTTACTTGGTGTCCTTTCTGTGCTACGGCTGTTGCAGAGGCAGATATTGAATATCACGACGACCCCTGCACCTCTGTTTACGTGAAGTTCCCCATGAAAGACGATTTGGGTAAACTGAGTCAGTTCGATTTAAGCAATACCTACTTCGTTATCTGGACTACCACCATATGGACTCTGCCCGGTAATATGGCCATCTGTCTGCACCCAAGAGATACCTATGTTCTTGTAAAAGCAGAAAACGGCGAGACCTATATTATGGCCCAGGCGCTCATGGAAAAGACTATGAAACTGGGCGGTTTTGAAAACTATGAAATTCTGGCTACCTATCCCGGTCAGTTCTTTGAAAATATGCTTGCGCAGCATCCTTTCATTGACAAGACCTCCCGTTTGGTAAACGCGGAGTATGTTACGATGGACAGTGGTACCGGCTGTGTCCATACTGCCCCCGGCTTTGGTGCTGATGACTATCAAACCTGTATGCGTTACGGTATGGAACTGGTAGTTCCCGTTGATGACTATGGCCGTCACACCGACTACGCCGGCAAATACGCAGGATTGAAGACCGAAGAGTCCAACCCCATTATTCTTGCAGATATGCAGGAAAGCGGTATGCTGTTCGCTTCCGAGCAGATTGTCCACTCCTA
>JAZOXE010000040.1:0-2397 GCA_045659525.1 Faecousia sp. | reverse complement strand
GCAATGCGGACGTGTCTTCGCCGGGGTTGCCGATGGCGCAGACGTTCACAAGGCAAGGTACCTCGTCGCCCTCTTCAAAGAAGATGTCCAACAGAACACCCTCTGCGGTGGATTCACATTCGAAACTCGCTTTATCGGTTTCGTAAGTAAACAGAACATCGCCAACCTTAACCTGATCGCCGACCTTCTTTTCCCAAGTGCCGATGATACAACTTTCTACGGTAATACCGGCTTTGGGCATAATGACTGCATTTGCCAATGTTATAGTCCTCCTTTTCAAGTTTGTTATAGCCTGTTAATTATAACACTCCGTAACAATGTAGTCAACTGTATTTTTGCTTTCTGACCGTATTTTGATGAAATATATCAAGATTGTACCGCTATTGCGTTACTCATTTTTCATTTTTTTGCCGTTTTTCGTTTCCTGCCTTAAAAAGAAAAAATATTCGGGCGCAATTTTGCGCCCGAATACGGTATTACAGAATGTTCAGTTTTGCTTCTTCTGCGGCCTTCAAAAACGTCTCCGGCGGTGTGCCGTCGGTGATAAGATAATCCGCATCGGAAAGCCCTGCGAATGTATAAGGCATCAAGCAACGGAATTTTTCCATGTCACACATCAGCACACTGGTTCTCGCCTTTTTAATTACCATGCGTTTTACCAGCATATCACTTTCCGTTCCGCAGGTAAATCCTGCGTCCACACTGCAACCGGACACACCGATAAATGCCATATCAATATTGATTTTCTCCAGCATTTCCAAGGTGTTTTGCCCAGAAAGCGCCAAGTTTTTCCGATTAATTGTACCACAGCAAAGTGTCACCACCGGATTATGCAGACGGCACAATTCCAGCGCGATAGACGGGCCAGTAGTAAATACGTTCAGGTTAATATCCGGCATATTCTGCGCCAATGCCAAATTTGTGGTGCTGGCATCTAAAAACACAGAACTGTGGGGAGTAATCAGTTTCAGCGCTTTTCTCGCAATGACATTTTTCCCCAGATTATTCTCCTGCATCCGCACCTTAAACTCCAGGTCACCGGCATACAAAACCGACCGGGCACCGCCCCGGAATTTGACCACACTCCCCTGGGCTTCCAGCGCATCCAGATCCCGGTGAATTGTCATAAGCGATACCTTGGGAAACAGAGCCTGCAATTCCTTAATCGTCACAATATTCTTCTTTTCAATATACTGGAGCATCTGCTCTAATCGAATATTTATCATAGCACCCTCCAATGTTAAATTGTTATAACCTTAACACATTTATAACATAATTAATGTTAGATTGTCAAGATAAATTTAACAAATGCATTGACAAGTTTCCACGCGCATACTATAATGGCAAAAAGAAAAAGGAGGTTTTGCTGTGATTGAAACACTGTATATAATTAAAACGGATAATCAAAATCCCTATCATAATTTGGCATTAGAGCAATTTCTTTTAGAAAATCAGCAAAAAAACTCCATGACTCTATACCTTTGGCAAAATAAAAATACCGTTGTTATTGGTAGAAATCAAAATCCATGGCAGGAATGCCGCACCTCTCTTTTAGAAAAAGAAGATGGATTTTTGGCTCGTCGGCTCTCTGGCGGTGGCGCAGTTTATCATGATTTAGGAAATCTCAACTTCACATTTATCACATCCAGTCAAGACTATGATGTAAGCCGACAATTAAGTGTCATTCAATCTGCCTGCGCCGCCTGTAACATTTTGGTGGAAGCCTCTGGTCGTAATGATTTACTTGCCGATGGACGCAAATTTTCCGGAAACGCCTTTTATCACCACCAAGGCTATGCATACCATCACGGCACTTTAATGGTAGACGTGGATAAAGAAAAATTAGGTCGGTATTTAAGTCCGCCGAAGGCAAAACTGGAAGCCAAAGGCGTTGCGTCTGTCCGTTCCCGGGTTGTAAATCTCAATGAGTTGTGTTCTGGCCTTACCTGCGAAAGATTAGCGCAGCATATGCAAAACGCTTTTCAGGAAGTATACGGTATGCAGGCGCAAATCCTTACCTTGACACCGGAAGAAGAGGAAAAGGTAAAGCGAATTGAGGAAAATATCAGCAGATGGGAATATTTATTCGGCACGCCTCTCCCATTCACCTTTTGCTGTGAATCCCATTTTCCCTGGGGTAATATCCAAATTCAGATAGATGCCAAAAACGGTATCATCCGAGGCGTTAAAGTCTATACCGATGCGATGGACTGGACACTTCCTCAAACATTAGAAAACGTGCTTATCGGGTGCCGATTTCATTTATCTGATATGTCCCGAGCCGTCCAGGACTTTCTCCCTCAATACGCCAACGATATTTCCGCTTTACTAAAAAGTTTGGATATGTAAGTCATAGGGCTTGTATCACCGAGATGTTTTGTCCTGCGGACACAAACA
>JAZOXE010000039.1:0-3296 GCA_045659525.1 Faecousia sp. | reverse complement strand
TCGGCGTTGATGACGTAAGTCTTTGCTCCCAGCGCCTCAAATACGGATTTTGCAATATTCCAAGCCGCGCCGTTGGCGCAGTCAAGACCAACCTTAACGCCTTTGAAAGAGAACATTCCCAAACTGATAAGGTAGCCGATGTAGCGGTTTCTGCCGGAGGAGTAGTCTACAGAGATTCCCAATTTGTCCCGCTTGCCGTAGGGAAGTTCTGTCCAGGTCTTTCCGAAAAGTTCCAATTTTCCGTCGATGTAGTCTTCTACCAGAGCAATGGTTTCCTCGTCCATTTTCTCACCGTTGCGGTTAAGAAGTTTAATGCCGTTGTCGTAGTAGGGGTTGTGGCTGGCGGAAATCATAATGCCGCAGTCAAACTCATCCGTCCGCGTCACATAGGCAACCGAGGGCGTGGTGGTGACGTGGAGCAAATAAGCATCTGCGCCGGAGGCAGTCAGGCCTGCGGCCAAGGTATATTCAAACATATAACTGCTACGCCGGGTGTCTTTGCCGATGACAATACGGGCAGGCTCTTCACTGCCGGCCTGGCGCTTCAGTTCTCCGTAATACCAACCTAAAAACCGACCGACTTTATAGGCGTGGTCTGCGGTTAAGTTTTCGTTGGCTTCTCCCCGAAAACCGTCCGTTCCAAAATATTTTCCCATAGTGACTCCTCCTTATTTCGTCTTGGGGGCAATTACCCCGCCGGTTTTGTAAATACTGTCTGCAGGCACGACACCCCGCACGCAGGACAGGGGATAGATAGCAGAATTTCTGCCCACAACCGTACCGGGGTTGAGCACACTGTTGCAACCCACTTCCACAAAGTCACCCAGCAAAGCACCCACCTTTTTCTGCTGGGTGGGAATGGGTGGCTGGGTGTGGATAACCACCAGAGTTTTGTCGGACTTTACGTTAGAGGTAATAGAGCCGGCACCCATGTGGGATTTGTAGCCTAAAATGCTGTCACCGACATAATTGTAATGGGGCACTTGCACGCAGTCGAACAAAATTACGTTTTTCAGTTCCGTGGAGTTGCCCACCACGCAACCTTCGCCCACCAGCGCGGATCCCCGGATAAAGGCGCAGTGGCGCACTTCCGTTTCTGCGCCGATGATGCAGGGCGCGCCTAAATGGGCAGAGGGTGCAACTTTTGCGGTGTTGTGAACCCAAACTTGAGGGGATACCTCCCGGTATTGGGATTTATCCAAAGTCGGACCCAAATCCAAAATCATGTCCCGGATGCCTTTGATGGCTTCCCAAGGGTAAGTAAAGCCCGAAAGATAGTTTTTTGCCAAGGTGTGGGAAAGGTCGTATAGGTTTGCAATCTGATACATTTTGTGTTCTCCCATCAAAAATAGTCGAAATAGATAAATAAAAAATCGGTTTTGGTACAAAAAGTATATCACAAAGCCTTGTGAATAGTCAACCCCCCAATAATTGGGCAATTTCCTCCCCGGTTAATTCCCGGACGTCTCCCCGGGGGAGCGCCCCTAAAGAAAGAGGACCTTCGGCTCTGCGCTCCAGATAAGTTACGGGCATTTTCCGAGCGGCCATCATACGCCGAACCTGATGGTATTTGCCCTCCTGCACGGTAATCAAACTTTCCCCGGCAGCCACGGGAGTGAGGGTGGCGGGCAGACACAGCGTTCCGTCACCCAAAGTAAGGCCAGCGGCAAAGGCGGCAATATCTTCCGGGGTTGCCTGCCCTTCGTGGCGGGCATAGTAGACTTTCTGCACCGCTTTTTTGGGGGAAATCAAATTGTGAAGCAGTTGACCGTCGTTGGTGAAAAGAAGAAGACCTTCGGTGAGTTTATCCAGCCGCCCCACCGGATTCAAGTCAAGTTTACGGTATTGGGGCGGCAGTAATTCCATAACGGTTGGCTCGGTTTTATCCCGGTTTGCGGTAACATAGCCGGCAGGCTTATTGAGCATCAATACCACCCGCCCGGTTTTTTTCACCGGTTCGCCGTCAAACAAAACCGTATCCGCCGGGGAAATTTTCCGACTGCCGTCTTTTTCCGGCTTACCGTTCAGGGTGATTCTACCCCCTTTGAGAAAAAGTTTCACTTGAGAGCGACTGCCCAAACCGCAGTCACATAAATATTTATCCAGTCGTTCCATAAAATCTCCGTTCTACTCCTGTCCTAACGGGAATAAAATGATTAACAGAACAGGAGGGATTTATTATGATGGTTATGACCGCAAAGGTCAATCTGAAGAAAATCGGAATTGCCCTTGCCGCCGCAGTAGGCGTTATCGTTTTGTTGATTGCTCTGCTGGGAGGGGGCAACACTGCCCAAACCGCCGCGCCGGCGGTGTCGGGAAACGATAGCCGGGTGCAATTCCTCGCGGATTTGGGGTATCAGGTGAATGCATCGCCCACCCAATCCGGGCAGGTGCGGATTCCCCAGGAGGAAAGCGATGTCTATAGCCGCTATAACGAGATGCAAAAGCAGAACGGCTATGACTTAAGCCCGTATGCTGGGAAAACCGTAATGCGCTATGTGTACAAGGTGACCAATTATCCCGATGCCACCGAACCGGTGTATGCAACGCTTTTGGTGTATAAGAACCAAATCATCGGCGGGGATATTACGGACACTGCCCCCAAGGGAAAAATGTCCGGACTGAAGAAGCAGGAAGCATCCCAGACAGAAGCCACCACTCCAACGGAAACCACGGCTCCAACGGAAACCACTTTAGATAATTCTACCACACAGCCAAAGGCTTGACAAGTAGCCCCGGCGGTGGTAGGATGATTGCACAGAAAGATAAATAAATCTTCAGGGCAGGGTGCAATTCCCGACCGGCGGTAAAGTCCGCGAGCCGAAAGGCTGAATCGGTGCAACTCCGATACCGACAGTAAAGTCTGGATGGAAGAAGTGTTTCGTTTTTTGCGCTCTGAGTGTACACTCAGAGCGTTTTTTTGGAGGTTGCATATGAATAAAACGGTTTTGCGGAAAATGATTTTAATTGCGCTGTTGTCAGCGGTTTCCTATCTAATCGTCAGTGTGGTTCGGATTCCGGTGGTTCTGTTTCTGAAATACGAGCCAAAGGACGTGATTATCACCGTAGGAGGGTTTTTGCTGGGGCCGATGGCTTCTTTGTGCATATCAGCGGTGGTTTCCCTTTTGGAAATGGTAACCGTCAGCGAAACCGGGCCTATCGGCTGCCTGATGAATTTTTTGTCCACCTGCGCATATGCCTGTCCGGCGGCACTGCTTTATAAATGGCGGCACAACATAAAAGGCGCAGTGGCGGGTCTTGCATTGGGCACAGTGATGATGGCTGGCGTGATGCTC
>JAZOXE010000038.1:0-4233 GCA_045659525.1 Faecousia sp. | reverse complement strand
GGCTTTACTTATTACCTCTTCACTCTTCACTTTTCATTAAAAAATTCTTTTAGGGCCTTAAAGCAATAAGTAATAGTGAATAGTGAAGAAGTTGTGGTATCCGCTGCGCGGATGATTTTATTTCTCTCTTTGATGTTGAATGTTCTCGATTGCTTCAACCAAAGCCCTTTGCGCCCGCGACCAAAACCGTTCCACAACGATTACACGCTTATATTGACCGCATTCTTCGCACAAATCTCTATCCCAGGAAAGCGCGTATCTCCATTTGGAATCGTGGGTTTCATTGATCTTGTTCCAGCAATCCAAGCAAAATTCTGCCATAACAGTTTCCTCCTTGTAAATTTAGTATACTTAATATAAGTATACTTTGCCAAGTATATCACATAATCATCTTAAAATATACTCAAATTAAGATTTTTGAGGTGGATTATGCGGAACAAAAACAACAAGCATTTAGGAATTGAGATAGAGCCGGAATTGCATTACAAACTCCACTATATTGCAAAGTATGAGGGACGCTCCGGAAATGGGCAAATTCTGCATCTGATCAATCAGTGTATCCGAGAATTTGAAAGGGAAAACGGGAAAATTCCCTTTGATAGTGATAGCAATAAACCATAAATTAACGGCTTGCTTTGACTGTGTGAGATAAAGCAGTGCGAATCGGTTGAGCAAAACCATTGGCATTACTCACTTTTTGCTTAAATCCTATAAAACAACTCGTACCAATAAATGCCACAGTGAATGATACATTCACTGTGGCATTTATTCTTTCGTATGGGAGCGGACTCGAACCGCAGGTGAGAGTCTGGGGAGCGAACCGTAAATCAATGGTTCTGTTTGACTTTGTGAGATAAAGTCGCGCAAATCGGTTGCAAGAAAACCGTAAATATTTCCCCTCTCGCCTAAACCTTATAAAACAACTCGCACCAAACCCGGAAATCCGCCGGCAAAAGTCGGCGGATTTCCCTTTTTATAATGTTCAAAAATAATTCAAAATCTAATGCTTGACAAGCAGGCGCAAGTGGTGTATATTGTGTTTAGCACTCAAAGACGTCGAGTGCTAAAACTCGCAAGGAGGTAGTTATGGAATTAACGGACAGAAAGAAAAAAGTTCTGCGCAGTGTTGTGGATTTATACATTCGCACAGCAGAACCGGTAGGCTCAAAAGCCATTGCTGAACTGCCGGATATGAATTACTCCTCTGCGACCATCCGCAATGAGATGGCGGAACTGACCGCCATGGGGTATTTGGAACAACCTCACACCAGTGCCGGGCGCATCCCCTCTGCCGCCGGCTATCGGCTTTATGTGGATGAACTGATGTCGGACTACCGGCTGTCTATGGACGAAACCCACAACATTAACACCGCCATCGAAGAAAAGATGCAGCAGGTAGATAAGTTGATGGAAAAGGTTGCAAAATTAGTCAGTCAGGCAACAGACCTGCCTGCCATTTCTATGGCATCCCGGCAAGCCGGGGCAACGGTGCGGCGCTTTGATTTGATTTTGGCAGGGCAAGGCAGTTTTATTTTGGTTCTTATGCTCTCCACGGAAGAAGTTGTGAACAAACTGATTAAACTGCCTTTGACTGTAGAAGAAAGCGACCTGAAAATTTTGGCAGCGCTGCTCAACGCAACCATGACCGACCAGCCGCTGGAAGCCTTTGACCAAACTCTGTTGGAAAAAGTCATGCGCTCTGCCGGAAACAGCGCGACGCTGGTGCCAGTGATTGTGGAATTCACAACAGACACCCTCCGCCGGCAAGGCAGCACCAACATGGCAGTTGCCGGACAACTGCGGTTGCTGGGACAGCCGGAATACCGGGACGTAGACAAAGCCCAACGGCTTATGTCCTCTTTGGAAGAAGAGGCATTAAGCAATCTGCCGGCGGTTATGCAAAACGCCAACGGTACCCAGGTTTTGGTTGGCCCGGAAAACGTAGCCCAGGAACTGCGGGACACCAGTGTGGTTATGACTAAGTTCGATATCGGTGACGGTATGCAAGGTATGATTGGCGTGGTGGGCCCCACCCGTATGGATTATGCCAAAGTGACAGCAAGACTTTCCTATTTTGCCGAAAGTCTTTCCCGGATGTTCTCCAAACCGGAGCATCCCCAACTGCAAAGCGGTAAGGAGGAATAATCGTGGCAAAAAAGAAACAGGATATAGAAAAAGCCCAAGAAGAAACCCCGGTAGAGGAAACCCCGGTTGAAGAAACCCCGGTAGAGGAAACCCCGGTAGAGGAAACCCCGGAAGTGAATCCTTGGGAAGAAAAATATAACGAAGAGCACGACAGTTACCTGCGGTTGGCGGCAGATTATGATAACTTCCGCAAACGCACTGCAAAAGAAAAAGACCAAATCTATTCCGCCGCAGTATCTGACACCGTGCTGAAATTCCTTCCGGTGTATGACAACTTAGAACGGGCGCTGCAGCAGCCCACAGAAGATGCTTCCTATAAAAAGGGCGTAGAAATGACTATGGCAGAACTTTCTAAAATTTTAGAGAGTATGCACGTGGAAGTTTACGGTGAGGTTGGCGATGTGTTCGACCCCAATCTGCACAACGCCGTAATGCACACGGAAGATGAAAATTTAGGAGAAAACACCATTTCCCTGGTATTCCAAAAGGGATTTAAGATGGGCGACAAGGTAATCCGGTTCGCCATGGTGCAAGTTGCAAACTAATGCAACAACATAAATATGTATAAACTTTTCTAATCAATAGGAGGAAATTATTATGAGTAAAATTATCGGTATTGACCTTGGCACGACCAACTCCTGCGTTGCCGTGCTGGAAGGCGGCGAGCCTGTTGTAATCGCCAACGCTGAAGGTGGCAGAACCACCCCTTCCGTTGTTGCATTTAGCAAAACCGGTGAGCGTATGGTCGGTCAGGTAGCAAAGCGTCAGGCTGTAACCAACGCAGACCGTACCGTATCTTCCATCAAGCGCCACATGGGCGAAAACTACCATGTCACCATTGACGGCAAGGGCTACACCCCCCAGGAAATCTCCGCAATGGTCCTGCAGAAACTGAAGGCTGACGCAGAAGCCTACTTGGGACAGTCCGTAACGGAAGCCGTTATCACCGTCCCTGCTTACTTCTCCGACGCCCAGCGTCAGCCCACCAAAGACGCCGGTAAAATTGCCGGTTTGGACGTAAAGAGAATTATCAACGAACCCACTGCCGCGGCTTTGGCCTACGGTCTGGACAAAGAGTCCGAGCAGAAAATTATGGTTTATGACTTGGGCGGCGGCACCTTCGACGTTTCCATTCTGGAAATTGGCGACGGCATCGTAGAAGTTTTGGCAACTGCCGGCGATACTCGTTTGGGCGGCGACGACTTCGACCAGAGAATCGTTGACTTCCTGGTTGCCGAATTCAAGAAAGCCGAAGGCATTGACCTTGCCAACGACAAAGTGGCTATGCAGCGTCTGCGGGAAGCGGCTGAAAAGGCAAAAATCGAACTGTCCGGTATGACGACCACCGCAATCAACCTGCCTTATATCACCGCTGATGCCACCGGTCCGAAGCACTTGGATTTGAGTTTGAGCCGGGCAAAGTTCAACGAACTGACTGCTGATTTGGTAGAGCGCACCATGAAGCCGGTACGTCAGGCTATGAGTGACGCAGGTCTCAACCCCGCTGACCTGCACAAGGTTCTGCTGGTTGGCGGTTCTACCCGGATTCCTGCCGTTCAGGAAGCCGTTAAGGGCATCACCGGCAAAGAAGGCTTTAAGGGCATTAACCCCGACGAATGTGTTGCCGTTGGCGCAGCCATCCAAGGCGGCGTTCTCACCGGCGACGTAAAAGACGTTGTGCTTTTGGACGTAACACCGCTGTCCCTGGGTATTGAAACCATGGGCGGCGTGTTCACCAGACTGATTGACCGCAACACCACCATTCCCACCCGGAAGAGCCAGATTTTCTCTACTGCCGCTGACGGACAGACTTCTGTAGAAGTTCACGTTCTCCAGGGCGAACGGGAAATGGCCGCATATAATAAGACACTGGGCAACTTCCAACTCACCGGCATTGCGCGCGCGCCTCGGGGTGTTCCTCAGATTGAAGTTACCTTTGACATTGATGCCAACGGCATCGTAAAGGTATCTGCCAAGGACTTGGGCACCGGCAAGGAACAGCAGATTTCCATTACCGCATCCACCAACCTGAGCCAGGAGGACATCGATAAGGCGGTGAAGGAAGCCGAGCAGTTTGCCGCTGAGGAT
>JAZOXE010000037.1:0-5989 GCA_045659525.1 Faecousia sp. | reverse complement strand
GGTAACCCCAAAAATCTGTCCCACTTCTTCCAATGTGTGGGAACGGCCGTCATACATACCGAAACGCATACGCAGCACATCGGCTTCCCGTTCAGTTAAGGTGTCCAAAATTTCTTTCAGCGCTTCTGCCAACAGCGCGTTGGAGGTGGCATCTGCCGGACCGGGGGTGCGTTCATCTTCCACGAAAGAGCCGATGGAGGTGTCTTCTTCGTCGCCCACCGGGGTGTCCAGACTCAAAGTGTCTGCCGCAGTGCGGTTGGCTTCAATAATCTTTTCTACCGGCAGATTCAGTTCTGCGGCAATTTCTTCCACAGTGGGTTCACGGCCCAATTCCTGCACCAGTTTCCGGTTGCACCGGGTTGCCTTGTTAATGACTTCCACCATATGCACCGGAACCCGGATTGTCCGGGCTTGGTCGGCAATGGCGCGGGTAATGGCCTGCCGAATCCACCAAGTAGCATATGTAGAGAATTTGTTTCCCTTTGTCCAGTCAAATTTATCCACAGCCCGAATGAGGCCGGTGTTTCCTTCTTGAATCAAGTCCAGAATATGCAGACCTCTGCCGGAATATTTTTTGGCAATCGAAACCACCAAACGCAGGTTTGCTTCGGTAAGTTTGTTTTTTGCGGTTTGGTCGCCTTCCGAAACACGCTTTGCCAAATCCACCTCTTCTTCTGCTGTCAGCAGGGGGATTTGACCGATTTCTTTCAGGTACATCCGAACCGGATCATCCAAATTATATTCTGCCGCCAAGTCTACCGGGTCGACCAGTTCTTCTTCATCCACGCTGCTTAAGTCAATTTCATCGCCCAAATCATCGGTAAGGCCCAATTCCATATCGTCGCCCAAGTCCAAATCCAAGTCGGAACTGACAACCTGAATGTTCATAGACTCGAAACTGTCGTAAATTTCCTCGATTTTTTCCGGGGACAAATCCAAACTCTCCAAATGGGCATGGAGTTCATCCGCCCGAATCATTCCGTCTTTACGCCCCTGGGCAATCAGCCCCTGGAGAACGGACTGCAGGTCGTCGTTGTTTTTTGTGTTTTTCTTCGGTGTTGTCATAGAAATACCCTCTTTATTTAATCATTGCTTTACGACTATATCTTGATTTCCGGAAATTGACAAGGGTTTTTACAAAAAATTTTTCGAAAAGGGAAAAATGACTGCTTTTTTGTCATTCCAAAGTAAAGTGTTGCCCAAAAACACGAAAACATACCGCTTTACATTTTTCCGATAATTCGATATAATAAATTGAGTATTTTATGGCAGAGAGGACTCGACCTATGACCGAACTTTCCAAAATCCGCAATTTTTCCATTATTGCCCATATTGACCACGGCAAATCCACATTGGCCGACCGGCTGTTGGAGGAGTGCGCTGCCATCGACAAGCGTGAAATGGAAAACCAAATCCTCGATTCTATGGATTTGGAGCGGGAGCGGGGAATTACCATTAAAGCCACCGCGGTGCAACTGAAGTATCAGGCAGACGATGGCCAGGAATATGCACTGAACTTGATCGACACACCGGGACACGTGGACTTCAACTATGAAGTCAGCCGCAGTCTTGCCGCTTGCGAAGGGGCTGTTTTGGTGGTAGATGCATCTCAAGGTGTGGAAGCCCAAACCTTGGCAAATACATTTTTGGCAACGGATGCGGGATTGGAAGTTCTGCCGGTGATCAACAAGATTGACCTGCCCTCTGCCCGCCCCCAGGAAGTGAAGCAGGAGATTGAAGATATTATCTGCGTGCCTGCGGAAGATGCGCCGGAAATTTCTGCGAAAAACGGCATTAACATCCACGCTGTTCTGGAAATGATTGTTAAGGATGTGCCGGCACCCAAAGGGGATCGGTCTGCGCCTTTGCAGGCGTTGATTTTTGACAGCCAGTACGACTCTTACCGGGGTGTTATTGTGTATACCCGGATTCAGCAGGGAACGGTGCGCCCGGGGACAGATATTAAGATGATGGCCACCGGCGCGACCTATAAAGTTGTAGAAGTGGGAACAATGAGCCCCAAAGGGTTAATGCCAAAGGATGCCTTGGGCGCAGGGGAAGTTGGCTACATTACCGCATCCATTAAAACCGTGGCAGACACCCAAGTAGGCGACACCATTACCACAGTGGAAAATCCGGCAAACGCCCCTCTGCCCGGATACCGACCGGTACAGCCTATGGTGTACTCCGGCATTTATCCCGCTGATGGCGCAAAATACCAGGATTTGCGGGAAGCGCTGGAAAAACTGAAATTAAATGATGCCTCCATGTCCTACGAACTGGAAAGTTCCATCGCCTTGGGATTTGGCTTCCGTTGCGGCTTCTTGGGGCTATTGCATATGGAAATCATTCAGGAGCGTTTAGAACGGGAGTATAATTTAGATTTGATTACCACTGCGCCCAACGTTGTGTACCGGGTGACCAAGAACGACGGCACGGTGCTGATGGTGGATAACCCTCTGGATTATCCGGATCCTATGGAAATCCAGTTGGCAGAAGAACCTTTTGTCAAAGTCAACCTGATGGCGCCCCAGGAGTATGTGGGAAACATTATGGATTTGGCCACCTCCCGCCGGGGCGAGTTTAAAGATATGGTATATCTGGATGCTAACCGAGTGGAACTGCACTATGAAATGCCATTAAACGAAATTATTTACGATTTCTTTGATGCGCTGAAGTCTCGAACCCGGGGCTACGGCTCACTGGACTACGAACTGATTGGTTACCGCCCCAGCCGGCTGGTAAAACTGGATATTCTCTTAAACGGAGATGTGGTAGACGCTTTGAGTTTCATTCTCTTTGCGGATAACGCCTATCCCCGGGCGCGGAAAATCTGCGAAAAACTGAAAGAGAATATCCCCCGCGCCCAGTTTGAAATTCCGGTACAGGCGGCCATCGGCGGCAAAATTATTGCCCGGGAGACCATCAAAGCCCTGCGCAAAGACGTTTTGGCAAAATGTTACGGCGGTGACATTACCCGGAAGAAGAAACTGCTGGAAAAGCAGAAAGAGGGCAAGAAACGGATGCGTACCTTTGGTACGGTTTCCGTGCCCAGCGAAGCATTTATGGCAGTGCTGAAACTGGACGAAGACTAACCTCGTTGCCCTGCAGGAAATGCGACAAAATCAGCCCATATAATTTGGAGAAAAGTATGTCTTTTTTTGCAAGAAAAAACAAAATCCCATTGGGGATTTATATTCATATTCCCTTCTGTCGCAGTAAATGTCAGTATTGCGACTTTTACTCGCTGACCACCAAGGAAGATGCTTTGATGGATGGCTATTTGTGGGCGGTTTGCAAACACATCCGGGAAGCAGGTGCGTTGGCGCCAAACCATATTGTGGATACGGTGTACTTTGGTGGCGGAACCCCCAGTTTCTTTGGCGCAGATGCGCTTTCCACCATCTTATCCACGGTTCGAAAATCCTTTGATGTGGCCCACGATGCGGAAATAACCTTTGAATGTAATCCGGACTCCGTTTCCGATAAACTTTTGCGCCGCTTGCGCAACGAAGGATTTAACCGGGTGAGCATGGGCGTTCAGTGCGATGATGATGAAATTCTGAAAAAATTAGGCCGCCCCCACAACTATGCCCAAGCGGTGGCGGCGGTGCAGAGAATACGCAAAGCAGGTTTTCACAACCTTTCGTTGGATTTGATGTACGGATTGCCGGGACAAAGCCTTTCCGCGTGGGAAAAGACGGTGAAAAACGTCTTGGCGCTGAAACCCGAGCATATCAGTTGCTACGGCTTAAAGGTGGAAGAAGGCACACCGCTGTATGAATATCAGCAGTACTGCAATCTGGCCGATGACGACACCCAAGCGGACATGTATTTATCTGCCATTGATACTTTACGGCAACATGGCTACCGCCAATATGAAATCTCCAATTTCTGCAAAAAGGGCGCGGTTTCCCGGCACAATCTAAAATACTGGAACGGCGGAGAATATCTGGGCTTTGGCCCGGATGCGGCATCAGACTTTGGCGGCTACCGCTATACAGCGGTGCGGGATTTGCAGGCCTATATTGACGGCATTAAAAACGGCGGTCAGGTATTGGAAGATGTGCAGGAAATCTCCACAAGAGAGCGGGCGGGGGAGTATTTGATGCTCCGTCTGCGAACGGTTTCCGGATTAGACCCCAAAGTATACGAAAAGAAATTTTTGCTACCCTTTGCGCCACTGGAAAAGGCGCTGGAGGGATTTAAGCAACGGGGACTTGCGGTGCACACCTACGATGGCCGTTGGCACTTGACGCCCATGGGCTTTTTGCTCTCAAATCAGATCATCATTTCTCTGCAGGACATTCAGGACAAAAGATAAAGAAAAGCGGGAAAGAAACTTCAGTTTCTTTCCCGCTTTTTTAATCAAAGAAATCTTTCAGTGTTTCAAAGAACTTCTTGCGTTTGGGACTGGATTTGACTTCTAAAGAATCATCCAGTTTCCGCAGAAGTTCTTTTTGTTCTTTTGTTAGTTTGGTGGGGGTTTCCACTGTGACCACAAACCGGTGGTCACCCCGACGTTTGGGGTTGCCGATTTGGGGGATACCCTTCCCGGGGATGACAAATATTTTTCCGGTTTGCGTACCTTCCGGGATCTCATATTTTACCTTGCCATCTAACGTAGGCACGTCAATTTCTCCGCCCAGAGCCGCCTGGGTAAAGGATATGGGCACCTCGCAATATACGTCCATATCCTGCCGGGAGAAGATGGGGTGTTGACGGATGTAAATTTCCACCAGCAAATCGCCGCTTGGGCCACCGTTGTAGCCTACGCAACCTTCTCCCCGAATCCGTACGCTTCTGCCGTTGTCTACGCCGGCAGGCACTTTCACGCGGATTTTTTGGGTGCGGCGGACTTTGCCCTTGCCCCGGCAGGTGTTGCAGGGGTTCTTGACAATTTTACCACGGCCGCTACACTGGGGGCAGGTGGTGGTAGATTGCATTTGCATACCCAAAAAGTTTTGGGTAGTGCGAACCTGACCGGCGCCTTTACAGTAGGAGCAGGTCTCAATAGCGCCATCGGAAGAACCGGTTCCGTTGCAGGATGCGCAGTTTTCAATTCTCTGGGCGGCAACTTCTTTTTCAGCGCCAAAAGCGGCCTCTTCGAAAGTCAGGTCCAGACGGGCGCCTACGTTTTCACCCCGGCGTGGGGCGTTTTGGGAAGCGCCGCGGCTGCGGCCACCGCCGAAAATATCGCCGAAAATGTCACCCAAATCTCCGAATCCGCCAAAACCGCCGAATCCGTCGAACCCGCCACCGGCGCCACCACCAAAATTGGGGTCTACGCCGGCAAATCCGAACTGGTCATACCGGGAACGTTTCTCCGTGTCGGACAGGACTTCATAGGCTTCGCCCAACTCTTTGAATTTTTCTTCTGCGTTTTTATCTCCGGGGTTGCGGTCCGGGTGGTATTTCATTGCGCTTTTTCGATAGGCTTTCTTTATTTCATCGGCGCTGGCATCTTTTTTGACACCCAGCACCTCATAATAGTCCCGTTTGTTTTCTGCCATTTTTACTGTTCTCCTTCATATGCAGGAACGAAAGGGGCGGTTTGCACCGCCCCTTTGGGGTTTACAAATTAGTCTACCGTTTCGTAGTCGGCATCCACAGGACCGTCGTTTGCGGCTTGCGCGCCGGGTTGACCGTCTTGGGGTGCGGCATTTTGATAAAGTTTCTCGGATACTGCATAGAATGCTTTCTGCACTTCTTCGGTGGCATCCTTAATGGCTTGAATGTCGGTACCCTTGTTCACTTCTTTCAACTTGTCAACGGCAGTCTGGATGGTTGCCTTCTCATCGTCAGAAATCTTGTCGCCCAGTTCGTTCAGGGTTTTTTCTGTCTGATATACGGTTTGGTCTGCAGCGTTGTGGGTGTCCACTTCTTCTCTGCGGGCCTTGTCTTCTGCGGCATACTGCTCGGCTTCCCGTACGGCCTTGTCAATGTCCTCTTGGGAGAGGTTGGTGGAGGCGGTAATGGAAATCTGCTG
>JAZOXE010000036.1:0-13864 GCA_045659525.1 Faecousia sp. | reverse complement strand
AAGGACCCGGTTTGACTGCTTAAAGCAAGCCCATATAGCCGAAGGCAATGCCCAGCCCGGCAGAGAGGCAAATCAGCAAAATCGGATGTACTTTCTTGAATGCCAACAGGAGCATCAGGCCGAAAATGGCGGCGCTAATATAGAAGCCGGCATAGGAGAAAACTGCCGTTGTAAACCCAGCCGGAAAAAACACGGTCATAAACACACCGGCAATGGCACTGCCGATCAGACCCACCACCGCAGGCTTCAGTCCCGTCATAATGCCCTTGACGGTTCGGCTGTTACAGAACTTTTCGTAGCACTTGGCAACGATCAGAATGATCACAAAGGAAGGCACGACCACGCCCAAGGTGGCACAGAAAGCACCGAAAAAGCCCCCCACTTCACTGCCCACATAGGTTGCCATATTGATGGCAAAGGGGCCGGGCGTGGATTCGCTGACCGCCACAAAGTCGATCATCGATTGCTGAGAAATAACATGTCCCCAACGAAGGCCTACCTGCTCCTGGATCATAGGCAGCATGGCATAGCCGCCGCCAAAGGTCACCGCGCCGATCATAAAGAAGGTGGCAAACAATTCCAAGAAGATCATTTGGCACCCCTCCTCTCCATCATACGGGAGGTCACCAGGCCAAAGATAGCACAGCCGATGATCACAAAGAGAATGTTGATGTCAAAGAAGGTGCTGACAATAAATGCGCCGCCCATTACCACATATGCAGCCCAGCCTTTAGGGCTTTTCTTATACATAGTCCAAAGGGATTTGCACAAAAGAGCCAGCACACCGGCACGAATACCGAAGAAGGCATACCGCACCGCATCCAGCTCCTGGAACTGCCGCAACACAAAGCTAAGAAGCAGAATGATCACAAAGGAGGGCAGCACCACGCCCAAAGTGGCGCACATACTTCCCAGCACACCTGCCACCCGGTAGCCTACGAAGGTTGCCGAGTTGATGGCAATAGGGCCGGGAGTGGATTCTGCAATGGCCACGATCTCCAGAATATCATCCTGGGTGATCCACTTCTTATTATCCACTGTTTCCGCCTGGATCAACGGGATCATGGCATACCCGCCACCAAAGGTGAAGCCGCCGATCTTAAAAAAGGTCAAAAAGACCTGCCAAAGGGTCTTTAATTTCACGAAAACACTTCCTTTCTCAGGTAGTATACACCAATTCTTACCAAGTTGCAACGGGCATTTGACACAAAGCCCCTTTCGTGATAGGATGAAACAGAAAGGAAGGTGCCTATGGAACGCTTTAGCCGCACCCGGTTCTTGCTGGGAACCGATGCAATGGAAAAACTGAAAAATGCCCATGTGGCTGTGTTTGGCTTGGGCGGCGTGGGTGGCTATGTGGTGGAAGCCCTGGCACGAAGCGGCGTGGGCAGCCTCACTTTGGTGGATCACGATAAGATCAGCCTTTCCAACCTGAATCGGCAGATCTTCGCCACTATGGAAACCGTTGGCATGGAAAAGGCCAAGGCCGCAGAAAAAAGAGTCAAGTCCATTCATCCGGATTGCCGGGTAACTGCCATTTGTGACTTCTTCGGCCCCGATACCCGGGCGCCTTTTGATTTCTCCCGGTATGACTATGTGGTGGACGCCATCGACACCGTCACCGGAAAACTTGCCTTGGTGGAAGCCTGCAAGGAAACAGATACCCCTATCCTCTGTTCTATGGGCGCTGGTAACAAATTAGATCCCACCGCTTTTCGAGTGGCGGATATTTATAAAACCTCTGTTTGCCCCCTGGCAAGAATTATGCGAAAAGAATGCCGCAAACGGGGGATTGAAAAATTAAAAGTTGTCTATTCCGAAGAAGAACCCATCGCGCCGGAAATTCCGGAAACTGATCCCATATGGGCGGAACTGCCTCAAGGGAGAAACGCATTGCCCGGGTCTTGCGCCTTTGTACCTTCTGTGGCAGGTTTTATCCTGGCAGGTGAGGTAATCAAGGACATTATAAAAGCATAAAGAAAACCCCTTTGCTAATCATTAGCGAAGGGGTTTTGTCATATATGGCGGACGGATATATCGTTCGTGACTGGTAGGCGACGGTCGGGCGTGAACCCCCGAAACAAGGCCTAACATAATGTAAAGGGAAATCAGGGAAGAGCCACCGTAACTGATAAAGGGGAGGGTAAGACCGATAACCGGCATCAAGCCAATACACATA
The DNA here is from genome assembly GCA_045659525.1 of Faecousia sp. Lineage (GTDB taxonomy): Bacteria > Bacillota > Clostridia > Oscillospirales > Oscillospiraceae > Faecousia. The sequence continues at coordinate 11,685 of JAZOXE010000036.1, read as the reverse complement.
CCTACATTGATGATAATCTGGAACATCAGTGCCGAGGCGGCGCCGAAACAAACCAACCGGCGCATATAGTCCTGACTGCGGACACCGACAATAATACAACGTATCACGATGGCAGTTAAAAGTCCAACGGCAATAATGCACCCAACATATCCCAGTTCTTCTCCAATAGAGGAAAAAATGTAGTCAGTATGCTGGGCAAAAAGCGCACCGTTTTGGGTGCGGTTTCCATTGAACAGACCTTGTCCGGTCATACCACCGCCGGTAAGGGTGCGGATAGACTGATTGGTGTGATAAAGAGGTCCGGTTCCGGAAGGATCCAATGAAGGGTCAAACAGAACCATAATCCGAAGCCGCTGGTATTCATCAAAAACCACATTCCAAAGTATTGGAAACACCAATGTAACGCCACCGATTGCGCCAGCAAACCATAAGGGGTTTACGCCGCCGCCCCATGCCATACCGGCAAAAATGAATACGAAAATAAGAGAAACGCCCATGTCTTTAGACAGAAGCATATTCATTATGAAAAGCAGTCCTAAATGAAACGCCATATGGAAAACGGATTTTGGTGAAGAGATTTTGCTTTGGTGGGATGCCATAACCGAAGTATTAATCAGGATATAAGTGATTTTGCAGATTTCAGCTACCTGAATATTAAAGGGAAGAATCGGCAGGTTAACCCAACTGCGGTTGCCGTTAATGGTTTCGCCAAAGGGAATCAGCATAAGAAGTAGAACACAGTTGAAAATGACAAGCCCGGTACGATGTTCCGTAAACGATTGCAAATCAATGGAAGAGACAAGGAAATACAGAATTATGCCACCAATAGCCGCCAAAATCTGAATGATAACATAACGGACGGAACCCATATAGTTGGTGGCACTGGCAACGACCAAACAGCCGCCGGCTGTGACAAGAAAGCACAGCAGAAGCAAAAATAAATCCGCGCTTTTCACAGATTCCTGAAATTTCCGAAAGTAGAATTTCACAGCGTCACCTCCTAACATAGTCTTACGGTATTATACCATTAAGGTAAAAAAAAGTAAACTGTTTTTCCAAGTAAAAGCCGCAATTACTCTTGTGCAGGTAGATGCTGGAATAAAAACTTGTCAAATCTGTAAAAATGACAAAAAAAGCATTGAAATCTGTCCGGTATTCGTGTATAATGTCTGTATTGTGGCAGTAGCCACGGAACAGTGAAAAAGGAGAATGGACTATGTATACTGCAAATGCAATTCGTAACGTGTGCCTTTTGGGACACAGTGGCAGTGGTAAAACCGCATTGGCGGAGAGTTTACTTTATATGACCGGAGCAATTGACCGTATTGGCAAAAATGCCGACGGTAATACTGTGTGCGACTACGATCCGGAAGAAATTCGCCGTAATATTTCTATCTCTACTGCGGTAGCACCGCTGATTTATAAAAATTCTAAAATCAACATTTTGGACACCCCCGGTGGCTTTGATTTCTCCGGTGCAACTATGGAAGCCCTCCGCGCAGCGGATGCAGCCATTATTGTTTGCGCTGCAAAAGACGGCATTACCGTTGGCGTTGAGAAGGCATGGAAATACTGCGAAGAGCGGAATATGCCCTGCTTCATTTACATTTCCAAGGTAGATGAGGATAACTCCGATTATAACGCTACTTTTAACGCTCTGCGTGAAAAGTACGGCAACCGGATTGCTCCCGTTGTTGTACCTATTTGGGATGCAAACCGCAAGGTGACCGGTATTATTGATGTGCTCAATAAGCGGGCATACGAGATGCAGAATCTGAAGCGGGTAGAAATTGACGTTCCTGAAGGCAAAGATGAAGTCATTACCGAGTTTAATGATGCACTGAAGGAATCCGTTGCGGAAACCAGTGAAGAATTTATGGATAAGTTCTTCGGTGGCGAAGACTTTACTTATGCTGAAATGATTAAGGGTATGCATAAGGGTGTCTTGGACCGGACATTGTTCCCGGTCCTGTGCGGCTCCGGTGTAAACTGCCTGGGCAGCCTGATGCTGATGGACCATATCTTGGACTTGCTTCCCAACCCCGTAGAAGGTAACTATCACAAGGCGACCCTTGCTGACGGCACTACGGAAGAATTTGTTGTATCTCCCGGTGGCGTACCTTCTGCATTTGTATTTAAGACTGTTTCCGACCAGTACGGCAAGTACTCCTTCGTGAAAGTGCTCTCCGGTGACATCAATTCGGACACCACTTTGGTGAATGCCCGTACCGGTGAAACCGAGAAATTGGGCCGTTTGTATTCTATGTGCGGCAAGAAGGCTACGGAAATCAAGAACTTGTCCTGCGGTGATATTGGCGCCATCGGCAAGATGGACAAAGTAAAAACCGGCGATACACTGTGCGATCCTCGTAAGGTTGTCAACCTGAAGAGCATTCCTTATGCAGAGCCTTGCTACTCTATGGCAATTTCTCCTAAGACCAAGGGTCAGGAAGAAAAAGTTGCCGCCGGTCTCACCAGACTGAATGAAGAAGATCCTTCTTTCACTGTTGTAAACAACGCGGAAACCCATCAGATGGTTATTTCCGGCGCTGGTGATCAGCAACTGGATGTGCTGGTATCCAAACTGAAGTCCCGCTTCAGCGTGGATGCAGAATTGAGCCCTGCAAAGGTTGCATACCGTGAAAAGATTAAAAAGACAGTTGAGGCTCACGGCCGTCATAAGAAGCAGACCGGCGGTTCCGGCCAGTTCGGTGACGTATGGGTACGTTTTGAGCCTCAGGAAGAGACCGAAGACCTGATTTTTGACGTAGAGGTTGTTGGCGGCGCTGTTCCCAAGAACTTTAACCCTGCAGTTGAAAAGGGCATCCAGGAAGCCATTAAGAAAGGCCCCCTGGCTGGTTATCCCATGGTAAACCTGAAGGCTGTTCTGTATGACGGTTCTTATCACCCTGTTGACTCCAACGAAATGGCGTTTAAACTGGCGGCTATTCTGGCATTTAAGGAAGCAATGCCCAATGCTGCTCCCACATTGCTGGAACCGGTTGGCGCACTGGCGGTAACCGTTCCCGATTCCTACATGGGCGATGTAATTGGTGACCTGAATAAGCGCCGCGGCCGTGTTATGGGTATGAACCCCACTGGCGACGGTGACTCCGTTGTGGAAGCCGAAGTTCCCATGGCAGAAATGAGCAGTTACGCCATTGACCTGCGGGCAATGACGCAGGCTCGCGGCTCTTTCACTCTGCGTTTTGAACGTTATGAAGAAGTGCCGAAGGCAAACCAGGGTAAGATTATTGAAGAAGCCAAGAAAGATGAAGAATAATGGAAAAAGCCAAGGGGAAACCCTTGGCTTTTTAATTTAGTAAGAATACACCTAAATTGAGATACCCGGCAAAAGTAACCCACAGAATGTAGGGCAGAAGCAGATTCCCGGCAAGGTCATCTAACGCATCAAACTGATGGATTGTGACATAAATCATCACCCAAAGGGCAACAAGAATGAAAAATGCAGTTAAATACCAATGAAATCCAAAAAAGACAATGGGCCAAATGAAATTTAGCAATAACTGAATTCCGTAGGGGATTAGGGCTTTTCGGATTGTGGCAGTGTCCTTACCGGACACCTGAACACGATAGGCAGAATATCCCATAAGCAAATATAGAACGGTCCACACGATGGGGAAAATCCACCCTGGTGGCGATAGCGGTGGCTGATTTAAGGTTTTATAATCCGACATTCCGCCGCTGAGCAAAGTGGCAAGTCCACCTACGCTTAAGGGGATTAAAAGGTTAATTATCAGCCTTTTTAGGTCAAATTTCATACTGATCCCTCCTACAAATCATTTTATGGCACCAAAGGTAAACTTATCCATCGAAATTTGACTTGCATATAGGGAAAATTTTGGATAAAATACAAAGGAAGGAGTGATGCATATGAAATCAAAGGTATATTTTTCAAAGCAACTGATGCCGGAAACAGTTCTTGGCCTGTATCAGAAATTAGGGAAGGAACTGAAAGGCAATATCGCGCTGAAGGTACACTCCGGCGAGCCGGGCAATCAGAACTTCATACGGCCGGATTTTTGGAAGCCGGTGGTAGATTATGTTGGCGGCACGATTGTGGAGTGCAACACTGCTTATGAAGGTGGAAGAGATACAACAAAACGCCATATGCAAACATTAAAAAATCACGGTTGGAGTGATATGTATCCGGTGGACTTACTGGATGCCAAAGGACCGGATCTGGTTCTTGAGATCCCGGAAGGAAAGGCAATTAAGAAAAATTTTGTGGGCAAAGATTTGTGTCAGTATGATGCGACTCTAATTCTCTCCCATTTTAAGGGACACCCTATGGGTGGTTTTGGTGGCGCACTGAAACAACTGTCTATCGGATTTGCTTCTTCCTACGGTAAAAAGTATATTCACGGTGTTGGTGTACCAGAAGAATTTTGGACTGCAGACCACGACGCATTTCTGGAGGCTATGGCAGATGCCGCTTCCTCTGTTGTTAAGCACTTTAACGGCAATGCTGTGTATATTAACGTCATGAAAAATATGAGCGTAGACTGCGACTGTTGCGGTGTGGCGAAAGACCCTTGTATGGCGGATATCGGTGTGTTGATCAGTTTAGATCCGGTAGCAATTGACCAGGCCTGCGTGGATTTAGTTTATCAGAGTGATGACCCCGGAAAAGCCAGTTTAATTGAGCGTATGGAGAGCCGTCACGCAATTCATACCCTTGAGGCGGCGGAAGCGTTGGGTATTGGAAACCGGGAATATGAACTGATTGAGGTTGATGCATGAGCAATTGCGGACACTGCGGTGGGTGTGATAAATGCAACGGTTGCACCGGCAGCCTTGAAATGATAGAAGAGGAAATCCTGTTTTTACAGAAATTTGGACAGATACCCTTTTTACCGGTTGCTCGGAAAAAGGATGACTTCAAGCCGGTATATTTGGAAGATGGGCAGGATTGTGCCGAAAAATACGCGATTATCATTGCGTGCCTTGAAAAGAGAGGACTGATTGAAATCGACTACAAGAGTCCGTTAAAAGGTGCGGATATGTCTTCCTATCGGCAATATCCGATTCATGGCGTAATGGCACTCACGGCAAGAGGAATTAAGGTTCTGGAACTTATGGAAATTCAGGGATTTACCCAGTAATTTTTTGTTCCAAACATTGACAATATGCCGAGAATTCGGTATAATGTGCTACGGAAATATTAAAAGCGATATTATGCTTTAAAAGAAAGGAAAGTTTGCCATGATTTATAGTACTGAAGTACAGCACATGTGCCCTGTGGGCAAAGGTGCCTATCACGGCCCCGCTCCGATTCCTGAAGAGGGCAAGTGGGGGCAGGTCAAGGAAATTAAAGATGTCAGCGGATTTACCTACGGTATCGGCTGGTGTGCCCCGCAGCAGGGTTGTTGCAAATTGACTCTAAATGTGAAAGAGGGTATCATCGAAGAGGCACTGGTGGAAACACTGGGTTGATCCGGTATGACCCACTCTGCCGCGATGGCTTCTGAAATTCTCATCGGAAAGACCTTGCTGGAGGCCCTGAATACCGACCTGGTATGTGATGCCATCAATACCGCTATGCGGGAACTGTTTTTGCAGATCGTTTACGGTCGCAGCCAGTCCGCTTTCTCTGAAGACGGTTTGGCAGTGGGCGCTTCTCTGGAAGACTTGGGCAAAGGCCTGCGCAGCCAGGTTGGCACTATGTTTGCCACTAAGGCAAAGGGCCCCCGTTATCTGGAAATGGCCGAAGGCTATGTTACCCGGATCGCTCTGGATGAAGAGAACCTCATTACTGGTTACGAATTCATCAACTTAGGCAAGATGATGGACTTTATCAAAAAAGGCGACGATGCAAATGAGGCGCTGAAGAAGGCGAAGGGTTCTTATGGCCGCTTTGCAGATGCCGCTAAGTACATCGATCCCCGCCACGAATAATAGGAGGACACAAAAATGGCTTTGTTTGAAGGTTACGAGAGAAAAATTGACAAAATCAACGGTGTCCTTGCTCAGTATGGTCTGAAATCCGTTGAGGAGTGCCGTGAAATCTGCACTTCCAAGGGCTTTGATCCTTATGAAATTGTAAAGGGCATCCAACCCATCGCATTCGAAGACGTGGCTTGGGCTTACTGCGTGGGCGCAGCCATCGCGCTGAAGAAAGGCGTTAAGAACGCTGCGGAAGCCGCTGAGGCAATTGGTATTGGCTTGCAGGCTTTCTGTATTCCTGGTTCTGTTGCGGAAGACCGTAAGGTTGGTTTAGGCCACGGCAATTTGGGCGCTATGCTCCTGCGGGATGAAACCAAGTGCTTTGCTTTCCTGGCAGGTCACGAATCCTTTGCTGCTGCTGAAGGCGCAATCGGCATTGCCCGTAGCGCTAATAAGGCCCGGAAAGAACCCCTGCGGGTTATTTTGAACGGCTTGGGCAAAGACGCCGCCCAGATTATCTCCCGGATTAATGGCTTTACCTACGTTCAGACACAGTTCGATTATTATACCGGTGAACTGAAAGTGGTTAAGACTATTCCGTACTCCAAGGGTGAGCGCGCCGCCGTTAACTGCTACGGCTGTGACGATGTTCGGGAAGGTGTCGCTATCATGCACCACGAAGGTGTTGACGTTTCCATCACTGGTAACTCCACCAACCCCACTCGCTTCCAGCACCCTGTTGCCGGAACTTACAAAAAGGAATGTATCGAGCAGGGTAAGAAGTATTTCTCCGTGGCTCCCGGTGGCGGTACGGGCCGTACTCTGCACCCGGATAATATGGCGGCAGGTCCTGCTTCTTATGGCTTGACCGACACAATGGGCCGTATGCACGGCGATGCACAGTTCGCAGGTTCTTCTTCCGTTCCGGCTCACGTTGAGATGATGGGCTTCCTGGGCGCAGGTAATAACCCCATGGTCGGCATGACCGTTTCCGTGGCTGTTGCTGTAGAAGAGTCCTTGAAGTAATTTAAACAATATTAAAATTGCCTACCCGATAGGGTAGGCAATTTTTATTATAAGAGAGGAATTCCTGCTTTTTCACAGGCTTTGCAGGTTTCAGTATCCCAAATGCTTGATTGCACTTCACCGATGTGGGCGCATCCCAACATCAGCATAGCCAAACGGCTTTGCCCGATACCACCACCAATAGTTAGCGGCAGTTCGTTGTTAAGGAGCATTTTGTGGAAAGGCAGTTCCCGACGTTGGTTGCAATTGGAGATGGTCAATTGCCGGTCAAGAGATTCTGCATCCACCCGGATGCCCATAGAGGAGATCTCCAATGCTCTGCCTAAAACTGGATTCCAGAAGAAAATGTCACAGTTGAGTTGCCAGTCGTCATAGTCTGGCGCCCGGCCGTCGTGGGGCTTGCCGGAACGAAGTTTTCCACCGATTTGCATAATGCAGGCAGTAGGGTGCTCCGAAAGATAAGCGCTTTCTCTTTGAGAGCCGGTCATATCCGGATACATATCTTCCAGTTCTTGCGTGGTAATAAAAGCAACATCCCGGCTTAGATTGGTTCCCAATTGGGGGAAACGGACATGCAGACGTTCGTTGGTGTTGCAAATCGCACCCACAATACTGCGAACAATCAGTTTTAAGTAATCTAAATTTCGGTTATCCGCAGTGATAATCTTTTCCCAGTCCCATTGGTCCACGTATATGGAGTGAATATTGTCCAGGTCTTCATCTCTGCGTATGGCATTCATATCGGTATAGAGGCCATTTCCAACGCTGAAGTGATAACGCTTCAATGCCAACCGTTTCCACTTGGCAAGAGAGTGAACCACTTGCGCATCTGTACCGACAGCCGGCACGTCAAAGGAAACCGGTCTTTCAAAACCGTTAAGATTGTCGTTAAGTCCGGAGTCCTCCGTAACAAATAGGGGAGCGGAAACCCGCTTTAGATTCAGCGCGGTGGAAAACTCCTGCTGAAATGTTTCTTTTATGTAGGCAATGGCCCGTTGGGTGTCGTAGGCATCCAAAGTGGGGTGGTATTCCTGCGGAATATAGATTTTATTCATAATCCATACATTCCTTTCCATCGAATATGCTATTATTTTAGCGATTTTTTCGGGAAAATCAAGGGGTAAAAGGGGTTTTTATTAAATTGCAGGAAAATGTAAGAAAATAAATTGCAAATTCTGCATTTGGTACTGGACAAAAAGTATTTTGGGCGTATAATAACCTTGACTGGAAGGGAGGGACTGCAGGTGAAACGTGATACTATCAATATGACCAGCGGCCCGATGCTTAAAAACATTATTTCCTATACAATCCCCATTATTCTCGCCAGCATTTTGCAACTGCTTTTTAATGCGGCAGATTTGGTGGTTGTCGGTCAGTACTGCGGCAGTGTTTGCGTTGCGGCTGTTGGCGCTACGGGAAGCCTGATTAATCTGATTGTTAATTTGTTTATCGGTCTTTCCATCGGCACCGGCGTTGCGGTTGCCCACGCCATGGGAAGCCGCCAAAATGCAGCAGTGAGCAGAGCCGTGCATACGTCCCTGCCGGTGGCAATCATCGGTGGCGCAATCCTGACGGTTGTCGGTATTACGATGTCGAGTACTTTTCTTAAACTAATGGGTACACCGGGTAAAGTGTTAGATCTTTCCACAAAGTATATGCGAATTTACTTTTGCGGTATTTTACCCTGCCTCGTTTACAATTTTTGCGCCGCTATTTTGCGGGCGGCAGGAGACACGAAAAGTCCCTTTGTCTGTCTTGCACTTTCTGGTTTGTTAAATGTGGCACTGAATCTTATTTTTGTGAAATTTTTCAACATGGATGTGGACGGTGTCGCATTGGCAACCGCCATTTCCCAGACTGTGTCTGCAATTTTGGTAGTTACTGTTTTGATGAAACGGGAAGATGCCTGCAAATTGCGTCTTAAGAAACTGCACATTTACAAGACAGAGTTTTTGAAAATTCTCCGGGTTGGTCTGCCTGCAGGCATTCAAAGTTCTGTTTTTTCGATTTCCAATGTGATTATTCAGTCTTCGATCAACAGTTTCGGTGAGACGGTGATTTCCGGGATGGCGGCGGGTGCAAATCTGTGTGGCTTTATTTACGTTTCCATGAATGCCTTCTATCAGACATGCATCAATTTTGTCAGTCAGAATAAGGGTGCTGGGAATTATGACCGTATTCGTAAAGTGCTTCATTCCTGTCTTCTGTGCGTTAGTGTTACGGGAATTGTAATGGGGGGCATATTCTGTTTGCTGTCCAATCAATTGTTATCCTTTTATATTTCTGACTCTCAAGCAGCCATTCAATTTGGCGTTCAGCATATGCTGTATGTTGGCATGCCTTATTTTATTTTTGGTGCTATGGATGTAACCGTCGGCGCGCAACGCGGAATAGGCAGTTCTGTGTTGCCTATGATTATATCCATTACCGGTATCTGTGCTTTGCGGATTATATGGATTTATACCATATTCCAGATTCCGCAATACCATACGCTGGAATGTTTACTTTTATCCTATATCATATCCTGGGTAGTTACGTTGATTTCCCAGTATATCGCTTTTTTGGTTATCTTTAATCGGAAACGGCGAAAATTCGAGGAACTACATCCGGTAAATGCTTTGTGAGCCCCTTGACAATTATTTTATAGAGTGTTATAATTCCATAAACCGATGAGGAAGAGTAAGTAAGTGCTTTCCCTGTTCCCAAAGAGAGTTGTAGATGGTGAGATTACAACGGAACACATAGCGCCCAATGGACTTCCGAGGGCAATCAGAAAGAGTTTTCGAGTATGTGCGCCGGAGCAGGCACTCCGTAAAAAACGTCAGCATATGTTTGTATGCGTGAGAGGGCGTGTTTCACGTCAAGCCGGGTGGCACCGCAGGATTTATGTCCTGTCCCAGCTCATTACTGGGGCAGGACTTTGTTTTTGCCCTGATTATGAAGGAGATGCAATTATGAACGCAAAAGAGATTCCCTACAAAATTTATTTGGAAGAAAACGAGATGCCAAAGGCTTGGTATAACCTTCGGGCAGATATGGTAAACAAACCGGCGCCGCTTTTGAACCCGGAAACCAAAGAGCCGATGACTGCCGAGGAACTTAACGAGGTGTTCTGTCAGGAATTGGTACAGCAGGAATTGGATGATACCAATGCTTACATTCCCATCCCTCAGGAAATCCGGGATTTTTACCGGATGTACCGCCCGTCTCCCTTGGTACGGGCATACTGCCTGGAGGAGAAACTGCAAACACCGGCAAAAATTTACTATAAATTCGAAGGCAACAACACCAGTGGCAGTCACAAATTAAACTCCGCCATTGCCCAGGCATATTATGCGAAAAAGCAAGGCTTAAAAGGCGTAACAACGGAGACTGGCGCAGGGCAGTGGGGCACAGCGCTTTCAATGGCCTGCTCCTATTTTGATTTGGACTGCAAAGTTTATATGGTGAAAGTGTCTTATGAACAAAAGCCTTTCCGCCGGGAAGTAATGCGCACATATGGCGCTTCGGTCACACCTTCTCCCTCTATGGAAACCAATGTGGGCAGAAAAATCTTGGAAGAGCATCCCGGTACCACCGGTAGTTTAGGTTGCGCAATTTCCGAGGCTGTGGAAAAAGCAGGGGAGTTAGAGGGATACCGCTATGTATTGGGGAGCGTACTCAATCAGGTTATGCTACACCAGTCTGTGATTGGCTTGGAAACGAAAACGGCGCTGGATAAATATGGTATTACGCCGGACATTATTATCGGCTGCGCCGGTGGTGGTTCCAATTTGGGTGGTTTGATTGCGCCATTTATGGGAGAAAAGATCAAAGGTAAGGCAAACTACCGAATTATTGCGGTTGAACCGGCTTCCTGCCCCAGTTTTACAAGAGGCACATACGCATATGATTTCTGCGATACCGGTAAAGTGTGTCCTCTTTCAAAAATGTATACTTTGGGTAGTGGCTTTATTCCCTCCGCAAGCCATGCAGGTGGCCTGCGGTATCACGGGATGAGTTCCACCCTCTCTCAACTCTACGATGATGGTCTTATGGAAGCCGTTTCCGTAAAGCAAACCGAAGTGTTTGCGGCGGCAGAGCAATTTGCCAGAGTCGAGGGCATTTTGCCTGCGCCGGAAAGTTCTCACGCCATTAAGGTCGCCATCGATGAGGCGCTGAAATGCAAAGAAACCGGAGAGGAAAAGACCATCGTGTTTGGGCTTACCGGTACGGGTTACTTTGATATGATGTCTTATGAAAAATTCCACGATGGCAACATGGTAAACTATGTGCCAACAGATGAAGAAATTGCAAAAAGCCTTGCAAAATTACCTAATATTGGATAAAAAAATGGCCCTGCTATAAAAGCAGGGCCTTAATTATTACTTTGTCCAGATGTGTTCTACTGGTTGTTCTTCTTTTGGATAGTTTACAAGAGTCATCTTGTTGCCATCTAATGCGTATTCAAATTGTAATGCACTACCATTTACCACAAGTGTTAAGATTAATTCACCATTTTCATTCTCAACCACACTGTATGTACCTTCTGAATCCGCTTTATTACCTTTGATGAAAAGTCCGTTTTCTGCATCTAAGTTATATTTGTTACCGTTGGCATCAGTCCACTCTCCAACAATACCATCCGCACGCGAATCATCTAATGCAAGGAATTCTAAGTTAGCTGGTAAGAACCACTTATCTTCTGCGCCACTTACTGCTGTAAGCATTACACCATGTCCTGTGGAATCTGTAGCGATCAAGTAAGATTCT